>CAVGTL010000001.1:0-44084 GCA_963632005.1 Succinivibrio sp.
CATTCTGTGACCGCGGAGCGACCTGCATGCCCGCCCGCCTGTATCGGCGTCCTGTGATTATAAAAAGTATACATTTTGAATACAATATTCATGTTAATGACAGAATTTTAACGCTTGACTTGATATGGGTCAGGTGTTAGCATAGTGGCAACAACGGAAAACTTGAAGCCATGACGGGAAGGAGTAAGTTGCCTCCCTGCATCACAGAGAGAAGGCAGCCGCTGAAAAGCCTTCATGCAGCAGTGACCGAAGCAGTCCCCGAGCTCCGACAGCGAAAGTACGATAATGAGAATACGATAATAAGATCTGATAATAAAATCAGATAACGACCGTACGCCCGGCGCACCCATTAATATCGCATCATTAGCTGAAGGCGTAACGCTCCCACGTTACAGGGACAGCGATTAGAAGATTTGAATTTTTCCTGCTATAGCTTAAAAAATCTATCTTCAGTCGTACAGAGAGCGGGAAGCTTTTCCCGAATTCAGGTGGTAACACGGATATGGATATTCGCCCTGAGCCTTATATTACAAGGCTCAGGGCTTTTTTATTAAAATCAGTATGGAGGTTTATGAGATGAGAAAATTTGAAAAATCAAGCAAGCTGGATAACGTATGCTATGACATAAGAGGTCCTGTTATGGACGAAGCAAACAGAATGATATCAGAAGGCATCGACGTTCTGAAGCTGAACATCGGCAACCCTGCGCCGTTCGGACTGTACGCGCCTGACGAGATCGTCAAGGACATGATGATGAACCTGCGCGACACTGAGGGCTATTCTGATTCAAAGGGACTTTTCAACGCAAGAAAAGCTATAATGCAGTACTGCCAGCTCAAAAAGATACCTAACGTCGGCATGGATGACATCTACACGGGCAACGGCGTCAGCGAGCTCATAACCATGTCTATGCAGGGACTTCTTGATTACGGTGACGAAATACTCGTTCCTGCACCTGACTACCCGCTGTGGACTGCTTCCGTAACACTTGCGGGCGGCACTGCAGTGCATTACATATGCGATGAGCAGTCTGACTGGATGCCTGATATCGACGATATACGCAAAAAGGTCACTCCTCGCACAAAGGGCATCGTAGTTATAAACCCTAACAACCCTACAGGCGCGCTCTACCCTAAGGACGTGCTCGAGCAAATAGTCCAGGTAGCTCGCGAAAACGACCTCATACTTTTCGCTGACGAGATATACGACAGACTCGTAATGGACGGAAATGAGCATGTTGCGCTCGCTTCGCTCGCTCCTGACCTCTTCACAGTAAGCTTCAACGGTCTGAGCAAGTCTCACAGAGTCGCAGGCTACCGTGTCGGCTGGATGTGCCTCTGCGGCGACAAGTCAAACGTTCAGGGTTATATAGAAGGCCTTAACCTGCTTTCTTCCATGCGTCTCTGCTCGAACGTTCCTGCTCAGAGCATCATACAGACTGCTCTCGGCGGATACCAGAGCTCAGACGAGCTGCTCGTGCCGGGCGGCCGCATCTACGAGCAGCGCGAATACATATACAACGCTCTTTGCGACATACCGGGTATCTCTGTAGTAAAGCCTAAAGCTGCGTTCTACATCTTCCCTAAGATGGACGTTAAAAAGTTCAACATCACGAACGACGAGCAGTTCGCGCTCGATCTTTTAAAAGAAAAGAAGATACTCATAACGTGCGGCACGGGCTTCAACTGGGGCGAGCCGGACCATTTCCGCATAGTTTACCTGCCTAATCTCGTACAGCTCGAGGAGGCTATGGGGCGCATGAAGGACTTCTTCAGCTACTATCATCAGAAATAAATTCTTACATTAATATATGCACGAATGAATACGTACTGATGCCCGGCTGCTCGCGCAGCCCTATAGCGTTCAACTTCATATATGCAAAAAACGGCGCATGCTTCACTTTTCATGTTGTGGTATGCGCCGCTCTTTTTCTGCTCGCGCGGTGACGCGCGCAGATATACTATTGTATTTGTTGATTATCTATTATCTATTGCCGCATTACAGAAATTTTTTAGAATTTCCTGTCATCGCTGACCCAGTCAGGGAACCAGCGGTAATGCTCCTTTGGATTTGCCTTTTTCAGACCGTCGTAGTTTGCCTTTGCAAGCTCTATCTCGCCTGTTTTCTTGTTACGGAGAGTCATTATGAGGCCTTCTTTTTCGAGCTCTTCGAGCGGCTTCTGCATGTCAGCGTCGCTGTCGTCTATGTACCAGCGCAGGTCGTCGATCGTCATGTGGAGGCCAGGATTTGCTCTGTAATCCTCTGCAAGGACCTTCAGGATATTTTCTGCAGTCGGAGCGAGCTTTTCTGCAACGTCCTCAAATACAGGCACAGGAACGCCTGACTCCTCATCTATGATGCGGCGCTGCATTTCAATATCTTCCTTCATAAGCTTGAGCGCCGAACGGTACACCGTCATGCGGCACGCTTCTACAGTTCCGCCCGCTACGTGCTCCGTCTTTGCTACTTCGAAAACATTCTGTACCGGATAGAAGCGGTTCACGCCGTCGCCGCCCATGATCTGAGTCGCCTGCTTTGCTGACTCAAGGCACATTTCAACGCCCATCGCTTTTATCGAGCTGGCTTCTATAGTAATGTCTTCGCCGCGGTCCCACTGCCATGCAGTGTAGTAAACTGAATTTCTCAGGAAGTTGAGTCGCATTACTATGTCAGCTACCTTGTCCTGATTCTGCGGCATGTCTGCCGTCTTTTTTCCGAATTGTACGCGGCGCTGTGAATACGGAACGCAGTTGTTGAGCAGGAGGCGCATCCAGCCTACCGTTCCGGCAGCTATGTTTGTACGCTCAAAATTCAGGCCTGCCATCATGATCTTCCAGCCTTCGCCTTCTTCTCCTATACGATCCGCCTCAGATACTATTACGTTGTCGAAGTCAAGCGAGCCGTTCTGTATATTCTGGAAACCGAGTATCTCGTTTATCTTTTCAGTTGAAAATCCCGGAGTGCCGCGCTTTACTATGAACGCCGTTATGTGTCTGCGCTTTTTTATGTCCGCAGGATCGTCGCTCGTTCTCGCGTATACGAAATAACGCTCGGCAGCGCCCGCGCCTACTATAAAGCGCTTCTTTCCGTTGAGTACATAATGATCGCCTTCTCTGCGTGCCGTCACGCTGACTCCTGACGCGTCCGTTCCTGCTGTCATTTCTGTTATGACTACAGCGCCCGTCTCGCCTGATGCGATCTCCGGCAGGAATCTCTTTTTCTGTTCTTCTGTGCCGTATTCGATTATCTGGCGCAGTCCGCCGTTCATATTTCCCACAACGATCCTGCCTACTCCCGGCATGCGCGCGTTGAGCTCATCGGCGAGTATGCACGAGCCTGTCGCTCCGAGGCCGAGTCCGCCGTATTCCTTTGGGATAGCTGCTCCGATATATCCTTTTCTGCCTATTTCTTCAAAAATATCAGTCGGGAATTCGCGCGTCCAGCGCGTTATTTCATCTCTCGCTGCTATCGTTTTTGCGTACTCGTGTACTTCCTTCTGGAAGGCTTTTTGTTCTTCTGTCCACCATGGAAATGGTTTCATAACGGATACTCCTTTCGTCTGATGTTTTCTGATCCTGCAATAACCGATCTTCCAATAAATTTCATACGATGCCCGAATCCAACATCATGCTGACGTCTCCGTCAGTGTGGATGCGCCGGGCGCATGGATATTTTTTCAGACATCATACGTCATTCATATTATAACTTTTTGTATGTGTTACGTCAATTATTGACTTCATTAACTTCTGCTGACTTTTTTAAATCTGCATGTCAGCACATGCGCCCTGCATCCTTATCTGCTAACTCGTTGCTCGCTTTTTGTCAGCATCTGCTCTCCTTCCTATTCTCTGCTGACTTCTCAACTATATATTGTGTTTTCTGTATACATAAGCTTGTTTTTTTCTGCTGTAATGTTAAAATCTTTATTGGCGGGTCGGCCGGGTCGACTCACGGTTGGATCATTTATTCAGATATTATTCATTCTAAACTGAAAGGAGAAATTTAAAATGTTAAATACAAAAGTAGCAGAACTGCTCAACGATCAGATCAACAAGGAATTTTACTCAGCTTACCTTTATCTTTCATTCTCTAATTACTTTGCAGAGAATGGTCTTTCAGGCTTTGCGAACTGGTACACTATTCAGGCGCAGGAAGAAAGAGATCACGCAATGCTCTTTATGCAGTACCTTCAGAACAACGGCAACAAGGTAACTCTCGAAGCTATCGACAAGCCTGACAAGGATCCTCAGTCAAGCATGGACGTTCTCAAGCTCGGCCTGGAGCACGAGGAATACGTTACGAGCCTTGTTCACAATTTATACGGCGCTGCTTACGACATCAGAGATTTCAGAACTATGCAGTTCCTTGACTGGTTCGTAAAGGAGCAGGGTGAAGAAGAAACAAACGCTCAGGACCTCATCACTAAGATGGAGCTCTACGGAGAAGACCCTCGCAGCCTGTATCTGCTCGATCAGGAAATGGCAGCAAGAGTTTATACTGCTCCTTCACTCGTTCTGTAGGTCAGAAATTTTCTGTGCTATATGTGATGGCCGAAAACAAAATTTTAAAAAAGATATTTTTTATCCGTAACATATGTTACGGATTTTTTATTTAAAATCATATATATTACTCACATAGCACAAATACAGCACAGATTGAATCGGCGCGGTGACGCGCGATGCTGATGCCCGGACATTCATTCCGGACATATTTCAGAAAACATTAAATCAAAAAATATTAAATTAAAAAAACATACGGAGGTCAATTAATAATGATCAGAAAAATAGTTCACATCCACGAAGAAAAATGTAACGGCTGCGGCGCCTGCGCCGATGCGTGCCACGAGGGAGCTATCGCTATGATAGACGGCGTTGCAAGGCTCATAAAGGACGATTACTGCGACGGTCTCGGTGACTGCCTTCCGGCATGTCCGGCTGACGCTATAGAGATAATAGAACGCGAAGCGGCTGATTACGATGAAGAGGCCGTAGCTGTAAGAATGGCTGCTAAAAAGGCTGCTGCAGCAGCTGTAAAGGCGTTCGGCGGCCCTGCGCCTGCTCCGTCATCGTGCGCTGACACAGAAAACGGCAGCGCGGGTGCTGCGCCTGAAACGCCTCACATGTGTCCGGGCAGCATGTCAAGGATGTTCGACCGCCATGCTGCGACGTCTTCTGAGGCCGCTCCGACTTCAACTGCCACTGTATCATATGCACCTCAGAGTCAGCTTCAGCAGTGGCCGTGCCAGATACAGCTCGTTCCGATCAAAGCGCCGTATTTCAATAATGCAAAGCTTCTGATCGCAGCAGACTGCACGGCATTCTCATACGGCAACTTCCACAATGAATTCATGAAGGATCATGTAACGCTCGTAGGATGCCCGAAGCTAGACTTTCTTGACTACTCAGAAAAGCTGACTGAGATCATAAAGCAGAACGATATAAAGGAAATAACGCTCGCCCGCATGGAAGTTCCATGCTGCGGCGGTCTGCAGAACGCCCTCATCACGGCGCTCAGAAACAGCGGTAAGATGATCCCGTGGCAGGTAAAGATAATTTCATGCGACGGCAGGCTTTTAGACTAAACGACGCCATAAAAAATACCCCGAAAGTCCTACAATGCTTTCGGGGTATTTTTATGTATAAACTTTTTAATTAGGCATCATCGATATTCTATCAATTCCTGATATCCGGCTGTCTGATATTTCTTTATAAGCTCTGCTGCAGGCTTTAGCCTTTCATCGGTTATCTTTTCAAGTATTTTCAGTCGCTTCTGCGATATTTTCTTACCGGAGCGGCTCTTCATAAAATCTTCACTGCTCATATTTCTGAAATTAAATTTTGAACCGTAGAATTGCGCCAGCTTTTGGGCTATGAGCAGCCCTTCAGGATCTAAGTCACCGGCATAGTAAACTTCTGTATCAGATTTCTTCAGCAGCTCCAGTGCGACCAGGCCGGCCAGACGCGGCTGGCCGTTCATGCACATGTATGCACCTGTCGGTCTGTCTCTGCACAGCATTGCAAAAACAGACGGATTTTCTACGATAAATATCCTGTTATCAGGACATTCCATTCGTTCCAGCTTTGAAAGCACTGCAAGTGGGATCTGTACTATGTCATGTTCGCTGTAAAAGCCTTCAATTCCTGTATGCGGCTCGCCATCCTTCTTGAATCCGCGTACTCCGTACAGCATTGTATAATTGGAAACATCGTCAAGCATTATTCCTGCTTCCAGATACGAGCGCTGACGTTTATACTGCTGAAATATTTCGGAACTCATTATCTCTATTCCGCGCAGCTCCATGTCGTCAGTTACCATCTGATAAAGTAAATTTCCCTCATAGCTTCCCTTATCAAATGCATGTGGGTCGCCTGTCATCTGTGCTGCAAATACTGACAGATACTGTAATTCTCCGTTTCTGTACGGCAGAGCGTTTATTATATCTGCACAAAGATAAAGATATTTCTCCCATCGTTCTTTATCCGTCTCTAACGGTCTGAGCAGCTCTGTTATCTTATCTTCAGCCGCTTCAGCCGGAGTTCCGCGGTAAGTATCTTTCCATTTTTTAACGATCAGTTCTTTTACGCGTTCTGCTTCTTCCTGTTCTGCCTTTTTTCCAACTATTTTTTCATTAAAATACATTTCAAGCAGACGTTCAGGCGTTACACTTGCAAACCTTCCTGATCCCAGAGCTTTTCGAAACTTCTCTGCAGAAACAGATATACTTTCCTGTCCGTGAAAGTTTTTTGCGAAAAAACCTTCAAGTGCCTCTATCTCATCGCTCGAAATATTCTTTAATTTTACTGTTCCCGTAAAACAGCCGTATGAGCGGTACTTTTCTTTAAACCCGCTTAACACTTTTTTCCATACGATCGAGCTTTTAAAATATTGAAGACATCTTTTTTCAATATCATTATCCAAGCTCCGCACCTCTCATTTCAACGTCGGTCTCATTGTCCATCAGCTCCCTGCTGTGACCGTTCCATACGTAAGGCATAACAGTGACAAACTTAGCGTTCTCAGGACGCACCAGCTGGTATATGGCAAGCGCGTCAAGCGTATCGCAGTCGCCCCACAGTACCTGCGAGTTTATGATAAAGTCGAACTCAAACTCCGACATAAGCCTGAACATATCACGAATATTCCTGTTGTCAACACCGGCAAATGCCTCATCGAGAGATATGAGCCTCGGCGCGTCACCGCGCCCGCCCTGATACTTTGCAACGACAGCCGAAAACAGCGGAACATACATAGCCATAGCCTTTTCGCCGCCGCTGAACGTGCCAAACACGCTGTTTGTAAGTTCCTTCTGTTTTTCGCCGTTTTTCTGAGAGAACAGCTGGAATTCGAACCATTTTCTGTAATCAAGAGTTTCCTTCATTATCTGATAAAATGAGACCATTCCTGAATCGTCTGACGCGCGCCTGCGCGCCTCTTCTATCTTTGACCTGAAATGCAGCGAAAGCCGTTCACTTTCATTTTCACTCATTATATTGTAATCTTTCTTCAACAGCTCGACCAGCTCCCTCGTATCAAGCTGATCTTCATGCTCTGCAGTCCTGCTCCTCCATCTGAGACTGAGTCTCAGACCGCTTGACGTATTCATCGCACCCATCAGATCATTCATCTTTTTTACCCATGCCGTAGATGAATTTATTTTGCCTCTTATTTTCCTGCTTACATTATTTGCAAGTATTTCTTCAAACAGATTACGGTCATTCTTCTTTATGAGGCTCTTGATGTTTTCTATTTCCTCTTCAAGATGCGTCATCAGGTTTTTAAATGATATTTTAACGCCATCGTATCTTCCTGAAAGATCAAATCTTTTTGGCGAATGCATCGGATCGTCATTTTCATCATCCAGATCGGAGAACAGCTCGCCCTGCGTAAGGCTGTATTCACTCATGTCAGCCTTATTTTCAAAATATGCATTGTTAAGTTCCTGCAGAACATCATTTTTCTTCAGCGACTTAACATCATTTGCCAGATAATTTCTGATTTTTGACGCTTCTCCGTTCAGTTCCTCAGGTACTTCACAATATCCAAGCTCAAGCTCCTTCACATAGAATTTTTCCAGCTTCTCTGAGTTTGCTTTACACGAATCGACTTTATCTGAATATTCTTTTATACTTTCTTTAAGTCGTTCTGCCTTGCCTTCTTCTTCAGTCAGCTGCCCTACACATTTTCCATGCAATTCATTGTATCCCTTAAGCCACGCTGAACATTCATCAAGACGGTCTTTTATTTCTTTATAATCTGTCATTTCAAGCTGCTTAAGTACAGATTCGTATTCTGCCTTATTACGCTGAAGATCTCGCTGAGCTGAGCTGTATTCGTCTCTTATAGTATCAATGTCGCTCTGTATATCGTTTAATCTTGACTTCGATACCCGTATATTGCTCACACTGCTGATATAGACCTCATGCTTTGCCTTCAGCTGAGACAGATCATGCGTATAATCCGTTGCAGCCTCTGATGCTTCAGTAAAAGCATCCAGACTGCACTGTATGCCAAGTTTTTCAGATGCTTCCACTGCATTCTTTTTTACAGCCTTCAGTTGAGTTGTCATCTTGCTCAGTTCATCTTCCAGACTCTGCCTGAGCGCCTCCTGCGCTGCACATTCATTTTTTGCATCGCGCAGCATTACTGCACTCGCTTTCATATCAGCATCATTCGGTAAGCTTTCATACTCTGAAAGCAGAATTTCTTTACGCTTTTCCAGCTCGGCGTTCTTTTTCTCGAACTCTGCTATCTCCGCTGACAGTTCTTCCAGTCTTTTCCTGCACTCTTCTATCATAGCCTGACGCTTTTTTTCACGAGCCTTAGTACCGAGGAAGCCTGCATCATGCTCGCCCGTTACCGTTCCGGTAATGACACCCATACCGAATGAGCCATCAGCAGAAACAGACAGTACACCTGACCCGGCGTCACCGCCGCCATCAGCATTATATGATATGCTCCTGAGTATTCCTGTAAGTCTCTGATTTGAAAACAGATCGTTGACTTCATCGTTAAGCTCAAGAACATCGAGCAGACTTTTTCCTTCGCACGGCTCACCGGCAAAAAGGTAATTATCCGCGCATCCCGGCGCAGCAGCAAGCGCTTTTTCTCTGTACTGTTCTTCTATAACTACAGCATCAAGGATACCCATACGCATCAGCGTTTCTTCTATTTTTCCGCACTCGCTTTCATCAAGCGTTTTGCCGAATTCTATTACTTTATAGAATTCCTGATAAGGTATGCCCAGTTCTGTAAGTCTTTTCCTGTTATTCAGCACAGCTTCACTTCGAGGCGGTTCAGGATCCTTCATATCCTGCCATTCAGACAGCTCCTTTTCGACTGAAAGCTTTTCCTCAGTAAGCTTTTCCATTTCTGAACGATTTTTACCTATACTGTTCAACAATGCCGATTTTTTCACCTGACGTACATCTGCTGCCCTGTCGCGTACAGTATTAAAATCGGATGACAGGTCATAGTTATCAGCAAATGAAAGCATTTCTCTGATATCAGGTCCTTCCATTACAAGTTCTTTATTTGCTGAGTTCCATTTTATGAGCGCTTCCTTCCATTCGTTCTCTGATGCTGTCATCATCAACTCTATATCATTTAATTTTTTCTGTCGGGCGTTAAGCTCCCTTATACATTCATCTCTTTTTTGTATCTGCTTGTCTTTAAGCCTTTCAAGGCTCTCTAATTCATCAAGTATCTTTTTTCCTTTTTCTATTTCTCCTTTTAATTTATTCAACAGCTCCTCATGCTTATCATATTTGTAAGTTTTTTCAAGCTCTGCCATAAGCTC
The DNA here is from genome assembly GCA_963632005.1 of Succinivibrio sp. GTDB lineage: Bacteria > Bacillota > Clostridia > Peptostreptococcales > Anaerovoracaceae > CAKQOE01. The sequence goes on from CAVGTL010000001.1 coordinate 9,797, forward strand.
TTTGCAGAAAAATTCATGTTCGACAAATGACATAATATCCGCATCCAGGTTCATGTTATCAATTATTTTTGTTATTTCATTTTTCTTTTCATACTGCTTATCTTCTTCTGCCTTGAGGTTTTCTTTTTCTTCAAGAAGCCTGTTCTGCTTGGATGCCAGATCAGCTTCCTTTTTCTTTTCTTTTTCAACAAGCGAATCTATTCCCGCCTTAAGCTTCATTTCCTTATTTTTAAGCTCAACAGCATCACTTTTTCGCAGAGAAGCCATTTCACTCTGCATGACATCATTCTTCGCCTCTATTTCTATCTGCTCACGTTCAAGCTTACTGATTTTCTCCCTGCATTTACTAAGCTCTGTTTCACGATCACCTTTACTTTTGACCGCTTCCTTAAGCTTAATTTTTTCCCGTTCATGATCATTAGCCTTTTCATACAGAACAAGCTTATTATATTTTGAAAATACTTCATCTATATTAAGCGCCGCCCGGTATGCTTTTTCAGTGCTCTTGAGATTCATGCTGAGCTGGTCCATACTTTCTATGGCCTCAGACATCGGTCTGAGGTCATCGTCGGAAAGCGGCTGAAGAGAATCGCTGAGTATGTCGTTTATGACAGAAGGCTTGAAATCCTTCGAAAGCTTAGGCGTTCTGAGCTGTATCAGAAGGTCTATCATTTCCTTGTATTCATCAACAGTTCCAAATCCAAATATATTGCGGTTCACATATTCCATGTATTCTGACTGCTTGCTGAACACTCTTCCGCCGTCACCGATGCGGTTTTCCAGCTCCTTCTTTGACAGCGGGACCTTTTCACCGATATCTTTATACAGATAAAAGTCCTTTCCTATCCTGCGCCCGTCGCTCAGGCCAAAGTACCACTTATCGAGCTGCTTTCTTTTTTTAGCTTTTATCCCCATTCCTATAGTAAAATAAGTATCGCTGTCGCGGCGCTTAAATTCCAGATAAAGGTATCCTGTGCGTTCCTCGCGTTCATCATCCTCTTCAAGCAGATAGCTGCTCATCTTACGGTCGCGCGAACCGAACGGGTCAAGCCTCTCCGGACTCATATTTCCGTCAAGCAGCAGCGGCACTACGCTCTGCATCGTTACTGATTTTCCCGAACCGTTTGAGCCGCGGAGCAGCATCCTCCCGTTTACGAACGGAAACTCCTGCTCGTCATAATACCAGAAATTTATCAGTCCTGTTTTATTCGCCTGCCATCTGCTGTTCATCTGTTTCCTCCCCCGTTATGTCTCTATCCTCTGATGCGCTGTAATCCTCAGGGTAGCTGCCCTCTATCTTGCCTGCTGCCGGATATATCATCACCTGATGAGTCTTTCCATTTGTTCTTATAAACATCCAGCGTTCAAGTTCCTCTTTTACATCATTTACAAATTCACCATCGGGCAGTTCTCTGTAATTTTTTGTAAATCCCGAGCTGTATTTTTCCCTGATCTCTCTTATCATGTTGTCAAATTCAATAACATCAACACTGCATGTATCGTCAGCTGCAGTCTTCCAGACGCCGCTTTCCATACGCTGCCTTATTTCAGCGCAGCACATAAGTAATATGTCAGAAATAACATTATTTCCCGGGAATACCTCTCCCATATGGCATCCGTCACCGGATATAAGAAAGGCGCTTCCCCTGTGTATATTGACCCTGCAGTCAAACATGCGCTCCAGATTTTCCCTGAGATTATTTCCCTGATTCTTCAGATACTCAAAATCTTCGGGTGAACCGTCTGCGCGGTACATCCCCGGTGCAAACAGCAGCCTTTTATAAACACGCTGCCTGCGCGCTATACCTCTGTCCTCATCTATTTCGAACCATTCGCTCCTGCTGAAATCCTCAGGACGCGAAAATGACATAATATCATTTGAAAAATTACGCATAAAATACCTTGAGACACCTGTATTTTCATAAAGCACCTCACCTGTGAGATCATCTATAAAATCATCATCACGTCCGTCCGTCACTGCGATGATACCCTGCTTTACTGCATAGCGCAGTACCTTTATAAGATAACGCCTGTTTTTGTAAAATGTCCAGTCGACCGGTTCCGACGGCATATTAGATGCTATATATTCTGTGAGCTGTGAAAGTATAAACTGCTCCTGAGCATCCTTGTCCTCAAGAAACATCAGCAGCACGCACAGATAAGCATATTCCTGATTCGTTGTAAAATCCCTTATTCCCATAAAGCTCTCAGGAATAGCAGGTATCTTTTCCATTTTTACGAGCATTGGATTTTCCATAATATAACATCCAAGCTTTTCAGATGAAAATTTTTTTATTTCGCCGAGCGCATCCCTTACTCGATAATACAGCTCCTTATCAGTCGACTTCAGTATCCATCGCCTGTTCAGGAGCAGTTCAAGTTCTTTTATCATATTCCTTTATTTTCCTCCTGAAAAACTATTTCAAATTCAGGCATGGTAAAATTACCGTCTGTGCAGTGGACTACACATTTTTTATTCCTGTCCTCGCAAATGAGCTTATACGGTCTTCCGTTTTCCGTTTTGGCTGCCAGGTCAGCCGTCTCGAGTGCATCTGAAAGCCATTTCAGCAGTATTTCTCTTATATCCGGCTCTATTACAGGAAGCTTTGAAAATTCTATACGTCCGTCCTTTTCAAGTGCCGAGACCTTATCCATATCTTTTTTCTGCTTTTCAAGCATCCTGCGTCTGACTTCACGCTTCTTTTCGGTAGATGCAGTTATAGCGCTCCGCTTTGCTTTTTCTTTGTATGTTCGCACTCGCGGCTTGATAACGAGAGACATCGGCTTTTCATCATATACACTGCAGTTCATGCTGTCCGTTTCTCTTTCAGGGTCGCCTTCCAGATGATACGGCCTCTCTATGCCAAATACCATGGCTGACATTCTATGCGCTTCATTTATATCGCTGCATCTGAGAAATATTTCCGCAACTTTTCTGTATTCTTCGCGTCTGTTCGCTCCGAGAGCATTCTTTTCGCTCAGCTGAACGGCATAACGTGTTATTTTCCTTATTATGTCATTTGTAGCATCAAACAGTCTGGCTGCTTCATTCTCGCGTCCGTCCTGTGCTACGAACCATTCGTATATACTCATGTAACGCCCGCGCACTCTGTTCTCTATGAGCTCACGTGATATTGCGGCATCCATCCTCGGTATCTGAAGCTCGTGCTCCGTAATTTTTTCTATAATACGCTCGCGCATATCAGCATCTATGCGTTTAAGCTCTTCTTCTATAACTCCTACATTACGCTGCAGGCTCTTTATGAAATTACGCAGATAATCTGTCAGATGATCCTTGAATACCATAAACGCCTTCGTACGCATCATCTCTTCAGCCTTTACGCTGTTAAGGTCGCGCATATAGTCCTGGTAATTCTGGTTCAAGCTCATAAAATCTTTATTAAGATCATTCCACAGAGAGTATGCCTCATCATCATTCATACCATCGATCTCAGCCAGCTTGCCTGCATTCAGACGTATACGTTCAAGCAGAGTCGGTTCAAGCGACGCACCTTCTATGAAAAGGTTTTCCAGCCTGAGTACAAGACGCTCTATCTCTACACTGTACTCCGACATCTGATATCTGAATTTCTTATTCTTAAATTCTTCTATCGACGATACCCTTCTCGTATCCTGCATTGCATCCAGATTTTTCCATTCAGTCAGCATTGCAAGATCCTGCTGACACTGCTCCGGCCTGTAATCCTTAAAATACGGATCCTTTATCATCTCATCGTAAACTTCTTCCTGATACATCCAGTAGTGAAGTCTCTCGTAATTTTCAAAAAATATCCGCATTATACAGCGATACCTGTCAGCATTTTCTGCATTCAGGTATTTAGCTTCCGTCAGTGGCTTTAAAAGCTTTTCTGTTACTCTCAAATACCCTTTCCCCCATAATTTAGAATTTTTAGATTTCTTAAATCTCACATATATATCAATATTTTACCTTTTAAATACAATATTGGCAACATTCCGCCTTCAAAATCGTAATTTTTTTCATTTTCTGAAAGTGTATTATACTATATAAAATAACCTGACATTAAAATCGGACCTGCTTGCACGCGCTGCAGGTCCGGTTTCATATTTTCAAACACAATATTATTATTTATTTTTTCTTACAGATACATTTCCAGACCATCCTGATCAGTAACGACTATGCGTCTGCCATCCAATCGTATCAGACCCTCTGCCTGCATCTTTCCAAGCTCGCGTGAGAGTGACGGGCGCGTCACGCCCATGTAGTCCGCCATGGCCTCGCGGCTCATTTCAGCGCCCACGCTGCCGTCGGCGAGCTCTCTTTCAAGTATAAAGCGCGCAGCTTTTTCTCTGATGCTCGGACTCGCAAGCACCTGTATCCTGCTACTCAGCATATATGCCTTTTGCGACAGGAGCGCCAGCATATTTCTTACCATTATATAGTCAGCTGCGCCGGTGCTCCCGTTCTGTAAGCCTGAACCGCATGCTCCGTCATCAGGCGCAACATCGGACACGGAAAATTGCGAAAACATGTCACCTGACATAACGATGACCTGCGAATTCTCGACCGCTCTTGTACAGATTTTGTACGGCATACCAAGAAACAGATACACCTCACCGAAAATATCACCGTACTCCTCTATTTCTTCAACAAGTATGCTCCGCCCTGACAGCGTCACGCGCGATATCCCGATGCTCCCGCTCACAAGTATATACATCGCCTGCGGCGATGCTCCCTCATGAAATATATATTCGCCCTTATTAATGCTCCTGAGCCGCAGCGTCCCCGCTGCCATTGCTCCCGTACAGAAAGCGCGTATCTCTTCATCGCTCATTCCACGGCAGAGCACGCAATTTTCCAGTGCTTTTATTATTTTTTCTGTAATATTTTCCATTTTATCCATTTTCGTCTTTGCAGCCGCCGGGCAACTCCGCGTGCTTTAAGGTATTACATTCGTTATTTTAAAGCTATTTTACCATGTTTTCCGGGAATTACGCCATCTGCATGATATTAAGAAGTATCAGCCAGGACAGACCGTAATACGCCATGACTGCGACGAGGTCATTTACAGTCGTGATAAGAGGACCTGAAGCTACTGCCGGGTCTATACCGACCTTCTTAAAGAATACAGGGATGACCGTGCCTGATAAAGACGATGCCGCCATCGCAAGCACCATGGCTGTTCCGAGGCAGCCCGATACCGCAAAAGAAAATACAGCAGAGTTTCCCTTCACGCACAGGTATCCGCCTATCGCTATGAAAGACAGTATTCCAAGTATCACGCCGTTCAGCATGCCTACGCGTATTTCCTTCCATATGAGCGCCAGCTTCTGCCTGTGGCCTACGCTGCTGTCCATCAGAACGCGGATAGCCACCGCAAGCGACTGAGTTCCAACGTTTCCTGCCATATCGAGCACGAGCGACTGAAAACACATTATTACAGGCAGCTGCGCGACAACTGATTCAAAAAGTCCGACTGTCGCCGAAACTCCCAGACCGAGCACTAAAAGCACAAACAGCCACGGTATCCTCTTTTTTACACTTCTGGAAACCGGTTCAGCAAGGTCCTCCTCTGAGGAAAGACCACCCAGCTTTGCGTAGTCATCGCTTAATTCGTCATCAAGTATTTCTATAAAATCATTCGCTGTAACAACGCCGACAAGCCTGTTGTCACTATTCAGAACAGGTACAGATTCTTCGGAATATTCTCTGAGAAGCGGGATGCATTCCTCGATATCCGCATTTGCATATAAATAAGGGTACGATGATACGATTATTCCTGAAAGCGGCTCGCCGTCTCTTGCAATGATAAGGTCCTTCAGATCTATCGCTCCGCAAAATCTGTCCTCATTATCCGTAACATAAATTACAGAAATATTGTCATTTTCCGCAGCCTGGCTGACGAGCGCAGACATCGCTTCTTTTATAGATGCATTCTCCGAAACAGAAATAAAATTAGCAGACATCCTGCTGCCTATCTCAGAAAAAGCATAGTTCACTTCATTAGCTAATGCATTGATATTGATATTCTTGTTGTTCTTCATTGTTTTTGCCTCCTTTACAAAATATGTAAGAGCAGGCGTGCAGAAAAAGCCGACTATCAACGGCGCTTAAAAATCACACTGCTACTAAAGCCACATAACAGTGCTTCAACTGAAAAATTGCATTGCGGCTAAAGCCGCGCAATTTCTGTATGAGACCTGCGTGCCGTATCAGAGATACGGGCAGGGCTTCAAAAGGCATAAAAATACCATTGTCAGTCGCGGCTAAACATCTGCACAGCCCGTACAGTGTCCTGCCGAAGCAAACTAAACAATGGCACTCGAATATTTACAGAAAGCTCTCGCGAGCCGCGAGCCGAGATACAGACAGCACACAGGCACACGCATTCTGTCCATACAGGAATGCCATGATATTCTGTTTGCAACTGCAACAACTACCGTCCATATTCTCACCTCACATTTTAATTTACATTTAATAGATCTAACAAATAATCGATCTGCCGTATCGTTACTATTTCCTGACCGACCACGACCGACCGTTCAACAAAAGACATTCCGCGACAAGACCTCGGCTATTTTACTACTTAAAAAATTTTATTGCAACCCGAATGTTTAAGATTTCACAAAGAATTTACATTTTCCTCACATAAATACCCTGTAAATATATTTTTCATATTAATATCGCCTATCCTCTCGCGCGCCCGGCGCGCACACTCAAACATGCGTATTATTGGAATTTATTCACTATTCAAACCTGCGTATTGTCGGAATTTATCGCATTTTCAAACTTGCGTATTATCATTTTCTGATATAATATTACCTTAAGGAGGCAACTGCAATGCTGTTTAAACGAAAAATATACGATAAATTCCTCGCATGGAAAAACAACGCCAACGGCAAAAAAGCCCTGCTCGTAGAGGGTGCGCGCCGCATCGGAAAATCTACAATAGTGGAAAATTTCGCCCAAAATGAATACAAAAGCTATATACTCATAGACTTTGCAATAGCGTCAGAAAATATAAAACAATATTTCAATCTGTATCTCAACGATCTCGATACATTCTTTATGCTGCTTTCAATACAATACGGAGTTCAACTGTACCCACGCGAAAGCGTTATCATTTTTGACGAGGTCCAGCTGTTTCCAAAGGCACGCGAAGCAATCAAATATCTCGTTGCAGACGGCAGATATGACTTTATTGAGACAGGCTCTCTCATATCCATAAAAGAAAACGTACAGAATATAGTTATCCCTTCCGAAGAACGACAGATAAAAATGTACCCTATGGATTTTGAGGAATTCTGCTGGGCGCTCAACGAAGCTCCCCTCATCGCATATATCCGCGATTGCTTTGATAAAAAAATACCGTTGGAGCGCGGCATCCACGAAAAAGCCATGCTCCTTTTCAAACAGTATATTTTAATCGGCGGCATGCCTATGAGTACTGCCGCGTTTTTGGAAAATCACAGGGATTTTGGCAGAGCCGATCTGGAAAAACGGGATATCCTCTCACTCTACAGAAATGACATCATGAAGATAAATGCACAGTATCGTTCAAAAGTCATGACGATATTCGACCAGATCCCCGGTCTGCTGTCGCGCCATGAAAAAAGAGTCGTCTTCAACCGCATAGACAAGGGCTCTTCAGCCGAACAATATGAAGAAACATTTTTCTGGCTCTCAAACTCAATGATAACAAACGAGTGCAGACGCGCAAATGACCCAAACGTCGGACTTTCGCTGAACGAATCTGACACGTATATAAAATGCTATATGGGTGACACCGGCCTGCTCGTCAGCCATGCCTTTGATGAAAACGAGCTGCTTGAGGACGAAGTCTACAAACAGATAATCAACGGCAAGCTAGGCCTTAATGAAGGAATGCTCTACGAAAACGCAATAGCGCAGATGCTGACCGCCAACGGCCACCGCCTTTTCTTCTACACACACTACAACGCAGAAAAAAAACGCAATGACATAGAGATAGACTTCATAATATCAAACAACAGCAAACTCCAATACAAAATATACCCTATAGAGGTAAAATCAGGCATAAAATACTCAACAACATCGCTCCTGCGCTTCAAAGAAAAATACAACGACCGCATCGGCTGCTGCTACATCATCCATCCTAAGAACCTGTCAATAAAAGACGACATCATCTGCATCCCGCCGTATATGACTATATGCCTTTAGGTGCAGAATATAAAACTTCCCGGACAGCCATCATGCCATCCGGGAAGTTTATTTTATCTATTGATATTCATCTAATCCAACAAATACCCTGCCTCATAAGAGCACTCAAGATAACTTGGATTTTCACAGTACAGCCCTGTTCTGAAATCTGATATCTCATCGCTTATAAACGAATTGAACAACTTTAAAGCCTCGTTTACCTCATCCCCTGCTACTGCACAGTCGATTATCATATCACAATACAACTTGCCTATCGCCGTATATGACGGGATCCTTTCACGGCAGCCCGTTATCGTATCAAAATCACCGTCATTTATACCGTACTCTTCTATAACTTCATCAGATACCTGCTCAAATGAAAGGCAATGATTAACTGCAGCATCCTGAAGCTGATCCTCTATCCCCCGCGCGCCCAGCGCGCCCACGACCGCTCCGCGTCTGTTCTTCGTAACACGTCCTATATACTCGATAAGCGAGCACACATAAAACAGATCATTCCTTCTTTCCGCTGTCATAATATACCACCTCGCTCTTTATGAATTTCAGACATTTTAAAGCTGCCAGCGTGTGAAAACTTATCTGATGTGTTGGATATTTAAACCTTGCTAATGCCCAAAATTGTTCCTTGCTGAGATCAAAATTCCACACGGTATCATCCGCCATAGGTCCTTCAACAATATCATACTTATGCAGATCACCTCTGCGGCATTTAGCTATAAAATCAAGCCACTCATCAGTCATCTCATCAAACTTCAGCATAGCTAATTTTTCATCCGGTGTATATTCATAATAATTTATTATCGGCGTTCCTTTTCCTCTGTTTGCCCAACGCACCGCCTGTTGGAAATTCAACGTACAATAAAACCCCCACGAAAAATCCTTCGTATATTTAGCCATCCTTATCTCAGGATACTCAACGATTTCTTTACTTGCATGATATAAGATCAATAGTTATATACTCCTGTCATATTTAAACTTTACGATAGCCTGCACATATATGATTTAATTATACCCTTATTTATGAATCTGAAAAAGATATTTTAATATTACCAAATATAATCAAAACAGCCCGGGCATTCTAATGTCCGGGCTATCTACCTCACAGAACGCACATACTCCCATTATGAGAGTATAGAAATGCACCCTTTGTTCCAAAAGGATTTAGTGCCTAACATTACCTCCAACCAAGCCGATCAAGTAATTGGTTTAGTTCTTTGATATACCTTTTGGCCGTGATATGATCCAAATTTGGATTTGGCACATATTTTTCAATATCAGACGTACGATATTCGTATTCCGGGTGCCAAAAAGCTTCACAAATCTTCCAGATTCGATTTTCATCCTCGTTACAAGTTTTCGTACATATTAAACGGTACTTTTCATTGTTCTCTGGAGAGTATATGCGTTTTAATATACTGCGAAACTCGTTTGTTGTATTCCAGTCCATATCTGCAAACCCATCTTTAGCGCTCTTTTGTAAGTTCCTCATCAATTTCCGCAATTCTCACATTAGCAGCATCAATCTGTACCTGAATAGGCGAAACAACATCTTCTCTACTTGCTTTTGCTTTCTCTAAATCGTCAGATGCAAGCTTATCGATTCGCTCTTGAAGTGCCTTCTTTTCCTTTCCCTTGAAAAGACCCAACGCAGATTTTTCTTGCTGTAACGCTTGAATCTTCGCTTCAATTTGTTCTTCTGCTTTTACCTCAGGCAAAGATGAAATCTCGGCGTTCAAGTTTTCAACTTTTGCTGATAAAGCTTCCCGCTCTTGGTCAAGGGCTGCTTTTTCCTCAGTATGCTCAGACCAATAAGCAGAAATTGCTTTAGCTTTTAATGCTTCAAGCTCTCTTTTTTCTTCGTCAATCCACCCTTGCAAAAAGTCCTTTTTCCAGTAATCGGTCGCCATGGCTACTGTATAAAATGCAATCGCGGCCGCATGTAAATACGGCTGGTCATCAATCTTCTGGATATTGTCCATTGTTTCTTTGAACGCATCCAAAAGACCAGAAAACATCTGTATTGTTTCGCCTTTGTTGGTTCGCGTGACCACTCCATAGCCGTTTTTCCATTCAGTAAAAACAAAATTGCTACACACCATTTTTCCGAGATCAATTCCCATCGAAATGATAGCCTGCTTATTCTCTTCTCTGCGTTCAGGTTTGTAGTGATCATCAACAACAGAAATACAATTCTTTAGGACTTTGAAAGTCGCAGCTCTCTTGTAAACATCACCATCTGTCAAAGAAGCCTTTGCTTTTCCATAGGAGCTGTAAAAGATAGCTTCAATATTATCGGGGTCATTTTGCTCGACCATATTGTAGTATTTTTCAGTTTCCTCCCAGTCTTCCTTTTCTTTTGCACGTCGAGCATTGGCAAGATACTTTTCGACAAAAGCGCTGTTATCCACTTTAACAGTACCCTGAACATCAACAGTACCTTCAATCATCATTTTCTTAGCCTCTTCTATGGAATACTTACATCCACAACTTTGGCATACAAACACACCACCATCTTTAATTAGATCCGTGCTACCACACATTTCACAAGTTAACTGTTTCATTTTTCATTCCTCCTACTTACTTCAGAATTTTAATTTTTCTGTTACGCTCATCCAAAAGCAAACTGATTTCATTAATAATCTTCATCATACTAATGCCTTTTTTCAATTCAGCAGCTTTCTCTATAATCTGTTTTTCCAAATCTGTCAGTCGCTCATCACTTACAGGATCAGAAAAGCGTACCTTTTCTGCAAGCTGCATTAGTGCCGATTTTATTACTATATCAGTCTCAGAGTTGGCCAATACTTCGATTTCAACTTGCAACTGTTTAACAAAAAAGACTTTTCCTTGAACCTTTGCAGATACCCTTTCAATTTCATTACGTCCTACACTTGAACAAATCATACAAAACGCAGATACACCTGCAACCGCTGCACAGATAATAACTGCAGCCCAAACAGGAAGTGTTTGAAAAGATTGAAATATTATAAGTAAAATGATTTGAATTACGAGATATATAATACCAATATTAACGATTGGGAATCCCATGAATTTACTTTTCAATGCTTCATCGCTCCTAAAAGCTACTTTCCAAATGATTATCTGAGCAGCAAATGCAATTACTGTAAATGCATAAGAAACCCAAAAGGCTGCGTTTTTTACCGACGGAACAGCAATAGAAATTATAGTTATTAACACAAACATAATGCCAAGAATAACATAGCCTTTTGTTCGATTATTTTTCATTACTAATCCTCCCGCCTTGTCCCACATTTAGGACAAAACTTACCAGGTTTGATAAATTTGAACCCACATCTAATACAAATGTCATGAGTTGCCTGCGATGCGCCGCATTCATCACAGAATAACGCTCCTGGTGTCAGTTCAGCTCCACATTGGTCGCAAAAACGGTTCACCGTTGCCTGCGGCTGAGTAGTTATTCCTGTAAATGCATCAGATACAGCACCTCCAACCATTCCACCGACTGTTCCACCTATACCAGTCATCATTCCCAGTCCAATACCCATACTTGAAAACTGTCCGCTTCCCTCATTTTTCGCTACATCCTGCGCTACATCGAATCCACGCTCCTGTTGATATGTATAACCTTCCTGTATTCGCTTAGTTGCCTGAGCCTGAGAATCAATTATAACTTTCTGTGCCTCAGTCTGTGCATTGATCACATCAGTCTGCTGTTTCAGCTTTGCCTCTGCAATATCAGCATACTGGCGAAAATGCAGTTCCTTAAACTTTTCATACTGCGAGTCGCCATCTGGTTTGACCACAGTAGTTACATAAAAACGCTTCAGCTGTATACCATAATCAAGAAAATCCGGAATTAACCTCCGCTTGATACCTTCCGAAAAGATTTCAAGACTTTCATCAATTTCAAATATATTGATTGCATTGGCTCGCATTGTCTGAGCAATATATGTTTTTACCTTCGACATCAGAATGCTACGAAAATATGTCACCAACTGCTGTCGATTTAAAATATGCTCTGTTCCGACCAATTTGACTAATACTTTACGGGAATCATCCACGCAAAGTGACATCTCACCACTTGCACCAATGGAAATAGGAAATTTATATGTAGGCTCTACATACTGCACCTTACTATCTGTTCCCCAACGAATTGCCATTTGTTCAGTCTTATTTATGAAATATATTTCGCAATGAAATGCACTAACGCCTCCCGTCGGTATATTAATCAGATGACGTAGAATTGGTATATTCTCCGTTTCCAATGTATGCCGTCCCGGGCCAAACAAATCAAGTGCCTGCCCATTTAAAAAGAGAATTGCTTCCTGTGATTCGTGGACGATCAACTGAGATGATGTATTAAAATCCTCACAGGGGTGCTTCCATATGAAGGTACTATTATCACCTTCATATTTGATAACGGAAGCAATTGATGCCATAGCTTAGCCCTCCTTCGTTTTTAATAGTGTACTTTTCCAAAACCATATTTTATAATATGCAGAGCATAATAATTTTTCTAAAATCCATAAAATGATTGAAAATTACTACTATAGCATATATACTTTAATTAGATTTATTATCACTGCATTAGTTTGTAAAAGTACACTTTTACAAACTATTTTATATTTCACTTCTTAGTTCTAACCCTACCTTATTATTTTCACCTTCTTCATCCTGCCTTACTTCCTCCGCCTGTTCCTCTTCATACCTGCGCGCCTTACCGTAAAATGTCCCGACAGGCATACCGCAGGCTTGAGCTGCTTCTTTCAATGTAATCTTCCTTTCACGCCATGAAGCGTGCATTTCATGGAAGTTTTCAGGCAATGGCAGCTGAGGTCTGCCGAATCTTACGCCTTTTGCCTTTGCAGCGGCTATTCCCTCTGCCTGCCGCTGCCTTATGTTCATTCGTTCATTTTCTGCCACAAACGATAATATCTGAAGGACTATATCACTCAGAAATGTTCCCATCAGATCCTTGCCTCGCCGTGTGTCAAGCAGCGGCATGTCCATTACCACTATATCCGCGCGTTTTTTCCTTACCAGAAAACGCCATTGTTCCAGTATCTCCTGATAGTTGCGTCCAAGTCGGTCTATGCTTTTTATGTACAGTACATCATCTGCCTTTAGTCTCTTTATGAGCCGCCGATACTGCGGTCGTTCAAAATCACTGCCTGACTGTTTATCTACAAAAATATTTTTCCGCTGCACGCCTATTTCATGAAGAGCGCATAATTGGCGTTCCTCGTTCTGATCCCTGCTGCTCACCCTTACATAACCATATAATTCCATTCTACGTCTCCTTGTCGTTTTTATCTGAGTTTATCGCCTTTAGCACGCCGGGTACGCATTTTTCGCTGTCTGTTGCACCCTTGTTTCAAATATATTTTCAAGGTATTATTTTATTTTTATTCCATTATATGGTTGACATGATTATTTTCAAATGTTATTCTTAATTGTAATTTTATTACATATCACAAAAGAGGTACAGTATTTCACAGAAAGGATTAGACTATGACTGAAAAAAACATTTTCTCAGAAGCATATACCAACGATATATGCAAGGTATTCGATGATAACATTCATTACAATGCACAGCTGTCCACAAGTACTGACAACGGCGGATTCAAGCGCCTCAGAGATGCAAACCTGTCGGACAACTTCATGTTCGCCAAGGTAATGAGCGATCCGACTGTCTTAAAAGAATTTCTCCAAATCGTCCTCGGTATCAAGATCCGCCGCATCGTAATGACGCAGTATGAAAAAACTATATTTCCTGACCCGGCAGCAAAAAGTATTCGTTTGGACGTTTATGCTGATGACAGCCAAAACCGCAAATACAGCGTTGAAATGCAGGGGTATGTTGAATATAATATAGGCAGGAGGAGCCGTTACTATCAGAGCGTTATCGACATCGATTCACTCTCACGCGGTCAGGGCTACGAAAAGCTCAGTGATGCATTCGTCATATTTGTATGCACTTACGATCCGTTTGGTGCCGGTATGCAGAAATATGTATTTCAAAAGCGCTGCATCAACGCAGGCAGTGACATCATGCTTAATGACGGTGTATCTACTGTCATACTGACAGACAACAGCGGCGATTCTGTCATAAACGAGTTTTTCAAGTATCTGAAAAACTCCACATATGAAGAAGCTGAACGCAGCGAAAGTAGGCTCATCAAGCTTATCAATCAAAAGGTAGAAAAAGTACGCTTCGATCCTGCGCTGGAGGTAGAGTATATGAGATTTCAGGAATTACAACGTGAACAGTTCAATAAAGGTCGCGAACAGGGCATTGCTGAAAAACAGTTAGCTATCATAAAAAACATGTTAAATATGGATATGAACGATGATACGATACAGACTGTAACCGGCTGCACCGTAGAATACCTTGCAGCTGTTAAACAAAGTATGGTTAATTAAAAAATACTGATCAGAGAAATAAAATAATAAAATTCCCGGACAACTGTCATGCCGTCCGGGAATTTTATTTTTGCTGTGATATCATTTATCAAAATATATATCACATATTAATTTTTTCTGTTTTTCCTTACACGGAAATAGCCGCCCATGATTATCACAATCATGACAACTGCAAGTGTCAACGCCGCAGCGACCGGATTTTCAGCTATAGTTTTCTGAACGAGCTCATACACCTTATCCGGCGAACCTTCTGAAGGAAGCTGTTCCTCGCCATGCTGCTCTTCTCCTGCATTGCTCTGCGAGCTTACCTCTATATCAGAACCTGTCTGACCTGCTTCCGCGTCAGCGCCGCCTTCTGCAGACGGTGCAAGTGACACGCCACCGTCAGCAGATCCTGTAGCGTAGCCTGTACCCGATGTTGAGATAAAGTAATCCTTCTGACCGTCAAGTCCATGTCCGAAGAACTGTCCTATAGACACGCCTCTGTTCAGAAGCTCCTGAAGTATAGGGTAATAGTGCCTGTCAAAGTTAGCATCGACATACAGGTGATATGTACTGAGTATATTACCTGTGAAATGTATTACCGTATCGTTGCCAAATGCATTTTTGTCGAGCGTAGTAAGCGTCTCAGGCAGATAAACCTCAGATAAAGCTGTATTTGCGAAAGCATTTTTAGCTATCTGTTTCACGCCTTCTTTAAACAGCACATAACTCATGGAGCTTGCCCCGTTAAATGCGTTCTCGTATATCCTTTCAAGCGAAGTCTGAGAAAGATCTGCAAACAGCAATGACGTACAGCCCTGAAATGCCCCCGGCATTATTATCCTGAGCTTTTTATTGAAATTTACGACTCTCAGCGATGTGCAGCCCTTAAACGCATTCTCATAAATGCCATCAAGTTCTGAAGGTAATTTAACGCTTACGAGACTCGTATTATCTGCGAACGCATTTTTTTCTATGCTCACTACAGGATATCCTGCCACCTCATCCGGTATCACAAGGTCTGCTGCGGCATTGCTGTTTGCTGTCAGACACTTAACTCCGGCTTTTGTGCTGAACTCTCCGTTGGTTTCTGAAAAAGACAGCTTATAGTCAAGTCCGCCGTATGAGGCATATACGCTGCCATTATATGCTCCGTATATGTCCTGACGCGTATTTTCTGTATAGAACTTCATTCCCGCAGGTACCGGATATTTATCTGAAGCTATATATAAACAGTACTTTGTATACTTTTCTGCATAAGAGCCTGACGGGCATACAAAGCGCAGAACCCCCATATTGCTGCAGAAAAACGCTCCGTTATCTATGTGCTGTACGCTCGCCGGGAGTGTGACAGTCTTCAGCGACTCGCATCCGGCAAACGCATTGGCATCTATGGTCTTTATGCCCTCTTTAAAATTAACATCCGTAAGTCCTGTACATCCTGAGAATGCAGCTTTCCCTACAGCTGTTACAGTAGAAGGGATATCGACCGTCTTAAGGCCTGTACAGTTCATAAACGCTCTCACGCCTATCTGAGTTACGCCCTCCGGTATCGTTATCTTTTCAAGACCGCTGTTTGAAAACGCATCATCACCTATAGTTCTGATGTTTGACGGAACTGTATATTCCTTTATCGCCTTATTTCCTGTAAACAAACCTTCCGGTATTGATGTCCATGAAGCCGGCATATTTATCGTCTCAAGGCTCGAATTTCCATAAAGTGCCTTTTCTTCCAGCTTAGTCTCTTTAAGACCTTCAGGCAGCTTCAAAGATATCAGTCCGGCTTCCGAAAGCGATTCTTTTCCTAAAGATGTAATATTATCTGAAAGCGTTAAATTCAACTTTCCATTGCATCCGGCAAGGAAATAATCAGGTATGCCTGTCCAGTTTTTCGGGATATTTATCTCTTTCAATGAACTGCAATTCACAAAAGTACTCTTGTTATATACTATTCTCTTAGTATTCTGATTCTTTACATATCCTTCTCTGTCCTTCGATTCTCTTGAAAGCCAGAAGCTGTCAGAGCTGAGTCCTTCCGCAAGCGTTACATTTTCAAGTCCGCTGCCGTCAAATACGTACGCCTGTATCTGCTGCAGTGATGCAGGAAGCGTCACAGACCTGAGCGACGTACATTTGCTGAATGCATCTGAGCACAGTACTTCAAGCTTTTCCGGCAGCTTTACATCACTGAGACTGCTGCACCCGCTGAATGCGAAACTGTGTATCACCTTAACACTGTCAGGTATCGATGCCTTTTTTACAGAAGTACAGCCGGAGAAGATTCCTTCCGGTATCTCTGTTATTCCATTTGCAAATGAAACATCAACAAGTGATGAGCAGCCTGCAAACATGTCTGTACCTGCTTCTTCAAGAGCCGATACTTTTACAGATGTCAGCGATGTACAGTCCTCAAATGCACTGCTGCCTATCTTCGTCACACCGCTCGGTACCGAAATATCTTTCAGAGCAGCACAGCCCTTAAACGCAGCCTCGCCTATCGATGTAAGACCGTTTCCGAACGTTACTTTTTCAAGCTTTTTGCAGTTGTAAAATGCACGCGCTTCTATCGTCTTAACAGAACCCGGGATCACGACTTCTTTTATCGCTGTTTCCGAGAAAGCTCCTGTACCTATAGTCTCAAGCCCGTACGGAAGCGTTACCGACCTTATAGCGCTGTTTCCGCCAAAGCCGCTCACATAAGAAAGATCCTTACTGTTCTGTAATGATATCTCCTTAAGCGCAGCGCATCCCTTGAATGCTCCGCTTCCAATGTATTCCAAACTCTTTGGGAGCACGAGCTCATCGACTGAGGAGCATCCTTCAAATGCATTAGCTTCTATGCGCTTAACTCCCTCCGGTATTACGATCTTTTCCAGAGTAGTTATTTCACTGAATGCTCCCTGCGGTATACGATCCATACCTGACGAGAGTCTGAGCTCAGTTACAGGACAGCCTTTGAACGCATTTTTTCCGACTTCTGTCACATTTTCGGGAAGTGTCAGTGTTCCGCTCAACGGACAGTTTGCAAATGCTTCTGCGCCTATCTTTGTAAGGCTCGCCGGAAGCTTCATATTATTCGGCAGCGGGCATTCGATGAATGCCTGCTTGCCTATCTCTGTAACACTGTTAGGTAAGACCACATCTGACAGCGAATTACAATAGCCGAATGCTCTTTCGGGTATTACCTTAAGATTTTTTGATATACGCACATGCTTAAGCTGCTTGCATGAAAGAAACGACATCGTGCCGATTTCAGTGACCGAATCCGGCATATCGACAGCCGTGACTGCCGTGCCGTAAAACGCGCTGTCTCCTATGTATGTCAGTCCGTCAGCCATATTCGACGCAGTAAGCAGCTTGCATCCGTAAAATGCCTTACTCCCTATCCGCGACACTGCCGGTAATGAATCGAGCTCAAGCGCGCTGCATCCCTCAAACATGCTTGCCGGTATTGCCTTGCAGCTCTTCGGCAGCGTTGCTTTTTTCAAAGCTGTACAGCCCTTGAACAGTCCTTCCGCCATGCTGAAGTCAACAGAATCGGAAATACTTACAGAATTAAGCGCCTTACAGCCTTCAAAAGCCTCTGCACCTATAGTTTTCAGACCATCAGGCAATACGATACCGGACAGAGCCGTGCATGACTGAAACGCCGCCTTACCTATCGAAGTAATGCCTGAAGCCAGCTTTACATTCTTAAGAGCCGTGCATTCGCTGAACGCTGATTCTCCTATCGAGCCGGCTGAAATGTCAGCGCTTGTCAGTCTGCTGCATTTTCTGAACGCAGCGTCGCCTATTTTTGAAGCATTTACTTTTATCTCAGTCAGGCTGCTGCAGTTAAAAAATGCTCTTCTGCCGACTGAAACTCCGTTGTTTCTGATCGTAATATTCTTTAATCCTGTACAGCACGAAAAAGCATTAGCACCTATGCTTTCCACGCTTTCAGAAAGCGTGACTGATGTAATGCCCGCACAATATAAAAAGGCATGATCATTTACAGCCTTGACCGGCATCCCCTTTATGCTTGCAGGAATGCTCATTGCGCCCTTTGCTGCTTCGCTGCAGCTCATGATAGTCACTGCACCGTTATTTATGTTGTACGTCAGCAGACCGTATTCATCCTGATACATCCCTGCCTTTTTATTTTCCAGCTTCAGCTCACTGTCGATATCATAATAATATTCTTCTGCGGTAGAAAGTATCGGTATCAATATCAGCAATAAAGCTATCGCTGCGGCAGGCAATATCGTCAGTAATATAAAACGTATATCTCTTTTTTTACTGTCCTTCATGCCCCCTCCTTTTCCGGAGACTTTAACGTTTACTCTTGCGATAACGATGGTACCCGCCTGTTATTACGAGGATCAGCAGGATGATCAGTACAAAAGCTCTGACAAAAGGATTTTCCATGACACTTTCATGTATCACTTCAAATACAGTATCATTTTTCTGTTCCTCTTCATCTTCTTTTTCCTGTTCTTCCTCTTCAATATCACCGCTGCTCTCTGGTGCGCTTTCAGCCTCCATCTGTTCTGGAGTCTGATCCTCTACATCTGTTTCCTTCTGTATCTCTTCAGTCTCCGGAACAGTTATTACAATAGTATCTGCATCAGTCGGATGATCTGAAACTGTCGGTATATTATCATCAGTTGACGGTATCGTATCTGTATCGTTATTTTTGCCGCCATTACTTATGTCAGTACCGTTGGCGTCAGGATCTGTGCCCTGGCCACCGTTGCCGTTTTCATTGCCGTCACCCTTATCGCCATCACCGCTGCCTGAATCTGAGCCGCTGTCACTTGAATCATCTTTTGGCTTTTCTTCTTCTTCTTCGACAAACTTATAAGTCAGTAATGAATCTATATTTTCATTAAATATGATGTTACCTTCGCTTACTACCTTGTCATTAAGCTTAAGAGAGTCCAGAGTTGACTTTTCGCCGGCAGTGGCTGTTACAGACACTGTATCACCATAAGGTACATACAGTGTTTCATTCTCGCCCGAAATGCTCCTGTCTCTGAAGCTTACAGTTACCTTGCCGCCCTTTGAATCTGCATCTGCCTTTACTCTTAAAAGGTAATATGAAGGACTTCCTAATGCCGGATATCCTGCCGACTCATCCTGAGTCCATACATTTCTGTGAGTAGCTGTACCGCCGTCGAGCCTGTAAGCGATCTCACCGCTTGTAAATGCGCTGCCTGCAGCCCAGCCTGAAGGTATCTGAGAATCGTCTGTGAATGAATCCTTATTCCAGCCTGCAGCTCCGTAATAGCAGTTTTCCATACTGCCTGAAGCGCCTGATGCTGCAACTGCCTTAAGCTCATGCAGTTTGTCGCTGTATGTCTTTGAGTAGAAATATGAATTTGTAATGCTGCCGCTGTTGCTTCCTGCAATGGCACCAACATTTACGTTTTTACCTTCATTTGAAAGGCCTCCGACAGCCAGGCTGTCTGTAACTGTACCCGTATTATATCCTACGAGTCCGCCTACATTATTAACAGTCGTATCCGGCTCTTCAGATAGCTTTATCATTATTGCATCGCCGTCAACTCTGCTTTCGCATTTTTCTATCTTACCGCCCTTATTGTAGCCAACAAGTGCGCCTACGCCGTTTTCTGACTTATAGAACTCTGTGACTTCGATCTTTCCTGAGTTTTTGCTTCCTTCTATAACGCCGTTTTCAGAAGCTATCTTTCCTGCAAGTCCGCCTACCGTACCGGCCTTAAAGAGTCCGTTTTCTTCAGGCGCTATGTTGCCTGAGTTGTTGCAGTTTTTCATTTCTCCGTATAATACGGATGCTATGCCTCCGGCTGTTACACCGTAAGTGAGTGAATTGTCGGAAGTGTCAACAGCTATATTTCCGGTATTGCTGCAGCCCTCGATATTGAGTGCCTGACCTGCTATACCGCCGACACGCTTTGCTGTGCCTGTCACCTTTATATCGCCGGAATTGCTGCTTTCTGTTATCTTGCTGTCAGATGCAGCAAAGCTTGAAATGTAGCCTGCTATACCGCCTGCATATGAGTAATTTGCGGATGTAGTTGATTCTACTTCAACAGTTCCTGTATTTTCTGCATTTTCTATTATAATAGTCCTGCCGTTGAGCGCATATCCCAGGATACCGCCGATATTGGCGTATACTTTCTTTTCGCTCTTTGAAGTATTTTCAGGAACAGATATATTACCTGAATTCTTTGCGCCGGATATAGATATCTGACCTGAGCCATATGATGTATTTCCTATAATACCGCCTGTATGACCTGCGCCGAGAGAGCCCTCAGACGCTGCAAGTGTGATATTACCGGTATTTTCGCAGTTCAGTATTTTAAGATCTGTCTCTGTATTCTGCTGTACATTTGCCACTATACCGCCTGCCTGATATGCAGCAGTAATATTTCCATTATTTATACAGTTTTCTATTATATTTACAGACGGTCCTGTTACAGTTGCAGCTATACCTCCTGCTATGCTGACTGCGCCTGATCCGCTGCCTACTATATTAATATTGTTTGTACAATCAGCTATCGTTCCGCCTTTTGCCTCATATACGATACCGCCTATGCGTCCGACAAAATATCCGTCTACCGGATGTATATCGCCTGATGTATTACAGTTTGATATATTTCCTTCATTAGAGTATGCTATACCGCCTATGCATGTCAGATATTTTCCGCTTTCGCCGGCAGTGTTAAGCTCTACCGTACAATCCTTTATAGTTGCACCTTCATGGTTTGCATAAACAAGTCCGCCTGAATATGCAAACTTATCAACTGCATCGATATCGTTTGAGCAGTTTGAGATCAGGCCATAGTTGTCTGCTGCCAGTCCTGCCCAGTGTGCAGTAGTACCGTCTACATCCGTATCAAGATCAGCTGCCGAAAGCTTCAGATTCTCGACAGTTCCGTCTTTACCGATCGTTCCAAACAGGAGATCAGTGTCAGCTGATGGATTTTTCATTAATGTTATAGTGTGACCGTCGCCGTCAAAATTACCATTAAATTCCTTTATATAGAATTTACCTGCATTGCTGCCGGAAAGATCAAGGTCTGTGCTGAGTTTAAAGCTGCGTCCGTCAAATGTCTCACCGCTCTGTGATAATGCTGCTATCTTCTGCAGTGTCTGAATATCATTTATTTCATACGGTATAGCGTCATCGCTGTTATCGAGAAGAGTTTCCTTTATATCCCACTGTGCGTAAAGGTTCAGGATACCGTTTTCATAATCGGCTGTAGTGAGCGTCTTTGTGAAATCCCATAAAGCTCCGCCTGAAGGCTCTGTAGACCAGCCCTTCAGCGTGTATACGCGATATACAGCGTCACTGCCTGAAATCTTCACATTATAAACGAGCTTTCCGTCTGAAACATACTCTGACCAGCCTGTCTGTGTAAGAGTGATCGGATCCGGTACTGCTCTGTTTTCGCCGACACGCTGCTGTACAGGCACTGATAATCCGCTGAGCTCCTTCTCTGTATCGTTGAGCGAGAATATTACATCTACGCCAAGTCCGAGCCATGAAGCAGTTATCGTCATATCTTCTGTTACAACGGTCTTTGTATCAAACGCTTTGCCATCGCAGAGCCAGCCGTTAAATTTAAACTGGTCGCTTTCAGGTTTGAGCTGATCTGCATATTTCTTGAAATCAGCTGTTGCTTCGAGGCTGCTGTCGCCTGCTACGCTTACAGTTACAGTAGAAGCGCCGTTTTCAAAGCTTCCGCCGTTTGCATCTAAAGTTACCTTATGAGCATCCGAAGATGATGCCGCGAAGTCAGCGCTTACAACAACATCGACAGCAGGCATTGAGAATGTAACATCATCACTTCCGCTGCCGCTCGCATATGAATTTCCTGATGCGTCCTTTACAGTCATAAGCTTTAATACATATCCGCTGTCAGCCGTTGCCTTCAGGGTAACTGAGCTTCCTTCAGGTGCATATACATATGCGCTGTCATCTTTATTGTCAAGTGAAGCTTTTCCTGCAACCTCTGCAGAGAGCTTTCCGTTAGCTGTTCCCATTGTCAGCTTTACAGCATATACAGGCTTGAGTGAGTTGTCAAAGTTTATAAGTTCTGGGCATTCCTTACTCTGACCCCATATACCTGCTCTTTCGCCTGCACCTCCGTCAAGAAGGTAAGCGATCTCTCCGCCTGAGAGCTGGTCGGTGCTTACTGCCGTAAGTACATCCTTATCTGTAAATGCCTTTGAGCCGATGATGCCTGAAAGTGCATAGCACTTATCTGTTACCGTGCCCTTAGGTACAGTCAGTATTCCGCCGACAGCAGTATAGTTCGTTCCCGCTGTTATCGAGCCGCAGCTGAAGCAGTTCTTTACAGTGAGCTTTGATGCAGTACCTGCATTTGTAAGGATGCCGCCTGCCTGTGATGCGCTTGTCGTACCGGTCGCCTTCAGCGTTCCTGCACTATAGCAATTCGTTACAGTAACTGCTTTTGAAGAAGACGGCTGTACACGACCCAGCAGAGCTCCGACATACTTGTTCTGACTTGTGATATTTCCTGTATTGTAGCACCTGTCTACGATTATATTAGATGTAAGAGGGCCTGTCAGTCCACCTGTAGTGTGGCTTGTGCCCTTGCCTGTCGTGATATCTCCGCTGTTGTAGCTTCTATATATATTGATATCTGTAGTTCCGTATCCTATAAGGCCGCCTGCATTACCGAGAGCCTTTATCTCGCCTGTATTATTACTGTCTGATATCGTAACGTATGATTTAGCATATCCGATCAGACCTGATACGTACTGTTGTGAAGACGAATCGATAACAGCTGTATTACTACAGCCTTCAACAGATATCGCCATACTTTCTGCTGATGCGTATGTATAGCCTGTCATGCCTCCGACATATTGCTTAGTCGCCTTTATGTCTCCATTATTTATACAGTTGACAAAGTCTGCTGCAGCAGCATTCTTAGATACTACGCCTACCGCAGCGGTCATACCTCCTGTATAATCGACGCCTGTTAACTTTCCGTTGTTAATGCAGCCGTCAAAGAGATAACGTACGATACTGTCTGTCGCTGTATCCGCTACAGAATGGCCTGCGATACCGCCTGTATAGCTTGAAGTACCCTTTATCTCGCCGCTGTTTTCACAATCCTTAAATATTACCTTCATTGCGGCTGATGCGCTTATGTGACCGACTATACCGCCTGTTTCTTTTCCGTTTCCGGTAATTTTTCCTTTATTAATTACATTCCGGAATGCAGCTTCATTTTCAGGAAGCTCAGACTTCATTACTATACTGCCGATGACGCCTCCTGTATTTCCTGTACCTGTTACAGTACCTTCGTTTACGCAATTCTTAATGCGTACATTGCTGTCGGCCTGGCCGACGATACCGCCTGTATTATTCGTTCCTGTTACATTCATTTTTGAAGTAACATCTGAAATTTCAACGACTTCATCACCTGATGCAATGTGACCGACTATACCTCCCGTTGCAGATGAGCCTGTTATATTGCCTTCTACTGTAAGGTTTCGGATGCTGCCGCCTGTTACGTAGCCAAAGAAGCCCTGGTCAACAGCTGCGGCATCGTTTATCTCAACACCTGATACAGTATGACCGTTACCGTCAAAGTTGCCCTTAAACGGCGCTGATGCCGAGCCTATCTGCGGCCACATATAGTTTTCAGGCAATGTGATGTTTTCCGTCAGCTTTATAGTACAGTTTTCAAATGAAACAGGCTTGCCGTTATTCAGCTGACCTGACGTTATACGAGCAAGCGCTATAAGCTGTTCGGCTGTAGATATCTCATACTCTGTCTGACCTGCGCTGTACCAGCTGCTGTCTGAAGTTTCTGCCTGCCATTTAGCGCGCAGGTATAATGGCTTAAATATACGTGTATTTGCAAAGTCAAATTTATCTGACGCTACAGATTCACTTTCCTTGCCCGGATCTGTTACGAGATACCATCCGTTAAGGCTGTAATCATCACGTACAGGCATATATGCCTCTGCATATTCGCCCAGGCCTACAGGAACTGTTACATTTTCAACAGGCTGCCCGTCTGCCTCGTAGTTCAGATCATATGTTATCTCGATAGGTACGAGCTTCCATTCAGCATGTATCTCGGTGCCTGATTCAAATACATCATCAGCGAAGTTTACTTTTCTGCCGTCTGCATAATACCAGCCGTCAAAAGAAAAGCTCTCTTTGTTGCTCGTTACTGAAGGCTCTGATGTGATCTTACCTTCTTCGCTTAACACTGCTCTGACCCTTGTATCTGCCTCCTGATAAGATACCAGACCGCTCTCGCCGCCAAGCTCGTAGAACCGGCTTTCGTTGTAATTTAATATAATGTAGCCATTTTCAGATGCATCAGTGCTCTCCCATTTCAGGACAGGATAAGCTCCGTTTCTGTAAGAATACGCATAACCAAGGAGTTCGGCAAATGCTTCAGTTTTCATGTATTTTTCTGTAGTTTCGCCTGCCTTAAGGTCATCTTTTTCTGAAAGTGAATAACAATTATTTACATAAAGATTTACATCTGATGAATATCCCGGACATATGTTGATGTTCTTTCCGTTTGCTATGCCTGCGTTATAGCAGTTTGTAACGTATACAGACGGTTTGCCTGATGCACTGTACATAGGACGTTCCATCGAACCCAGTATACCGCCTGCATAATATGAATTGCCCGGCTGGTCTGTAGACGTAGTTATATTTCCTGTATTATAGCAGTCTACGATATTTGATACCACACTTGCTGTAGCTGCATTAGTTACACCGGCGATACCGCCCGCTTTTCCCAGCTTGCTCGTTGAAACAGTGCTGCTTCTGACCTCTGCATTCACAGAGCCTGTATTATAGGAATGAGATATGCTGTTTGCACTGCCTGCTATGCCTCCGATCGATATCGTATCAGATACAGAAGCAACATAAGCATGACCTTCGATGCTTCCTGCATTATAGCAGTAGCTTACTTTTACATTGCTGCTCTCCGGAGAAGCATAGCCTATCACACCTCCGACCATAGCTCCTGTAGCCGTTGATGCTTTGCGCGTATCAGAATATACCTCTATGTGACCTCTGTTTCCACAATAAGTTATATCGCCGTTTGCGCTCATATAAGATGAAACGATACCGGCTGCATATTTGCTTCCGCTTATCTCACCTTCATTGAAGCATTCATTGAAGCTGTACTCGTTGTTATCGCCCTTAGGTACTGTTCCGCAAATACCTGCTGCGTTCGATGTCAGATTATGATCAACAGTAACATCTGCTCTGTTTACACAGTTCGAAAAGCTTCCCTTGCCTGTTGCAGAAGCTGCAATTCCGGCGCCGCAGTTGCCTTTTGCCGAAACCTTACCCTCTACTGTTATATTTTCAAATACAGTTGAATCAGCGTTTGCCGCAACAGCTGCTGTATTGTCTCCGCCTTTTACATCAGCATATACAGTAAGGTCTTTTACAGTCGCATTTTTCAGGTATCCGAAAAGCGCCTGATCTGCATCGGCTGATTTAATATAAAGGCCTGTTATAGCAAATCCTGCTCCGTCAAATGTTCCTGAAAACGGCTTGTCTGCGCTTTCACCGATCACTGATGACCAGTTGTAAGTACCGCTGCCGTCAGAAAGAGGCATCAGCTCATCATAAGTGCCGTCCTCAGAGTTTGCGAGCATCGATAAATTTATATCATTATCGAGTATCAGTGTCTTGCCCTCAAAGCTTACAGGCTCTGTAACGCCTGTAGCCTCATCGCCTCTGACAAGCTTGGCTAAAGCCAGAAGCTGTGCAGGATCTGTTATATGGTATTCCTTAGCTTCAAAATCATCGAAATACCATGCATAGTCAGTATTCCTTTCCTTCTGCCATACTGCGCGCAGATACAGGTCGGCCTTTACAGATGAGCTGAAATCATACATTGATTCAGCCTGATATTCATTATCTGTGCCGGCTCCTGTTATTTCATACCATCCTAGGAATGTATATCCATCACGTACATGTGCTTCAGGTGCATTGACCGCTTCGCCGTACTTTACG
Organism: Succinivibrio sp.; assembly: GCA_963632005.1. Classification (GTDB taxonomy): domain Bacteria; phylum Bacillota; class Clostridia; order Peptostreptococcales; family Anaerovoracaceae; genus CAKQOE01. The sequence goes on from CAVGTL010000001.1 coordinate 36,358, forward strand.
ATGGAATTCACAATAGTATTTTCATTTGAATCAGACTCATCCTCAGATTCCATATGATAACCGTAATCAAATGTGACCTTCAGATCCTCGTATACAGGTGCAGTCGTCTTCCATGATGCGAAGAGCTCATCACCTGACTTAAGCTCGCTTTCCTGATCCCACTTCTCAGTAAGCTTGCTGTCTGTATACCATCCCTCAAATGTAACGCCTTCTCTGTCTGTCGATAAAGAAGTCAGCGATTCCTTAAACTTTGATATCGATACATTTCTTGTCGTATCTGTAAGGTTAGCATCAAATGATGATTCGCTGTAATGTAATGTTACATGATCTGAAGAAGCTTCATGCTGCCAGTAAAGCTCAGGGTAAGATTCATCTGTTTTTACAAATGCAAAGCCCAGTCCGTTTACGACTGTATCGCCCTTCATTTCTTCTTCGCTGTATCCGCCTTCACTTCCCGTGCCTGCCAGATAATAGCAGTGATCGGCATCGCCGTACATAGTATATGAGAGCGAGCCTTTGTTTGAGCCTTCAGCAGAAACGTTTCCTGTATTGTAGCACTGTATGAATCTCGAGCTTCCGTTTGAAGCTGAGAACATGTTTGCAAGGCCGCTGGCATTTTCGATGCCCGCTACATCGCCCTGGTTGTACGAATTTATAATGATAACGCCCTTAGCGCATGCTACCAGCCCGGCAGCCAGGCTGCCGCTGTCTCCGCTGCCTGTTACAGAAATATTTCCTGTATTGTAGCATTCTGAGACCTTAAGTCCTTTTGAGCTTTTAATATCTGCAACGAGACCTGCAGCATATACAGCAGCTGACTGTCCTGTACCGTCAGCAATTACAGCGCCTGTATTGAATGAGCGGCTTACTTCTGTTGCGCCGCTGCCTGCCAGACCTGCAACGCTGCCTCGTCCTGATATCTTTCCTGTATTAGAGCAATCTGTTATAGAGCATACAGCTGCACTTGCCTCGTACTTTGCGATTATACCGGCTGCATTTCCCACATTTGAAGTTACAGTTCCATTATTTATACAATTTTCAAATGTAACAGGATCAGAGCCTGATACGTAGGCTAAAATACCTGCTGCAGCGCTCATGCTGGCTGCTTCTGATATTACATCTCCGTTATTTCTACAATCAGATATAGTTGTTTTTACAGCTGTATATCCAAGTATACCGCCCGGATATGACATTTTCTGGTCTACAGTTATATTTCCATTATTGACACAGCCTTTCAGTACAGGTGTACCTTTAGCGATATCTCCGACGATTCCGCCCACGTATGATCTTTCTACTGTAGAAGTAATATCGGCATTGTTTACACAGTTTTCTATATTTACAGCACCCTCTGTATAAGCTGCTATACCGCCTGCATGCAGACCGGCTGTAATAGAACCTGATACAGTAAGATCCTTTATTTCTGCGCCGTTTATACATCCGAACAGACCCTGGTATGAATCTGTCGTATTGATGTAGATCTTTACTGTATTTCCGGCACCGTCAAAATGTCCCTTGAACGGAGTCTTTGTAGCAGTTCCTACGGGTGTCCATTTTTCAGGTGTGTCCGATGTTTCTGCATCCTCTGCAAGTGAGCTTGCGTCATCACCTTCAGCGTCCTGTACGTTTACCGCATCAGCTGCTGCAGGTATCACAGTCGTATCTATGTCATTTGTAAGAACGAAATACTTGTCTGCATAGCCTTCTCCGCCGTTTACCTTTTCAGCAAGCAGCATCAGATCGGCACGCGTCGATATTTTATAAGGATCGCTCTCGCTTCCGCTTCCATCCCATTCGACACCGTCAAGTCCCAGCATGGAAGCTACTTTATCTATCAAACGGTCGATAAAGCCTTCCTCATCCTGCTCCTGATCTTCATCGGTATCGATATTTTTGGATGGATCGTCGTATGTCTGATCATCCTTATTATCTTTTACCTGATCTTCTGATCTGTCGGGGATGCTGCTTCCATTTTCAACGCTCTCATCGGCATCCTTGCCGCCTGATACGCTGTTGTTGGCGTTATCAGCATCTCCTGACTGTATAATATCATCAGTCTGATCATTTATACTGTCGTTTTTGTCTTCAGCGACATTCTCATCAGAGCCGACAGCTTCATTTTGAGTCCCATTTTGAATTTCATCGGAACTCTCATTATTTACTGCAGTCTCTGCTGCCGGAACATCCTTACCATCGGACACTGCTTCCGATGATATGTCATTACCGTCAGATATGCTGACAACCTCTGCAAATGAAAAAGGTATTACAGACGTGAGTATCATTATACTCGTCAGTAATACACTTACTGCAGACCGGACCTTCGTCCGTAAACTCTGTTTTTTCAATATCTTAACCTCCTTTAACGTAACACTACGTAATGTACCATGATATGTCAGTTGCGGCATGAACATGATCTTTAACGTATTGATATGCATTATATTCGGTTTCAATATTTTTGTAAGTTATATTAATAACACAAATAATCAATATTTTCTTATATTGTTCATTTTATTTGTTTTTAATTTGATCAATACTTGTATATTAAGTTATTTTACGAAAAACGCACCGCTGGCATGTTATCGGTGCATTTTCTGCAACAGTTGATAACTTTTATACAACAATATACTGTCTATGCCGGATGAATGAATAAGCGAACGAAAAAAACAGCAGGACCTGACATCTCTCCGGTCCTGCTGCTTTATCACAATTATTTATTTATTTTCCGGCACAAGAGCCAAACAATTAAAGTTTTCTTACTATCTCGTAAGCTCTGCTTACCTGAGTCATTACGCTTCCGATTCCGTTGCCTGCTGTAACTTCATATATTTCCTTACCGCAGCCGAGGAGTTCTTCTCTCATAGATTCGCGTTTTCTGAAGCCTATGGCGATTATAACGTCGTCTGCTTCTATCTCCTGAGCATTGCCGTCCTTATCGAGCACTACTGCGCCCTTTTCGTTTACGCAGTCAAGTCTTGTACTTGTAAGGATGTTACAGTGCTTTCTGTTTAACAGCTCTACAAGCATGTCATGTACCCAGTAAGGCACGCCTACAGGGTCGTTAGCCATAAGGTCATCGAGAGCCTCTACGAGTGTGACCTTTTTACCCTCAAGACAGTAATCGTATGCCATCTCAGCGCCTACCAAGCCGCCGCCTACGATAACAACGCTTTCGCCCGGCGTATGCTTTCCTGTAAGCACGTCTACACATGATACAGCCTTCGGAGAATCTATACCCTTTATGCTCTTTGGCATCAGCGGCTCAGAGCCTACACTGAGTATAACGACTGAAGCATCGAGCTTCTTTATATCTTCTGCTGACATTTCTGTATTTAAATGTAAAGTAATGTTCGGTTCCTGCTCCATCTGAAGCTTGTACCACGCGTTCAGCTCACGGATGCTTTCCTTAAATGAATGCTCGCCTGCATCGAAAAGGCGTCCGCCGAGAACGCTGTCGCGTTCATACAGATCTACTTTATGACCGCGCATAGCTGCAACGCGCGCAGCCTCCATGCCTCCGACTCCGCCGCCTATTACTGCGACCTTCTTTTCTACTACAGCTCTCGTTATCGGATATACGCCTTCCTTCATTGCCAGAGGATTTACAGCGCACGTAGGAGAACCGTTGTTAAATGTAGTATTCATGCAGTTGCCGCATGCGATGCACGGATGTATCTGCTCAGGGAGGCCCATCTCGACCTTTCTTGCAAACCACGGGTCTGCGAGAGACGCTCTTCCGAGAGAAATACCGTCGCACTTTCCTTCGGCTATCGCCTCGTCAGCTAAGTAAGGATCGTCGTTCCTGCCTGCACAGAGTACAGGGATATTGACTGCCTGCTTAAGCTGCTTTGAGAGCTCCAGATTCATGCCCTTTGGGAAATATGCAGGAGCTACGCAGTAATAATATGCGTCGTATACGCCTACATTACAGTTGAGCATGTCGTATCCGAACTTTTCGAGCAGCTTGCCTGCTTCACATGTTTCTTCGATAGTTCTTCCGACCTCTTCAGTTCCATCGAGAGACGGCTGATTGAAGCCCTTCATGTAAGACTTCATACCGAGTCTCATTGAAACAGGGAAATCCTTACCACAGACTTCCTTTATGCCTTCTACGATCTTTCTTGCAGCAGTGAGCCTTTCTTCGAGCGTTTCACCGCCGTATTCGTCAGTTCTCTTATTAGTTATCGCCATAGCGAACTGGTCGAGCAGGTAGCCCCAGTGCATAGCGTGTATCTCAACACCGTCAAAGCCGCCTTCCTTCGCAAGCTTTGCAGTTTTTATTATCCAGTTTATCTTAGCTTCTATCTCTTCCTTCGTAAGTACTTCTGTAAGCACTGAAGGGTCGTGATATTTCGGCAGGGCCGAAGGAGCCTTTTCAGTTCCTCTCATTCTTCCTCTGCCCATTCCGATCTGCATGAATATCTTACAGTCGAAATCATGAACTCTTTCAGTCAGACGTCTTGCTGACTCCTTCCATGTCTTAGGGGCATAATACGGAGGTATCTGGCCATCGACTACATTTGGCTTGTCCACTTCCATATCAGCTACTACGTTTCCGAGAACGATAAGTCCGAAACCGCCTCTTGCTCTTTCAAGAAGGTATTCTATCGCATGGTCGTTATATTCGCCCTTCGGTCCCTGCATCAGATAAAAAGAGCCGAGCGGCGCTACTGCCATTCTGTTTTTTATAGTAACATTACCGATCTTAAACGGTTTTAATAAATTTTCAAATTTTTTCATTGTAAAGTGCTCCACATTCAAATTCTGATAAATATATCGCAAAGCGAGCGTCTCGGCCGGACGAGCCGACCGGGGGGCTCTGCTCCGCTTTTAAAACATTCTAAAATTCACTTATTAATAATAAACTACTGCTATGAGTGCGCATGTAACTATCATGCATATGATATTTACAAGTCCGCCCATTCTGAGGTAGTCCTTGAATCTGTATCCTGCAACGCCTATCTGAGTCATTGGAGATACGCAGATAGGAGTTGTAAGAGCTACCTTCGTTCCTGAGCATGCTGCGATGAATAACGGTGTAGGGTCGATATTCATAGTCTGTGCTATAGCCATTGCTATCGGAAGTACTATAGCAACTGTAGCGTTGTCGCTCATTACTGCTGATATTATAGAAGCAATGAAGAACAGAACTATGCATAATCCGAGACCGCTCTGACCGAGAGGACCTGAGATATTTATGAAGAAGTTAGCAATAACTTCGCCTGCGCCGCTTGCCTGGATACCGCTTGAGAAGCCCATAGAGCCTGCAACGATGACTACAGTTCCCCAGCTTACGCTCTTGAAGGCCTCGCCTTCCTTTATGCAGCCTGTGAGTATCAGCACAGCTGCGCCGAGAAGTGCAGCAAGTCCGTAATTCACGCCTAATACAAGTGCAACTATTACTGCCAGCAGTACGCCTGCTGTAAGTACCTGCTTCCATACAGGAGCTTCTGCAGCAGTTGAACTCTTATCCTCTGAGCTTTCTACAGGAATGTCAGGGAAGTCGAACCACTTGTCCTGAAGCTTTTTGCCGAATAAAGCAAATACTATGATAACTACGATAACTGCAGGAAGGTTTACTAAAGTAGGTGCAAATATGCTCATAGTACCGTATCCTGATGATTCAAGGATACTTACTGCTGTAAGCATAGATGTAGCACTTATTGTTAATACATTATTTCCCAGTACTGCCGATATACCGAGAGCCATATACGTGCCCTTGCGTGTGATCTTACCCTTTGATTTAAGTACCACCGCATCTATTACAGGCATGAGTATGGCTACTGTAAGTGCTCCGTTAAGGAATACTGATATAGCGCATGATAATATGAACATTACTACTACGAAAAGGCCTTCGTTCTCGCCGAGCTTGCCTCTGCCCAGCAGGTTTCCTACTTTAGGCGCGAGGCCGGTCGTAACGGTCGCCTTTCCTATGATCATAAGACCGGCTATGAGGAATATTACGCTGTTTGAAAATCCCGCAAACGCTGTAGGATAGTCGATTATCCCGAATACAGCCATTGCAAGCATTGCCAGGATAGTCGTTACAGAAAGCGGCATCTTTGGTACCGCATATAATATCAGTGCCGCAATAAGTATTATTATCGCGATAGTGCTCTGTGCTATCATTTTTCTCTCCTTTTATATGATACTGAAAAACAGCTCATGATTACTTTACTATGTAATTTTTAAGTGATCTCATAAAGATGTCTGTGACCTCCTCAAGACCTATCGGCTCAGGATGTCTCTTTAATCTGTGAGCCTCCTGCTCGCAGAATAATTCAGCATATCTCTTTACTTCCTCTTCAGTTATTTCAAAATGAACGTCCATGCTCATAAATTTCTGTATGTAATCGGCAAATTCGTCGATATCTTTAAATCCACAGAGCTCTACGACCTTGTTTACATAAGTCTTGTCCTTGAAAGCTCTTAAATACTCCGCCTGGAATATTCCGCACGCAAGACCGTGGTGAACGCCCTTATGATGTGACAGCGGATAACCCATTCCGTGAGGGAGAGCAGTTCCGCACTGGAATGCTATGCCGTCAAAATATGAAGCGATGAGCATGTTAAGATAATCCTCTTCAGTAAGGTCGCCGCTCAGGACGTTGTCCTTGAACTTTGCAAACATCTTCATGCCTATTTCGCCGACAGCTCTCGTCATGTCGTTACTCTTAACATTCAGATAGCTTTCTACTGCGTGACAAAGCGCATCCATAAGTCCCGTATGAAGGAGCTCCGCAGGAGAATCCTGTATGTATCTCGGATCAAAGAATGCCACCTCGCAGAAAACATTCTGGAATATAGTCTGCTTCGTATCCTTATCTGCGCGCGTCAGCACAGCGTGACCTGTTACCTCTGAGCCTGTTCCTGCTGTTGTAGGAGCCATTATTATAGGAAGCACTGTTTCATTATATAATGTAGTGTGACATGCAGGATCCTTCCAGAATACTCCGTATGGGTCAGTATCTTCATCGTAAGGATATAAAACGCTTACAGCCTTTGCTGCATCCAGTGACGAACCGCCGCCTACAGCCATTATGAAATCAGGCTTGAATGCTCTGCATTCGTCAGCTATAACTTTTATATTTTCAACAGGAGGATTTTCAATAACAGAATCATTTATCATGTATTCTATTCCCTGCTGCTTAAAGCATTTCTCAGCATCAACGAGCGCGTGATTCGTGCTGTCTCCGAAATCACTTGTTATTATGTAAGCTCTTTTTCCATATCTGTTAAATATTGCTGCATTTTCTTCCATGCAGTTCGCACCTGCGTATACAGGTGTGTGAACCATAAAACTGTAGCTGCTCATTTTGTAACACTCCTTGTTTCATCTTTTTTCATCTTTTCATTTTTGGTGATATCTGCTTTCACCTCTGACTCTTTCGGTATATGCTTTATCATACCGCTCCATAAATACGCGTTTTTATGTTAGCTGAATTATAGCATGATGATATTTGCAAAGAGAAATATACGATTTTCATTTATAAAATCAAAAAATCAGATAATTGCATAAAAAAAGCCTTCAGGCATTGATAATTAACGTTTATCGTTTTTTTGTATTTTTATTATGTTTTTTTTGAATAGCTTGACTTAAAAATGTCTGATATAGTTGTTAAATAAATAACATGTATGTCGTTAAATAAACAACATATTTCATGTATTTTTAACTTCTTTTCAGAAGCCGGCCGAAAATGTAGAATGTAAAAATGTAAGAGCGTATGTATGAA
>CAVGTL010000001.1:44094-45094 GCA_963632005.1 Succinivibrio sp.
TTTTTGAATAGCTTGACTTAAAAATGTCTGATATAGTTGTTAAATAAATAACATTTATTCATAATGTTTTCACCGGTTTAAACAATATTAGTTTGTGTCAAATATTGAAGATAACAAATAAAATAAAGGAGAGGTCTTATGTGCCAGAGTTATGTAGCAATTATCATAATACTTATTGCCGCAGTATTATTTGCATCAAACAAAATACCACTTTACATAAGTACGATACTTGTAATGCTGATGATGCCGCTTGCCGGGATAATAACTTACGACGAAGCATTTTCAGGCTTCAGGTCAAATGCAGTCTTTCTTATAATATCACTGTCCATCCTCGGCCAGGCATTTTTTACATCAGGGATATCGCAGAAGCTCGGCGAAAAACTCGCTGTGCTGGCAAACAGGAACGAAACGATATTCATTGCTTTACTTTATACACTGGGCTGTATACTTTCAGCATTTTTCAACGGCGTTATAATAGTAGCGATATTCATACCTGTTCTAAAATACATAGAGCACGCATCCGGCGGACGCATATCACAGAAAAATGCGCTCTTTCCTTTGGCTGTATCAACAGTTATAGGTGCAAATCTGTCATCTATAGGCTCTACATCGATGATAAATCTTTCAGGTATGCTCGCAGCTTCATCATACGGCCGCGAGATAAGATTTTTTGAACCGCTTCCGGCTGCACTTCCTGCTATCGTCGCAGTACTCCTTTTCTATATATTTGGAGGGACCCGGCTTCAGCATAAGCACTTTGACTTTAAAGCGTCCGAAGACTATGATCGAGCTACTGTCTACACCTCAGGACCTGTCTGTAAAAAGAAAATAGTTACAGTTTCGATAATAACTGTACTATGCATCGGAAGCATCATCGCAGGCTTCAATATGACAGCAGTTTCCTTTATGACTATAGCGCTGCTTATCATTACAAAATGTATAGATGAAAAGGAAGCCTTCAACAGCGTGAGCTGGCCTACCATATGTATAGTCGGCGCTT
>CAVGTL010000002.1:0-36289 GCA_963632005.1 Succinivibrio sp.
GGCGGTCATTAATTATGAAAGGAATTAAAATAAATATGTCTGAAATGACAGAACTGGAAAAATATTATAATAAATTCAGCGAGGAAAAACGCCTTACCCAGCGCCGCGGCATCGTAGAATTTACTACGTCCATGAAATATATACATGAATGCATAGCAGGACGCGAGCGCCTGAAAATAGCCGATATAGGCGCTGGCACGGGAAGGTACTCGTTTGCGCTCGCTGATGAAGGTCATGACGTGACAGCTGTAGAGCTCGTAAAATACAACCTCGGTATACTGCGCTCAAAAGGTGACAGCGTAAAAGCGATACAGGGCAATGCGCTGAATCTGAAAAAACTCGCTGATAACGAATTTGACATAACGCTGCTTTTCGGTCCGATGTACCATCTTTTTACATTCGAAGACAAGCTGCGCGCGCTCAATGAAGCAAAGCGTATAACGAAGCCGGGAGGCTTCATATTAGTAGCCTATTGCATGAACGAATATTCAGTGCTTTTCCACGGATTCCGCGAGGAGCATATAAAGGATTCAGTAAATGCAGGCAAACTCGATGAAGCTTTTCACTGCATATCTGAAGAAAACGACCTTTACGATTTTGTAAGAGTAGAGGACATATACGAGCTTTCCGAAGCAGCGCAGCTCGAGCGCATAAAGCTGATATCAGCAGACGGCCCCGCGCACTACATGCGCCCGTGGCTCAACTCATGGGATGAAGAAACATTCAAGCTCTTTCTCGACTACCACCTCGCCACATGCGAGCGCCCCGAGCTCCTCGGAGCAGGAAGACATACAGTTGACATACTCGTTAAAAAAGATAACTAAACCAGCAGACCCCGTCGATTCCCGTCGGGGTCAAAATTTATTTTTGCATACTATATTTTATGTAACAATTTTCAAAAAGACGCCCAAAAAGCGACCTGCATGCCCGTCCGCCTGTATCGGCGTCCTGCAATTTATTAAAAAATATTATTTATTGTTTATCCCCAAAATCGTTAAAAATTCCTCAAAAAACCCGTTGACCTTCCCGTACAGTGTAAACTTTATAATATAAAAGTAATACAAGGTATAGTTAAATATGTATTATTCAGTAGTATCTAATATTAACTAAACGAAGGAGTAGAATATGGGCAGTGGAATAGTCAGAGGATTTTATAAAGGTCTTGACGATATTTTTGCGCGTAATGATACTCAGGCAGCGAAAAATTATATAGAAATATGGCTCAAAACAGCCAGAGCAAACGGCAACCTCGAGCTTGAGCTTGCGACATGCAATGAGCTCGGCGGCGTGTGCCGTGTCCTCGGAGACCAGGAGCGTGCAAAGCAGCTCTACGAAAGAGCGCTTGAGCTTATAACAGCTCTCAGGCTTACGGGAACGGACAACCACGCGGTGACACTCATAAACGCAGGCGACGTCTATATCGTTACAGGCGATTATGAAACAGCGCTCCATTATTTCCTGCAGGCAGGACAAATACTGTCGCAGCTTGAACTGGACGGAGATTACCGTATGGCTGCGCTCTGCAACAACATCAGCATGGTGTACCGTTATCAGGGCAAGCTGGCGGAGGCTGAAGAGGCGCTCAATAAAGCATTCAATATAATAAAAGGTCTGCCGGGGTGCCGTCCCGAGATGGCGACTACGCTCATAAATCTCGGCGAGCTTCAGCTCAAGCAGCAGAAATACACGATGTCTGAGGAAAGCTTTAAAAACGCGATAATGATATACGAGCAGGAGCTCGACGGACGCGACCCGCACCTGGCGTCAGCGTATTCGGGTCTGGGAAATCTCTATTACAATACAGGCCGTCTGGACGAATCGGAATCAGCGTACGTGCGCGCCCTCGCGCTCGCGGAAGCACAGTTCGGCCGTAATGATGCTTATGTAATAATAAGCAAAAATCTTGATACGGTAAGAAAAGCAAGATAAAAGAATAAAGCAGCCGTCATCGGCTGGAAAACTTGTGAAGTGCGGCGTATAAAGCGTTTAATTTATCAATACATTAAGTGTAAAATATGGAGAAATCAAAATGAAAGGAATGGAATTAAGCAGAAAGTATTTCGAGGAATACGGCCTGCCGATGCTCGAGCAGAAATTCCCGCAGTATATCGATAAAATGGCCGCAGGCCTTGTAGGCGAAGGCTCAGAGTGTCTCGGCTTTGATGACGAGTACTCGCGAGACCATGATTTCGGGGCGGGTTTCTGCATATGGCTGCCTGATGAGCTTTACAGGAGCATCGGGTCGGAGCTGCAGAAGGAATACGACAGGCTTCCCGAAACGTACATGGGTATAAGCCGAAATATAACTGCCATGAACCCCGGCAGGACGGGCGCAATGTCGATAGACAGCTTTTATTTCAGGTATACGGGCCTGAAGCGCGCTCCGATAGACAATATGGAATGGTTTAGGATACCGGAGCATTTCCTTGCTACAGTGACGAACGGGCAGGTCTTTATGGACAGGCTTGGTCAGTTTACCGAAATAAGGACAGCGCTTCTGGGATATTATCCCGAAGACGTGCTCCGCAAAAAACTGGCTGCGAGATGCGCGGTAATGGCACAGGCGGGTCAGTACAATTACCCTCGCTGCATAAAGCGCGGTGAACGTCAGGCGGCGTATCTGGCGTGCGCCGAGTTCATAAAAGTAGCGCTCTCTGCAGTGTATCTTCTCAATCGCAGATATATGCCGTTTTACAAATGGTCATTCCGCGGCGCAGAGGAGCTGCCGCTGCTGAGAAATGCTGTTTCCGCGCTTCGCAGGCTCTCCCTCACTGACGATGCCGGAGCACATGATCAGGAAAAGCAGGAGCTTATAGAAAGCATCTGTATAGAGGTCATACAGGAGATGAACAGGCAGCGTCTGACATTCGTTACAGAGACGTTCATGGAAGCGCAGGCACTCGACCTGATGAAGGGCGTAAAGGACACTCGCATAGCGTCCATGCATATACTTGCAGATTAAAATAATAACTGATAATCAATGCCTGCGGCCGCGTCGACGCGGAGCATTTATTATACATTCATTCAAAATTCGCATTGCTTTTATTTGAGTTACAATATATTATATACAGGTAAGATTTTATTGTGTTTTACTGTATTTAAAATTAAAAATTGTGACTCTCCTACTTGAAAGGAGTAGTTATGTCAGCTAAAACAGCCTACGTTCTGCTTGCCATTTCAATCGTATTTGAACAGATCGGAACTGGTCTGCTTGAGGCTACTAAAGCGTTTACGCTTATAAAGCCTACGATATTACTTATCATAGCTTACGTTATATCATACAAGCTCTTCGCGATACTTCTCGAGAAGATAAACCTCAGTATAGCGTATGCCACATGGACGGCGCTCGGAACTATAAGTGCCGCGCTCATAGGTCTCATAGCCTACAAGCAGGTAATATCAACTACAGGATGGATAGCGATATTCATCATGTGCGCAGGCATAGTTATACTTAACCTTTTCGGCACGCCGAAGGAGGAAAACGATAACGGTAAAAAATCGAACGGGGGTGACGCTGAATGAGTCTTTTAACAGCATATCTCCTGCTCGGAGTTTCGGTAGTTACTGAGATAATCGCTACATCGACACTTCCTGCGACAAAAGGATTTACAAAGCTCAAGCCGAGCCTTGTATCAATAATCTGCTATGTGATCTGTTTTTACTGCATGGGAATATCGCTCACAAAGATAAATCTTGGAGTGCTTTATGGCACATGGGGCGCGATAGGTACAGCAGTAACACCGATAATCGGTTACATAGCATACAAGCAGAAAACAACAAAAGCCGGCTGGATAGGAGTGCTCCTTACTGTTATAGGTGTATTCATGCTTAACATGTACGGTTAGGCTTCTAAATACAAATAATGTATAGAATACAACGTAACTGCACTTGATGGGCGCGCCGGCGCGCGTGACCCGAAGGCTGTTTCGTGTGGTGCTCCGCATTTATTCGGGCAGGTCAGTAAACACAATAAAATATAATATTCAAAGTATAGGAAGATCTGATTTCAAAGTGTCCTGATTTTAGGAGGTTGCTATGCGAGAAGATATAAAAATAAATGCTCGGCCTGAGGACGAGATCATAAACGCCGTAATAGAGCGCGAATGGTTCATGTTCGATAAAGTACAGAATATCGGAGGCTGCAGAGCGTCATGCCAGAACGATGAATGGACGTTTTACGCCAACAGATACAGTCAGTTCGCTGCGCTGAGCCAGGAAACTGTATTCAGCTATTACAACGACCTGACGCGCGCGCTTGAAGAAGGCCGCAACGTCATAACGGAAAAGTACGCATACATGATGGAATATACTGACTCTGAGTATTATCACCGCGAGCTTGAAGCTGCGCTCCCCGTAGTGACACCTGAAAAAATGGAGCTCGTGCAGCAGATAGTAGATATACAGCTCAGGCAGGAAAAGGCTTTCAGAGAGAATTATCCATACTTCGCGGGTCGTGGCAGAGTGCTCGACAATGATGAGAGCTCGTTTACTTCATTTAAAGTTTACAGCATCGGAGAGCTTAAAACGTACTCATATGATACGCTAAAGCTGTTTCTTCGCGATATAAAGCTGACTGACCGGCAGGCGGAGCTCAGCCTTTCATACAAAATACATCTGAATACCGCTCGTTTTTATGGTCATAAAACACTTGAGGATGCAGAAACTGCTTTAAGAGAAGGGCGGAGGTAACATCAGATGGAGAGAGATTTCAGAGAGATAAAAGACAACAGGCAGCTTTATTCGATAGGTCAGGTCAGCAAGCTCTGCAACATATCGCAGAAGACTCTTAGATATTACGACAAGATAGGCCTTATAAAGCCTGACAAGGTAGACGACAACAACAACTACAGGTACTACAGCCGCGATACGCTGCTTTTCGTACCTGTAATAAAATACTACAAGCAGATGGGCTTCAAGCTCGAGGAGATGCAGGAGTTGCTGGGCAGCTCATCCTACAGCAGGCACATTCGTAAATTCGACGAAAAGATAGCTGAAATACAGCGCCAGATGAGCGAGCTGCGTATAGCGAGCACATCCATAAAGGACTGGAGAAACCTAATACTTGAAGCGCAGACAGTACTTGAAAACAAGACTACGGAGGTATCCGTAAGATATCTTGACGAGCTGTCAGGCTGCTATATGGAGCAGGATTTCAAGGACAATTATCCTGAGACCATAATAAACATCGACTGGACAAACTACCTTGAGCAGATAGGGATCTCAATAACGGGAGCAGTAATGCTCTACTGCAACGATTTCCGCAGCAAGATGCTCAAGAAAAACGTTCGCATAAAGGTATTTCAGAAGGTAGCTACACCGTCTGATGATTACCCGGCGTTTTCAGTCGGCGGCACGATGGTGGCATCGTGCTATCACATAGGCAATTACAGGACCATAAACGACACATACAAGAAGCTGATGAACTGGGCGGAAGCAAACGGCTACGAATGCTCCGACTTCTCAGTGGAAAGATTTGTGACGGATTTCTGGACCACTAAAAATATAGATGAATTCATCACGGAAGTGATCGTAGGCATCAAGAGAAAGGAAGTTTAGATAAAAAATGGCAGATATCAATGATCTGTTCCCGCATGATGAGGATGGAAGGTTAAGGATCATACAGGAGCACGTTCCGGGCAAGCAGATAACGCTCGCGCACATAATCGGAAGTCCGCGCCCTATAGTTTACAAGAAGCTCGGACTCAATCCGGATATCGATTATGGTTCGTCAGCGATAGGCATCATCACTGTATCGCCTCCTGAGTCAGCAGTAATAGCAAGCGATATATCAGTAAAGTCAGGCGATGTTTACCTGGGATTCGTAGACCGTTTCAGCGGCTCGCTCATCATAACAGGCAGACTTTCAGAAGTAGAGACGGCTATAAATGAGATAGTAACATACTTCAGAGACGACCTCGGATACGCGTGCTGCGACGTCACAAGAAGGTAAAGGCGGCGACTGTATAAATGAGAAAGATCATACTCATCGGCAGGAGCGAAACAGGCAAGACGACACTCACACAGGCGCTCAAGGGAGAAAAGATCCAGTATCACAAGACTCAGTACGTAAACCATTTCGACGTTATAATAGACACGCCGGGAGAGTACGCAGAGACGACTGACCTGGGCGGAGCACTGGCTCTGTATTCCTACGAGGCAGACGTAGTCGGACTGCTTCTCAGTGCGATAGAGCCGTATTCACTTTATCCGCCGTGCGTATGTGCGATGGTAAACCGTGAGGTCATCGGCATAGTCACAAAGATAGACAGACCGGAGGCTGTACCGGAGCGTTCAGCGGAATGGCTCAGGTTGGCAGGCTGTGAAAAAATATTCTATGTCAGCTCATATACAGGCGAGGGAATCCCGGAGCTCCTGGAGTATCTGAAAGAGGACGGCGATGTGCTCCCGTGGGAGGAAGCTAAGAAAGCTGATGACGAGCTTTAGGAATGTTTAATGAATAAATAATTCATACGCAGCGTGCGTCGCCGCACAGGTATGGATACACGTATACACGTTGATTTACAATAGTTACAGTGTATAAGATATATAGATGCATAGTTGTTACTATCATAGGTAAAATATTATATTATAGTGTAAAGAAAGATTCCCCTAGGGGAATCTTTTCTACCTTCATATGACAAAAAACTAACAATATCCTACTTAAATTGAAGATACCATAATTTTGCATCGTCAAGCAAATGATTGCGGCAAACATGCAGTTTTGGTCGGACAAGCTTGTATTTTCAATACTTAGGCTGAATAACGGGAGCACCACTGAAATTGCAGGTGCTCCCTTTTTTTGCTGTAAGAAAATTTTCAAAAAAAATATTGACCTTCCACCTTACGGTATGGAGTATATTCAACGTAGGGAAAAAGAGTACAGGAATACTGTGTCCGCAGTGTTTCGAAAGTTGTTGCGAAAGTAACATTATATGGTAATGTTGAACAGCAATCATACATGATCATACATATTATATATGCAGCGGCTGAAAAACTCTGAAGGATGTATCAGACGATTCCGGTATGAATGATCCCGAAAGTTTATCACAATATTTTATATTTAAAGGAGAAGTTTTTAATGAACAATTCTGCACAGGCATTAGCAGCTAAACAGGCGCTTGCTAATGGATTCAGAAAAAAGGGCATTGCCATTGCAGTAGCTTCAGGTATGCTCTACGGACTTTACACTGCGTTCATGACTCAGGGTATGGCTTCAGGCGTATGGGCTACATGGTACGGCGGCGCAGCATCAGCATTCGCTGTTATCTACACACTCAGTGCTGTAGGCGCAGCTACAAACGACCTTTTCTCAGCTGTATGGACTCTTATCTACTCAGCAGTTAAGGGCAAGATCGGTGACTTCGGAAGATCACTTAAGTCTAAGCCGGGTGTCATCCTCGTTATCTCAGCTATCATCGGCGGTCCTATCGCTTCAACTTGCTATGTATTAGGTCTCCAGCTCGGCGGATCTATCATCATTCCTATCGCTGCATTAAACGCAGCTATCGGCGCTATCATCGGTAAGTTCGTATTCAAGCAGCCTCTTACAGGCAAGATGATCCTCGGTATCATCATCTGCTTCGCTGCAGCAGTACTTATCGGAAGCACTTCATTCGCTGATGGTATCGACCTCAGCGGCGGCGCTGTATTCGGTCTCATCGCAGCATTCTGCGCAGCTCTCGGCTGGGGTATCGAAGGTGCGGTTGCAGGTTTCGGTACTTCAATGATCGACCCTGAGATCGGTATCACTATCAGACAGACTACTTCAGGTATCTCAAACGCTATCATCCTCGTTCCACTCCTCTCTATGATAGGCGGAGACGGAATCGGTTCTGGTTTAGCTTTCGTTGGACATGCTCTTACAGACGGTCCTTCAGCTTGGATGTTCATTCTCTCAGGTCTCTTCGCAGCAGCTTCATTCGGCTTCTGGTATAAGGGCAACAGCATGTGCGGCGCAGCTCTCGGTATGGCTTGCAACGGCATGTACGCTTTCTGGGGACCTCTCGCATGCTTCCTCATCATCGGTCTTGGTTTCGGCGTAGACGGTTACGCTATCCCATGGCAGGGCTGGGTAGGCGCAGCAGTTATGGTATTCGGTATCTTCGTACTGGCAATTGCCCAGGGTAAGGCAGCAGCAGAGGAGGCAAAATAAAAATGAAACCATTAAACTTTGCAATATTAAAGTATTTTACAACAGTTAAAGAGGCTTGCGCTGATGATGTTATCGAAGCGCTCAAGCCACAGTACGGTAACTTCAAGGCTCTTAAGAAGAAGGCAGTTATAGAAGCCCTCATGACAGCTGAAGCCAACGGCCTCATCGCTGAATCAAGATTTGAGCTGAAGAATGACGGAGAGCTCGTAGTTTACTACAACGCTCCTGCTGATTGTGCAGCTACTATCAACAGTTATATAAAAGACTAATGATTTAAGGGCGAAAGCCCGGATAAACGTATCCGCGGGGCGGGGACGGCGACTGCGCGCTGTCCTCCTTGCTTCGCGGACATTTCAGAAAGGAGACAGACTTAATGAGATACGAAGCAGATCAGGCACTCGGTATGCTTGAAACTGTAGGTATGGTTCCTGCTCTCGAGGCAGCTGATAAGATGCTCAAGGCTGCAGATGTAGAACTTATCTCCTACGAAAATGTCGGTTCAACTCTCGTTACTATATTCATAAAGGGAGATGTAGCCGCAGTAAAGGCAGCTATCAGTGCGGGCGCAGAAGCTGCAGCAGCTATCGGTAAGCTTACAGCTACTGATGTAATTCCACGCCCGATCAGACCAATCGGTGATATCGTTTCTATTTACGATATCGACGAAATGTAATAAGGAGGTATCGTAATGGCAAGATCAGAAGCAATAGGCTTAATTGAAACATTCGGTATCGTTTATGCTATTGAAGCAGCAGATGCTATGTGCAAGGCTGCAGATGTAGAGCTCATAGGATTCGAAAACACAGCATCAGGATATATTTCAGTCCTGACTGAAGGAGATGTAGGCGCATGCAGAACTGCTGTTGCAGCAGGATGCAAGGCTGTACAGGAAATCGGTTCAGAAGTATACAGCTCAGTAGTTATCGCAAGACCTCACGAAGACCTTGCAAAGATCACTGCTCTGTATTCTTTAGACAAGCTCCTTCCTTACGTAGAAAAATAATGATCCGAGAGGAGAGAGAATCACATGAACATAAAAACAATGGATAATGATCTGCTCTCCATTCAGGAAGCAAGGATTCTTGCGGAAAACGCATCAGAGGCGCAGAAAATACTCGCGACATTCCCGCAGGAAAAGATAGATGAGATAGTAGCTCGTATGGCTGAAGCTGCTTCACTGCATGCAAATGAGCTTGCAGAGCTTTCGGCCGATGAGACCGGATACGGAAACAGCACTGACAAGGCTATAAAAAACAGATTCGTGACAGAGTATCTTCCAAAGAAACTCAAGGACATGAGATGTGTAGGTCTTATCGATGCGGATCCTGAAAACGGCATCATGGAAATAGGCGTGCCGGTAGGCGTAATAGTAAGCATCTGTCCGGCTACAAATCCTGTATCTACTGCTATATATACATCGCTGATAAGCATCAAGGCCGGCAACGCTGTAATAGTTTCGCCGCATCCTGCAGCTGCAAAGAGCGTAGGAAAGGTCATGGACGTGATGATAAAGGCAGCAGAGGGATACGGACTTCCTGAAGGAGCACTTGCATATCTGCATACAGCTGCTTCAGCAGGTACGAGAGAGCTTATTAAAAACAGCTGTACTTCCATGATAATAGACACCGGTGTTCCTAAGCTTCTTAAAGATTCGTATTATTCAGGCAAGCCTGTAATATACGGCGGAAGAGGCAACGGACCTGCATTCGTTGAAAAAACGGCTGACGTAAAAGCAGCCGCTGAAGCTATCGTAGCCAGCAAATCGTTTGACTACGGCGTTGTTTCAGCCTCAGAGCAGTCAGTAGTAGTTGACCGTGATATCGCAGATGCGATGCGCGATGCAATGAAAGCTGCCGGAGCTTATTTTATGACAGACGAAGAAGCTGAAAAGCTCGGATCTGTTCTTTACTTCCCAAATGGGGGAGCAAACAAGGTTCTTATCGGAAGACCTGCTTCAGAACTTGCTCTGACAGCGGGATTCAAGGTTCCTGCGGGAACGAGAGTCCTCGTGTCTGAGCGCAAGTATATAGCAGCGAACAATCCGTATGAACGCGAACTGCTTTGTCCGGTACTTGCATTCTTTATAGAAGACGACTGGATGAACGCATGTGAGAAATGTATTGAATTACTTCTGACGGATAAGAAGAGTCATACACTTGTGATACATTCTAACGATCCGGAAGTTATCAGTCATTTCGCAATGAAAAAGCCTGTAAGCAGAGTGCTCGTAAATACATCTTCCGTTTTCGGAAGCATGGGTGCGACAACAAACCTTTTCCCTGCTATGACGCTCGGAAGCGGCGCTGCGGGCAAGGGTATCACATCAGACAATGTTTCTCCTATGAATCTTATCTATAAGCGCAAGGTCGGTTATGGAGTAAGAAGTCTGGAAAGCCTTGGACTGGGTGTACCGAAAAAATAAAGTTGTTATGTAATATATCTTAACTAACAAAAATCATTTTTAAGAGGTGAAATTTTGGACATTCGTGAATTTTCAAACCGCATAGCGGAAGCAACAAAGGATATGTCTGAACAGGAACGCGCATCTCTCATGAAGATGTTCGAATCAGTATCTGATTCAGTTTCTGCTGTTAAGCCTGAGGACGTGGCTCACCACGATACTCACGAAGGCAAGATGACATATTATTCATCTATAGCTGCAGCTACTACAGAAGTTGACGAAGACGGCGTACCAAAGGGTCCTACAGAAAGACTCGTAAAGCTTAAGGAAAACTTCCTCAAGCAGGTACCTTCTATTACAACATACAGAGCTCGCGCAGTAACAAAGATCACTAAGGAAAACCCTGGTATGCCTAAGATCCTTCTTAGAGCTAAGTGCTTCAGATACTGCTGCGAAACAGCTCCACTCGTTATCCAGGACAACGAACTGATCGTTGGTGCTCCAAACGGCGCTCCAAGAGCAGGTGCTTTCTCTCCTGATATCGCATGGAAGTGGATGGTAGACGAGATCGATACTATCGGTACAAGACCTCAGGATCCATTCTACATTTCAGAAGAAGATAAGAAGATCATGAGAGAAGAGCTCTTCCCATTCTGGGAAGGCAAGTCAGTTGACGAATACTGCGAAACTCAGTACAGAGAAGCAGGTGTATGGGAACTTTCAGGCGAATCTTTCGTTTCTGACTGCTCATACCACGCAGTAAACGGCGGCGGCGACTCAAACCCTGGTTATGACGTTATCCTCATGAAGAAGGGTATGATCGACATCCAGAACGAAGCTAAGGAACATCTCGCAAAGCTCGACTACGAGAATCCTGAAGACATGGATAAGATCTATTTCTATAAATCAGTAATCGAAACTACAGAGGGTGTTATGGCTTATGCAAGACGTATGTCTGAATATGCTGAACAGCTCGCTGCTAAGGAAGCTGATCCTAAGAGAAAGGCTGAGCTCCTCCAGATCGCTAAGGTAAATGCAAGAGTTCCGGCTCACAAGCCTGAAACATTCTGGGAAGCTATCCAGGCAGTATGGACTATCGAATCACTCCTCCCTGTAGAAGAAAACCAGACAGGTATGTCTATCGGCCGTGTTGACCAGTACATGTACCCATTCTACAAGAATGATATCGAATCAGGCCACATGAACAACTTCCAGGCATTCGAGCTCGCAGGCTGCATGCTCATCAAGATGTCTGAAATGATGTGGATAACAAGTGAAGGTGGTTCTAAGTTCTTCGCAGGTTATCAGCCATTCGTTAACATGTGCGTAGGCGGTGTTACAAGAGCAGGTCAGGATGCTACTAACGAACTTACTTACCTCCTCATGGATGCAGTAAGACACGTAAAGATCTACCAGCCATCACTCGCGTGCCGTATCCACAACAAGTCACCACAGAAGTACCTCAAGAAGATCGTTGATGTTGTACGTTCAGGCATGGGCTTCCCTGCTTGCCACTTCGATGATACTCACATCAAGATGATGCTCGCTAAGGGCGTTTCTATCGAAGACGCAAGAGACTACTGCCTCATGGGCTGCGTAGAACCACAGAAGTCAGGAAGACTTTACCAGTGGACTTCTACAGCGTACACTCAGTGGCCTATCTGCATCGAGCTCGTTCTCAACCATGGTGTTCCACTGTGGTACGGTAAGCAGGTCTGCCCTGACTTCGGTGACATCGAACAGTACAAGACTTATGAAGAATTTGATCACGCTGTAAAGGAAATGATCAAGTACGTTACTAAGTGGACTGACGTTGCTACTGTAATTTCACAGAGAGTACACAGAGACCTCGCTCCAAAGCCACTCATGTCTATCATGTATGAAGGCTGCATGGAAAAGGGTAAGGATGTAGCTGCAGGCGGTGCTATGTACAACTTCGGACCTGGTGTTGTATGGTCTGGTCTTGCTACTTACGCTGACTCAATGGCTGCTATCAAGAAGCTCGTATTCGACGATAAGAAGTATACATTAACTCAGCTCAACGAAGCACTCAAGGCTGACTTCGAGGGTTATCCTCAGGTCAAGGCTGACTGCCTCGCTGCTCCTAAGTATGGTAACGATGATGACTATGCTGACCTTATCGCAGCTGATATCATCAACTTCACTGAAATGGAACACAGAAAGTACAAGACTCTCTACTCTGTACTGAGCCATGGTACACTTTCTATTTCAAACAATACTCCGTTTGGTCAGCTCCTCGGCGCTTCAGCAAACGGTCGTGCAGCATGGACTCCGCTCTCAGACGGTATCTCACCAACTCAGGGCGCTGACTACAAGGGTCCTACAGCTATCATCAAGTCTGTAGCTAAGCTCTCAAACGATAACATGAACATCGGTATGGTACACAACTTCAAGCTCATGGCTGGTCTCCTTGACACACCGGAAGGCGAGAACGGTATCATCACTCTGCTCAGAACAGCATGCGCATTCGGAAACGGCGAAATGCAGTTCAACTACATCGACAACAACACTCTGATCGAAGCTCAGAAGCATCCTGAACAGTACAAGGACCTCGTAGTTCGTGTAGCAGGATACAGTGCATTCTTCACAGAACTCTGCAAGGATGTACAGGATGAGATCATCAGCAGAACTATGTTAGAGCACTTCTAAATCTAAGATAGAAATATATTAATATAAAAAACGCTTAAGAAACTTACGCAGGGCAGCTTCCGTAAAGCTTCCCTGCAGGTAGGTTTCACAACTTGAACAACCGGAGGTTTTGATTATGAGCAATGTTGAAGGAAGCTCTATCGAGAGAAAAGCGTTCATATTCAACAAGCAGAAATACAATATGTATGATGGCCCCGGTGTCAGAACACTGGTTTTTTTCAAAGGCTGTCCGCTGAGATGTAAATGGTGTGCAAATCCGGAAGGACTTGAAAGAAAGTACCAGATAATGCTCAGACCGACAAGCTGTGTTGGATGCGGCGCTTGTGTACCTGCCTGCCCACAGGGACTTCACAGCATTTCAGATACCGGTGAGCATCTTATCGACAGGACTAAGGACTGCATAGGATGCCATGCATGCGTAGAAGCATGCAATTATACGGCACTGAAGGTAGCCGGCGAATACGAAACGATATCTGACCTTCTCGATTATATAGAGGAAGACAGAGCGTTTTATGAGCAGTCAGGCGGCGGTGTAACTCTCGGCGGCGGTGAAGTGACTGCGCAGCCGAAGGCAGCAGAAAGTCTGCTGATGGCATGTAAACAGAACGGTATCCATACTGCAATAGAAACATGCGGTTATACTAAAAAAGAAACTATCCTGAAGATAGCTGAGTACGTAGACCTGTTCCTGTTTGATATCAAAAATATCAATTCAGACAGACATTACGAGCTCACGGGCGTAAGGAACGAGATAATACTCGAAAACCTTAAAGCGCTCCTTCAGAATAAGAAAAACGTAAAAATCAGAATGCCTTTACTTAAGGGCATAAATGACAGCGAAGAGGAGATCAGAGGTACGATCGATTTCCTCATGCCATTTAAGAATTACAGAAACTTCCAGGGAATAGACCTTCTGCCGTATCATAAGCTCGGCGTAAACAAATACGTTCAGCTCGGCATGGACTATCCTGTAGAAGGAGATCCTTCACTGACAGACGACGATCTGGACAGAATCGAAGGCTGGATCAGCGAGTATGACTTTCCTGTTAAAGTCATCAAGCATTAACAGGAAGGGGTGCGGAACACATGGGCGAATTACACGAAAAAGTCACAGACCGCATCATACAGGAATCGGTACCTGGAAAACAGGTAACTATAGCTCACGTTATAGCCTCGCCTACGCATGATATTTATGAAAGGCTGGGGATCGATGATAAGGGTGCTATCGGAATACTTACGATATCCCCTTATGAAGTAGCGATAATAGCCGCAGATATTGCTACAAAGGCCGCTGATGTAGAAATCGGCTTCCTTGACAGATTCACAGGATCTGTAGTTATATCAGGCGATGTACAGAGTGTAGAAACGGCGCTTCACGAAGTAACCGAAAAGCTCTGCAACCTGCTTGACTTTACTACAGTACCGGTAACAAGGACCTGAGAAGGAAGCGAATAATGATAGTTGGTCCGAGAAACTGCGGTAAAACTTCTCTGGCTAACCGACTTAACAGATATACCGGTCCGCTGAGGAAAACTCAGGATACGATTTACGGAAAGTACACTATAGATGTTCCAAGTGCATTTCTGGAAAATACAGATATGTACAAGCATCTGATAGCGCTTTCACAGGATGCCTGGTGCGCCCTGATAATGGTAAATCAGGAAAGGATAGAACACGTTTATTCTCATGCGTTCGCGAACGCGCTGCTTTGTCCGTCTTTCGGAGTTATCGGAAAGTCAGACCTGGCACCCGAAAATGAGGAAGTGAGCTTAAAGCAGCTTGCTCTGGCGGGAGCGCGCGAACCGTATTTCAGAGTAAATTTGATATCCGGAGACGGAACGGATGAACTAGAAGAATTCCTCCGGGAATTCTACAATGAAAGGAACAGGGGCTTAGATGAGATTCATAACAGAAAATGAATTGAGAGACCTGTACAGACAGGAACACTTCACGAGCTTCACCCTTCAGACCAATGAAAGACTCACTCCGGGAGGAAGACAGTATCTTCTGGATCACGGCATAAATATGTACGACGCTGAAAATCCGGCGCCGGCAGATACGACAACGGCTACAGTAAACGGACCTGCAGCAGCGCCTGCTGCCCAGCCTGCACCTGTACCTGTCGCTCCGCCTGAACCTAAGATCAGCTTTGACCAGATGTTTATGAGTGAGACAGGAATGTCAAGACAGGAACTCTTATTAAGAGTCCAGTCACTCGAAAAGATGAGTCTTGCAATAGCAGAAGAACTTCGTATGATAAGCAGTGTTTTGGGAGGCGAAAAAGAATCATGCCAGACAACGGAAACGGAAACGACAGATCTTTAACTTTCGAATACTGCGATCAGATGGTCGCTGACTTTGAGAAAGTGATCAAACATCCTATAAAGGAAAGATCTTCCGTTTATTACACAGGCGTCGACCTCGGTACTGCGTGTGTAGTACTTGCGGTCCTCGACGAAAACAGACGTCCGGTAGCGGGCGCTTACAGATACGCCGATGTAGTAAGAGACGGAATGGTAGTTGATTACATCGGAGCAGTAAGAATAGTAAGAGAACTCAAGGAACAGATAGAAGAACAGCTCGGCGAAGAGCTGATATACGCTGCCGGAGCTATTCCTCCGGGAACAGACCTTCTTGACTCAGGAGCCGTAAAGAATGTAATTCAGGGTGCGGGCTTTGAGCTTACGAATCTGCTCGACGAATCAACAGCAGCTAACGAAGTACTGAAAATGAAAAACGGCGCAGTTGTCGATATCGGTGGTGGTACTACAGGTATTTCGATCTTTAAGGACGGAAAGGTAGTATACATCGCTGACGAGCCGACAGGCGGTACTCATTTCTCACTCGTTGTTTCAGGAGCATACAAGCTCCCGTTTGATGAAGCAGAGCTTTACAAGAGAAATGAAGACAATCACAAGGAACTTTTACCTGTTCTCAAGCCTGTTATCGAGAAAGTAGCGTCTATCATCAGCAGACATATCGCAAAGTATGATGTTGATGAGATATCACTGGTTGGAGGTACCTGCTGCTTGACCGGTATCGAAGGAATAATCCAGAAGAGCACCGGTGTTTACACTCACAAGCCTAAGAATCCTATGTTTGTAACTCCGCTCGGTATAGCGTTGAGCTGTACTGCTGAACCTGTAGATTAACTTAGAGAAAAGAGGTTGGGATCAAATGGAAATCAGAATGATAAAATCTCCTTCTAAGGGAACACTTGACATACTGATGAGACGCAAGGGTTCGCTTAAAAGCGAAACGCCCGACTGTGTCGATGCAGTAGGCCTCATACAGGGAAGAATGATCGAAATGGTCGTTGCGGCCGACATAGCGGAAAAGGCTGTGGGAGTAACAGTAGAAGATATACGCGGAAGCTGTCCGCAGAATATGATACTGCTTGCGATATTCGGTGACACGGCATCAGTTGAGTCCGCACTTGCGGACATAAAGGCAAAAGCTAAGGAGGGTGTGGAAACATGCTGACAGCGAGACTTACAGGTAATATATGGTCGACAAGAAAGGCAGAGTCACTCAACGGCTTTAAGCTGATGCAGGCTGAAATAATCGGCGGCGGTATAGATTCCGGCAAAAGGATAATCGTTATAGATAATATAAGTGCCGGTATCGGAGACAGAGTAATAATCACGACCGGATCGTCAGCCAGACGAATGCTCGGAGATGACGATCTTCCGGTCGATGCAGTTGTAGTCGGCATCATCGATGATGACTGTGACTTTGAATAAAGGGAGGTCTGTTTAAGTGGATCTTATAGAACAGATCAAGGCAGCAGGAGTCGTGGGCGCAGGCGGTGCCGGCTTCCCGACTTACGCTAAATTCGGTTCGGCAGCTGATTACCTGCTGATGAACGCAGCAGAGTGCGAACCGCTCCTGAGAGTAGACCAGCAGCTTCTGGCAATATATACAGACGAGATCCTCAAGGGTTTCGATATGGCTGCAAAGGCTGCAGGAGTTAAAAAGGCTATTATCGGTATCAAGGTAAAGCATCACGAAGTTATCGATCTTCTCAGAAAGAGGATCGGCGAACTCGGTATGGACATAGAAGTAGGCGAGCTTCCTGACATCTATCCTGCCGGTGATGAGCAGGTACTCGTTTACCAGCTCACAGGCAGAGTAGTTCCTGAAGCAGGCATTCCTATCAATGTAGGATGCATCGTCTGCAACGCTGAGACAGTGCTTAATATCTACAGAGCATCTGAGGGTAAGGCTGTAACAGAAAAGTTCATAACGCTTGCCGGAGATATTCCAAACAGAATAACTGTAAAGGTTCCTGTAGGAACACCTGTTATAGACGTACTGAAGCTTTCGGGGATCGAAGACTTCACTGACTACGCTGTTATCGACGGCGGTCCTATGATGGGTTCAGTAATGGCAGACCTTAACGGTTATGTTATAAAGAAGAACAAAGGCTTCATCATTCTCAGAAAGGATCACTATCTTATCCGCAAGAAGTCAACTACGATGGAACAGGCTAAGAGAGTGAACAAGGCTACATGCGAGCAGTGCAGGATGTGTACTGACCTCTGCCCGAGATTCCTTCTCGGACACAGCGTAGCTCCTCACAAGATGATGAGAGTAATGAACTACAATATCGATGATCTCGAAGGTCAGAAGGTAGCGCAGCTCTGCTGCCAGTGCGGACTTTGTGAATACTTCTCATGTCCTGCGGGCCTTCACCCTAAGATGTCAAACATGTATTTCAAGGACAGACTTGCTGAACAGGGTCTCAGATATACTCCGTCAAAGACAGAGTTTGAGCCGAGAAGCATCAGAAATATGCGTCTCGTTCCAAGTAAGCGCCTTGTAGCGAGAATAGGTCTGAAGAACTTCGACAGACCTGCTCCGATGAGTGATGTAAAGATCGAGCCTCCAGTTGTAAGAATAGCTCTCCGCCAGCATGTAGGCGGTCCGGCTCAGCCGGTCGTAGCTGCAGGTCAGAGCGTTACAGCAGGCGAACTCATCGGAAACGTTCCTGAAGGCAAGCTGGGAGCTACGGTTCACAGCAGCATAAACGGAACTGTTTCAGAAGTAACAGCTGATTATATTGAGATAAGGAGGTAATGATTATGAGAGCTATTGGTATGGTTGAATTCAACAGCATAGCAAGAGGCATTTATGCGGCAGATCAGATGGTCAAGACTTCCGAAGTTGAGATCGTAACAGCTTCTTCAACATGCCCTGGTAAATACATTGCAATTGTACACGGCGACGTATCAGCAGTAGAAGAATCTATCCATGTAGGTGAAAAGGAAGCCGGAGAGTTTTATGTTGACTCTATGGTCATTCCAAATGTAGATCCGGGAGTATTCCCTGCCATCACAGGCGCTACAATGCCTGAAAGGATCGGCGCGATCGGCATCATGGAGTCTTTCTCCATTTCAACGATGATAATCTGCGCGGATCAGATACTTAAGGCTGCTGATGTTGAGAGTATCGAGCTCAGACTCGGTAATGGTCTCGGCGGCAAGTCATACTTCACTTTCACAGGTGATGTATCTGCCGTACAGTCAGGCTCAAGCGCAGGCGTTGCCATCGCGAAGGAAAAGGGTCTTCTGGTAAATTCAGAAGTAATTCCTTCACCTTCACACAGGCTTATTGAATCACTTTTATAATAAATAATTAAGAAGTGATTGAAACGCTGCTCACGCGGCGAAATAACAATAATGAAAATTAACGAAAGGATGTGTATGCATGAAAAAGCTTATTTGCACTAAAGAAGTGGAAGAAGCTGAAAAGCAGGGTCAGAAAGTCATCTATATCGATGAATGCACACTGGTAACACCTGCAGCGAAGGATGCTGCTGTAAACGCAGGCATCGAATTCGTATGCGGACAGGCTCCGGAGGCTTGCGCAGCTCCAGCTGCACCGGCTGCTCCAGCACCTGCAGCTCAGCCAGCTGTAACACATGCTGCTCCTGTACAGGAGGGCGCTATAGACAGCGAACTTATTTACAAGGCTATCATGTCTTTAGCTGAGAGAGGACTTCTCGGAAACCTTGCTAATGTTATACAGCAGGATGTACCATACGTTTCTGAAGGAGACGGACAGGGTTTCGTAAAGCTCGTAAGAAGCAGCACTGCTAAGTGGGAACCACTTGATACAGGCAATCCGGCAGATAAGGTTTTCTACAATGAGCTTATCAACTCAGATGACGGTTCAGCAATGAACGCAGGTTTCATGACTATCGAGAACTGCTCATTCCCTTGGGATGTAGCATGCCAGGAGATCTACTACGTAGTAGAAGGTACTCTTACTGTTGAAAAGGACGGCAGAGTATTTACAGGTCACCCTGGTGACTGCCTCTTCTTCCAGAACGGCGCTCATCTGAAGTTCGGTTCACCTGATAAGGTCAAAGTATTCTACGCAACTCACTAAACAGGAGATAAACATTAATGCAGGCACTTGGTTTTATAGAAACAAAAGGACTGCTTGCAGCCATTGAGAGCGCTGATGCAATGCTCAAAGCCGCAAACGTTTCTCTTTATGATAAGACGTTTACCGGCGGCGGACTGGTAACTATAACAGTTATCGGTGACGTAGGCGCGGTCAAGGCTTCGGTAGATGCCGGAGCTGCGGCTGTAATGAACCTCGGTCAGGAACTTCTGATCTCTGTTCACGTTATTCCTAGACCTCATGAAGAAGTCGACAGGATGATGAAACCGAACAGAAATCTCGGAGGAGACGACGGCGGTGACGATAACGGCGGTGGCGGCGGAAACGGCGCTCCGGCAGAAGAAGCTTCGGAAGAAACATCAGAAGAAACAGTAAATGAGATTTCAGAAGAAGTTGAACCAGAAGAAGCAGAACCTGTTATCGAAGAAGCGCCTGAAACAGCGGAAGAAGATGAAGCTGAAATAACGGCTGAAGAACCTGAAACTGCTGCTGACGAAAAACAGCCTGAGGCTGAGATCCATGAGACTCCGGCAGAAAGCGAAGCTGAAGAAGAGGCGGAAGCCCCTGAAGAAGCGGAGCATGAAACTGAAGCCCCGGAAGAAACGCCTGAAGCTGAAGAAGAAACATTCGACAGTAAGACACTTACAAAGGAATGTATCGACGGAATAGCAGCGGAAAAAGGCATTGACAAAGCAGTTGAAATTCTTCAGAACTGCAAAGTTGTAAAGCTCAGAAATCTCGCCAGAGAATACGAAGGTTTCGGAATCACAGGCAGAGAGGTATCTAAGGCTAACAAGGCAGACCTCATTGAAGAATTCATAAAGTATTATTTAAAGAAAAGTAAAAGATAATGAAAGGGAGGGGATTCTGATTCATGGAAAATATGGATTATGATTTACGTTCTATCCAGGAAGTAAGAAATCTTGCACGCCTTGGACAGGTCGCTCAGGACAGACTTTTTAATTATACAGACGATCAGATCGACAGAATCATCAGAAACATGGTTCGTGTAGCTGAAGAAAACGCTGTAATGCTCGCTAAGATGGCAGTTGAAGAAACTGGCTTCGGTAAGTACGAAGACAAGACTTACAAGAACCACATGGCTTCAACTATCCTTTATGAGTCAATAAAGGATCTTAAGTGCTCAGGCATCATCAGCGAAGATCCGATCAACAGAACTATGGATGTTGCAGACCCTGTAGGTCTGGTAATGGGTATCGTTCCTTCAACTAACCCAACATCTACAGTAATTTACAAATCGATCATAGCAATCAAGTCAAGAAATGCTATCGTATTCTCACCACATCCATCAGCTCTCAAGTGCACAGTAAAGGCTGCTGAGCTCATGCTCGAAGCTGCTGTAGCTGCAGGTGCTCCTGCAAACGTTATCGGCTGCATCACAATGCCTACTATGCCAGCAACTAACGAACTGATGAGAAGCAAGGAAGTTAAGCTCATCCTCGCTACAGGTGGTCCTGGAATGGTTAGAGCAGCATACAGCTGCGGTAAGCCTGCAATCGGCGTAGGTGCCGGTAACTCACCTGCTTACATCGAAAGAACTGCAGACGTTAAGAAGGCAGTTACAAATATCATGGCCAGCAAGACATTTGACTATGGTACTATCTGCGCTTCAGAACAGTCTATCGTTTGCGAAGAATGCAACAAGGACGCTGTAGTAGCTGAATTCCAGAGACAGGGCGGCTACTTCATGACTGAAGAAGAAACTGCTAAGGTCTGCAAGCTCCTCTTTAAGAAGGGCAATGCAATGAACGCTAAGTTCGTAGCAAGATCTGCTCAGGTAATCGCTGATGCAGCTGGCATCACTATTCCTGCAGGCACAAGACTCCTCATCGGCGCACAGGGCGGCGTTGGTGAAGGTTATCCGCTTTCATACGAGAAGCTCACAAGCGTTATCGCTTTCTATGTTGTTAAGGACTGGCATGAAGCATGCAGCCTGAGCATCGAGCTCCTCCAGAACGGTATCGGCCACACAATGAGCTTACACACTGAGGACAGAAACATCGTTCTTGAATTCTCAAGAAAGCCTGCTTCAAGAATCCTCGTAAATACAGGAAGCGCACTCGGCGGTACAGGCGCAAGCACTGCTCTTCCACCTGCATTCACACTCGGATGCGGAACACTCGGCGGCAGCTCAGTTTCAGAAAACGTTACTCCGATGCACCTCGTAAACATCAAGAAGGTTGCTTACGGTATCAAGGACTGCACTACTCTGATCGCTGACGACCCTACATTTAACCACCCAGAGCTCCTCTCTGTACAGCAGGGCTGCTCATCACCTGCAGCTGCTCCTGCACAGAACGGATACCTTTCACCTGCTGAATATCAGCAGAAGAACAGCGGTATCAGCTATGGCGTAGGCTGCAACAGCTGCTCTGACAACCTCGCACCTGTTGCAAGCGATGCTCCTATCGATATGAACGAGCTCAACAACATGATCAATGCGCTTGTAAAGGCAATGAAGGGCGAGAACTAAAAATGGCAGAACCAAATTATGAAGCAATTATGCAGATCCTTATGGAAGCTGTAAAGAGCGGCGTTAAGCCGGCAGCATGCGAAGCGCCTGCTGAAGATACAGTTCCTGTAGGAATCTCAAACAGACATATACACCTCTCAGAGAGCGACCTCAAGGCGCTCTTTGGTGAGGGCTATGAGCTGACTAACATAAAGGATCTTTCACAGCCGGGACAGTTCGCATGCAAGGAAGTAGTTACTATCTGCGGTCCTAAGGGCGCTATCGAAAAGGTAAGAGTACTCGGACCTTTAAGAAGCAAGACTCAGGTAGAAGTACTCCACAGCGACCGTTTCAAGCTCGGAGTTACTGCTCCGGCAAGACTTTCAGGTGACCTCGCAGGTACTCCTGGAGTGACTGTTATCGGTCCTAAGGGTTCAGTTCAGTTAAAGGAAGGTCTGATCGTTGCGCAGAGACATATCCATATGACTTGCCAGGACGCTGAAAGATTCGGCGTACACGATGGTCAGATCGTAAGCCTTAAGGTAGATGGACCAAGAGGCGGCGTTTTATCAAACGTTATTATAAGAGCTAATGACAAGTCAAAGCTTGACTGTCATCTCGATACTGATGAAGCTAATGCAATGGATATCGGCTCATCAACAAAGGTAACTATTATTAAGTAGTTTCCTGATAAAACTGACAAAACACAGAAAATCACAATTTTAAACACAAATTAACAAAAACAAAATCAATTTATTTAAAATTTATATGTTTTCTTAACAAGGAGGAAATTTAAAATGACTAAGTATGATGCACTCGGAATGATCGAAACAAAGGGTTTAGTAGGTTCAATCGAAGCAGCTGATGCTATGGTAAAGGCAGCTAACGTATACCTCATCGGTAAGGAACACGTTGGTGGCGGTCTCGTTACTGTAATGGTAAGAGGTGACGTTGGCGCTGTTAAGGCTGCTACAGATGCTGGTGCTGCTGCTGCTCAGAGAGTAGGCGAACTCATCTCTGTTCACGTAATTCCTAGACCACACGCTGAAGTTGAAACTATTCTCCCTACAGGTACAAAGGCTGAATAATTTAACTGAAGTATTCATACTCAATTAAATAAAATGCCCTGTCGGGCTATTTGGGGCGGCTTTGACCGCCCCTTTTTCAAAAATATTATTTTGTCAGTATGACAATTAAAACGTAATTCATTACTCAGGAAAGTTTTTCTCTATTCATATCTTATAGGCGCGCGGGCGCGCGAAGTGCCTGACGCATTTATTCCTCATACGTTCCGAACAGCGGAATGCCTGCGATTTCTATTCTTCCCGCCATTTATTATGTGTTACTGATATCTGAGATGGGGAGAAGAATTACAAATCTGGGAGGATTTTATATTTATGAACAGAAAATTACACCTGATCCTGGC
Source organism: Succinivibrio sp. (assembly GCA_963632005.1). GTDB lineage: Bacteria > Bacillota > Clostridia > Peptostreptococcales > Anaerovoracaceae > CAKQOE01. Next base: position 23,534 of record CAVGTL010000002.1, read on the forward strand.
ATTTATGGCAGCAACACTGTTCGTGGGTATCATGGCAGTGCCATCAATGGCAGCTACAGTTGTAGAAGGACCTACACCTATTTTTGAAGGTGCAGCGACTGCTGATAACGATCTGACTATGTACAATGACAAGATCGCTTTATCTTTCGCTGTAGGTACTAACAATTACTGGAACATGACGCGCGGTTCGGTTCTCGACATCGGTATAAACGACGGACAGAACAACTTCAAGCAGGATCTTACTAACGATGCTGAGTTCCTGCTCGACCTCTGGACTTCAACAGGAAGCTACCAGGGCGAGAATCTCCTGACAGACGTAGACGCAAAGTACAGCGTTGACGGAGATACTGCAAAGGTCGTTATGAAGACACGCTACTGGGTAGCTGACGCTAACAAGAACGGTAAGGACGACGAAGCAGAATTCGGTACAGTTCAGAAGCCGCTCAACGTTACAACGACATATACGCTCAAGGACGGCGATTCTTTTGTAACTATGGTTACTACAGTTGAAAATCCTGCAGGTAACAAGGTTACTTACAAGAACATGTACAGCGGATATTCTATCAGCACTAACGCAGCAAGCATGTACGGACCATTCGGCTTCTATCCTGAAGTTAAGACTACAGGTATAGCAGTAGGCGCGAATGCGAAGGTTCAGGAGCGTTTCGGTGAGTTCGTTGCAACTTACAGTGACAGCTATGCTGCATCAGTTCAGCTTGACGGCGCTGATTCTTACAAGGGCTCTTCAGGCTACAAGGATGTATACAAGCTCCGCGACATCGCTCCGGGAACAACTGAAACATATACAGGTGAGCTGCTCGTTTCTGATAAGAGCGAAACAGCTTCTATAATCTCACGTTACATCGCTCGTGAAAACATCAAGGATGCTTCAAAGCTGAGCGGTACTGTAACAGATGACAGCGGAAAGCCTGTAGCAGGCGCGTATGTCATCGTAGAGAAGACAGGTGTATACATGCCGACTGAAAAGTCACAGAGTGTCAACGGTCAGGCTATCGATACTCCTGTTGCAAATATGATGCCTTTCGTTTGGACAAGAACAGATGAAAACGGAAATTATTCGTTTGACCTTCCAAACACAGGCTGGAACGACGGAACAGACAATGTTCTCGGTAACAGTGACTACATTTACAAGCTCAAGGTCGAAGCCTCAGGCTACACATCACTCCTCACAGATGAAATAAAGCTCACAGGCGACCAGACACAGGACCTCAAGATAGAGCAGGGCGCTCACATGCATCTGAAGGCTGTAGATCAGAACGGTAATTCAATACCTTTCAAGATCGAGATCTCAGGTATAACTTCAGAAATGAAGACTCTGGGCGGATCTGTTCAGTTCTCTGACGCGTTCTCTTCTTCAAACGACCTTGATTTCAACCTTTCAAAGGCTGAAAACGTTACTATAACAGCAACATACAGCACACCGTTCCTTTCGAAGTCTGCTTCATGGACAGGTGACATCACTTCAGCAGGTCTTGACCATACATTCGTTATTGATATTCCTATCAATGCGAAGGCTGAAGGCTGGTACAACATGGACAACCACAACCACTCAGATTATGGTGACGGTTCTACGACTATAAAGGATCTCTTCAGCTTCCAGATAGCTCAGGGTCTTGACTTCAACGTTGTAACAGACCACGACACTCGTATACATAACTCTGAGATGGCTCAGTTCGCAAAGGACAAGGACAGAGTATTCCTTTCAAACATAGAAGTTTCACCGGGCTGGGGACACTGGGGATACCTCGGTGTTGATTACAGCAACAGTGGTGCTCCTATAGACCCTTCAACAGCTACTCCTAAGCAGATAGCAGATACAGGCCATCAGCTCGGAGCTACAGTTATCATGCACCATCCGTTCTCTGACTATGGTTTCCTTAATAACCAGACATCAGTAAACGGCGGTACAGAGCAGGGTTGGGACAGCTTCGATCTCCTCGAGCTCCAGAGCACTATGGACCTTACAGGACTCGATACTGTAAACGCTGCTGACTGGGCGAAGATAAACCGCCAGAACCTTGCGGCTACACTTCCTTCAGACAAGCTCAACGGCGTAAACGACAAGATGGATGCTAAGGCACTCCTCGCTGCTATGTCATTCTGGAACGAAGGCATCGAAAAGTACCTGAGCGCAGGCTCAGATGCGCATGATGCGCATAATACAAGCCTGTATTCAGGCGTTATACGCGAATTCGCGAAGCTTGACACTTACAGTCAGGAAGCTTACACTACAGCACTCAAGAGCGGTAACGCATACGTTACATGCGGTCCTGTTCTCTTCCCTGCTGAAAATGCTATGTTTGGTTCAAGACAGTCTGCAAAGGCAGGCGATGAGCTTACATTCGACCTCGATGTTCAGGCTATAGATGGTTTTGATACTATCTACCTGTACAGAAACGGCGTATGCATAGACAAGAAGGAACTCAACGGCACTACAGACCGTACATCAGTTTCATTCAAGACTACTGCTGTTGCAGGCAAGAACGTATGGTACAGCTTCACTGCTGTTGACAAGAACAACCAGTGGGCTGCTACAGATCCGATCTGGGTAAGCGTTAAGGGATTCACAGACGTAACATCTGCTGACTGGTTCTATGATACAGTTTCAGCTATCGTTGACAAGGGTCTCATGAACGGTACAGGCGACGGCTCTACATTCAGCCCTAAGGCTCAGCTTACACGCGGTATGGCTGCTACAGTTCTTTATCGTATGTCAGGCGAGACTACAGGCGTTGCTGCTGAAGCTGCTGCAACATTCAGCGACGTTGATGCATCTAAGTGGTATGCAGCTGCTGTTGACTGGGCTGCAGACAACGGCATCGTAAAGGGTTCTGACGGTAAGTTTAAGCCAAACGACAATATTACTCGCCAGGATATGGCAACTATGCTTTATCGCTACGCTCAGTACAAGAAGGCTGACACGAGCAAGGTGAACGACCTGTCTGCATTCAGCGACAAGTCTGCAGTTTCATCATATGCTTCTGAAGGCATGCAGTGGGCTGTTGGCGCAGGCATCGTAAGCGGACGCGACGCTGCTACTCTTGCTCCTAAGGCAAAGATAAGCCGCGCTGAATTCGCAACTATGGTAAGCCGTTATTTAGGATAAGCCCTTATATAATACAGGGTGATCCGTTATTCGACTTAGCATTTAAAAATACCGGCTCGGAGCGCTGAATTTCAGGAAAGGCGCTCCGGCCGTCAATTAAGGCATTCCTCTGTTCGGAGTGTATGAGAAATATTTAACGTGTTATTATGATTTGTTATTTGAAATAATGCGTTTAAGTTGTATAATATATGAGAGATAATGAACAGGGTAAATTAATGTATGTTGATAGCGCGCCTGCGGGCGCGGATGCTTGCGGCGTGATGCCGCGGGTGTCGTTGTCGTATTACTGCATTAATAATATTTTTGAAAAGGTTATTCATTTGTTGATATGAGTAATTCAAAAGTTGAATTAAAAGAATCTGAAAACAATTTTTTATTTTAAAGGATGGTATAGAAGAAAATGGACAGATTTGACCTGAAAACCAAGATCTTTTTTGGGGATAATGCCTTAGACAGGCTGAGAGACAACCCGTATGACAAGATCCTTGTCATCGCTGACCCGTTTGTAGTGGAAAGCGGCATGATCAATTCGCTTACAAGAAGACTCGACGAGGCTCATAAGGTATATCACGTATACAGTGATGTAATTCCTGACCCTCCGCTGAACAAGATCGCTTACGGCGTACAGTTCGCGCTCGAGTACAAGCCTGATGCTATCGTTGCGGTAGGCGGCGGCGCTGCTATCGACAGTGCAAAGTCTATAAAGGAATTCACTGAGAGCATCGGTAAGTTTGGCGAGATAAAGCTGATAGCTATACCGACTACGAGCGGAAGCGGTTCAGAGGTAACTTCATATGCTGTAGTAACAGATACATTTAAGAATAACCTCAAGTGCCCTATCGTTACTGACAACATCATTCCTAATGAAGCTATACTCGATGCTGAGCTGACAATGTCAGTTCCTCCTACTATCACTGCTGATACAGGTATGGACGTTATCACTCATGCTATCGAAGCTTACGTAAGTGAAAAGGCTAACGCTTTCACTGACGCTCTCGCTGAAAAGTCGCTCGAGCTTTGCTCAAAGTATCTCGTAAGAGCTTACAAGAACGGCAAGGATGTAGAAGCAAGACAGCAGATGCATGTTGCTTCATGCCTCGCAGGCATCGCGTTCAGCAGCTGCTCACTCGGTATCAACCACAGCATGGCTCACCAGCTCGGCGGTCATTTCCATATCGCTCACGGCAGAGCAAACGCTATACTCCTCCCGCACATCATCGCTTTTAACAGCAGGATAGATGCTGTAAACAGCGATGCAGAGCTTCCTGCATGTGCAGCTAAGTACTGCGCTGCTGCAGCTAAGTTCGGTGTTACAGGAAACGGCGTTGCTGATACAGTAAGAAAGCTCGTTGACCACATAAAGAACATGATGTTCACTATGAACATCCCTATGACTGTTTCTCTGACAGGCAAGTGCACTAAGGATGAATATATGCAGGCTATCGCTGACATGGTGCAGGGTGCTATGACAGACGGCTGCACTGAGTTCAACCCAAGAAAGACTGAACCTGCTGAGTTCGCAGCATTATTTATCGGTTTATGGTAAAATAAAAACGTTGCGCGGAAGCACTCTGAGAAATCAGGTGCTCCTGCGCAGTTTTAAAAATATCCAAAAGATAAAATCGGTTTTCAATAAAATATTACGGAAAACCAAAATCAGGTAAGAATATGAAAAGTACAGATCTTACAGTAAAAATAAAAAGAATGAGCGACAGAAGCCTGTTTGAGTGCGTTCTGAGAGACTGCAGTGCCGCTGCGGCAAGCAGTTGTCGGTCAACTGCGTCGGACGATCCCGGCGTCATTACGCGCTTCAGGGTAGACGCGCCGCCTGACGATTCTGTAATGTCTTCGGTAATGAAGCTTTACGAGACGGCCGGGCGCGCAGGCATGAAGATAGAGGCCTGTCCTTCCGAGGGCGACGACAGCGTTATCTGGACGCCTTTACGTATCGGAAATCTGACAGCTAAAAACAGATTTGCTGTGCTCCCGATGGAGGCGGCAGACGCGAATCCTGACGGTACGCCTACGGCGAGCACTGTACAGCGCTATAGAGATTATTGCCGCGGAGGCTCAGGCGTTGTGTGGATAGAGGCAGTCAGCCTTGATGCTCCGACACGCTCAAGAAATAACCAGCTCATGCTTGACGTTTATGACGCTTCATCACGCAGAGCGTGGGAAAAATTCATAGGCGATCTCAAGAAGGAGTTCCCTGACACAGTGATAATACTTCAGTACCACCACGGTGGTGAAACTGTTTCGGCGAACGCTTCAAGGAAGGTATCTGTAAAGGAGCTTTACGGGTTTGGCGGCGATATAATAGACGCCGGTTATATAGATTCGTTTATAGACCGTGAAGTAGACACTGCGAGATTCCTGCATGAGGTAGGCGCAGACGGTATAGACCTTAAAATGTGCCATGGATATCTGGGTTCGCAGATACTCAGACCATATAATGACAGAGATTGGAAATACGGAGGCTCGTGGGAAAACAGGAGCCGTTTTGCATTTGACCCGTGCGAGCGCATAAGAGACATGATACCTGACAGACGCTTCCTGCTGGGAGCTCGCGTCAGTATGTATGACGAGATGCCGGGCGGACAGGGACACGCAGGCGCTGACAGTCCGTATATAGACCTTTCAGAATCAATAGCCCTCATAAAGGGCATGGAGGCGAGAGGTTGCGATTTCTTTGGCGAGACTATAGGAAATGCTTCTGTATACTGGAAAAACATGTCTCCTGTAAAGTCATGTGCGTCAAATGTATATTACCATTTGACAATGGCTAAGGTCATGAAGGACAATCTCAGACCGGAAACTGTAGTTATCGGCGCGGGACTTTCGGCTCTCGGAAAGGGCGGAGAAAGCTCGCTCGGCGGTATGTCGCCTGAAAACGAAGGACTGAGAGCTTTCGCTGAAAAGTGTATAAGTACAGGCGGTCTTGACATGATAGGACTCGGCAGACAGGCTTTTGCAGACCCGTATCTGCCGCTCAAGATGCAGCTCGGTATAGACGACCGGATAAAATGGTGTAAGACATGCAATATGTGCAGCGAGCTTGAGCTTAACATGAAGCATATCGGATGTGTCGTTTATGACGGAAAATATAAGGAGCTGCTTAAGAAAACTCGCGCAGATGGCGCGAAGGATCTCAGGAACTTTACAAGATAAAGCTTTATGAGACAGGCAGTAACAATAAGATAATGATAATTGACAGCCTTTAAGCGCTTAAAAATAAGCGGCGTTCTGACCGGCGCTGCGGCGCTTTTGATGCAATGCTTTTATGGGCGGGCCGGGCCCGCGTCATGGAGCGGAGCGGCTGTTTTAGATATTAATTTATATTAATTTATTAATTAAAAGGTGAAAGTAGGACTTGTTAGTGAAAACAGATGTGACGCTGCGAGCTGACTGTCTGTTTTACTGGAAGGAGTACATTAATGAAAACACTTAAACTCAGTGACAGCCTTTACTGGAACGGCGTGCTCGACCCTGATCTGAAGGTGTTCGACATAGTAATGACGCCGGAGTTCGGAACTACGTACAATTCTTATGTGCTGAAGGGCAGCCGCGCGACAGCTCTCTTTGAGACTGCAAAGGAAGTATTCTGGGATGAATACAAGGCTTCTCTCGAAAGTCTCGGAGTTATGGGACATATAGATTATGTTATCATGAACCACACCGAGCCGGATCACGCCGGGAGCATAGCAAAGATACTCGAGCTCAATCCTATGGCTACCGTTGTCGGAACTGCAACTGCGATCAGCTTTTTAAAGGAGATAGCAAACAAGGACTTCAGGAATATCGCTGTAGCTGACGGCGATACATTATCGCTTGGCGACAAGACTCTGCAGTTCATGGTGCTCCCTAATCTGCACTGGCCTGACACGATGTATACATACGTAGTAGAGGAGAAGGCGCTGTTCCCTTGCGATTCATTCGGTTCGCACTACAGCCATGAGGGAGTTCTCAGGAGCACTGTAACTGACGAGGAAGGCTACTGGAGAGCTACGAAGTATTATTTCGATGCTATCATCGGACCTTTCAAGGACCCTTATATGCTGGCTGCGCTCGACCGTATAAAAGACCTTGATATAAAGCTGATCTGCCCGGGTCACGGTCCTGTGCACGACTGCAAGATCCCTGAGCTCATGCAGGTATATCGTAGCTGGTGCGGAAGCGCTGCGCCGAAGACTGCAGAAAAGCTCGTCGTTATACCGTATGTAAGCGCTTACGGATACACAGGCCAGCTCGCTGAGCATATCGCGGCAGGTATAAAAGACCGCTGCAAGGATATAGAAGTACGCATGTACGACATGGTAACTGCAGACGCGGCGCAGGTAGGCGCTGAGCTCGCGCAGGCTGACGGCATACTCATGGGAACGCCGACTATAATCGGCGAAGCGCTTGCTCCTATATGGCAGCTTACGCTCGGAATGTTCCCGCCGACTCACAAGGGCAAGCTCGCCAGCGCTTTCGGAAGCTACGGCTGGAGCGGTGAGGGCGTACCTCACATAATCGAGCGCTTAAAGCAGCTTCAGATGAGAGTCCTCGACGGCTTTACAGTAAGGCTCAGACCGAGCGATACGCAGCTTCTCGATGCGCATGACTTTGGTTATAACTTTGCGTGCGCTCTGCTCAAGACTGCTCCTGAAAAGAGTACGACTGTTTCTACAGGCGGCAAGATGCTCATGAAGTGCCTCGTATGCGGCGAGATATTTGACGCGTCTGCGGGCGCATGCCCTGTATGCGGCGTAGGCCTCGACAAGTGCGTTCCTGTAGAGTCTACAGAGACTACGTTCCGTCGTGATACTATGGAAAAATTTATTATCATAGGCGGCGGAGCTGCAGCATTCAACGCGGCTGACGCGATACGCGCAAGAAACAGACAGGCTCACGTAACTCTCATAACTAATGAAAAATATGTACCGTACAACAGACCTATGCTTACGAAAGCCCTGCTTTCCGACATGTCAGGCAACAGACTTGCCGTAGTAGGACCTGACTGGTACGAGATAAACAATATAGATGTAGTCCTCGAAACAGAAGTAAACAGTATAGACGTATACTCAAAGCGCGTAATGACTTCAAAGGGCGCTTATGATTATGACAAGCTGATATACGCTCTCGGAGCACGTTGCTTCGTAGCGCCTATTCAGGGCGCAGATGCTCCGCATGTAGTTTCTATAAGGAGCATCGCCGACACAGAAAAGGCAAAGAGCCTGCTCAAGCCGGGCGCAAACGTAGTCTGCATAGGCGGCGGCGTTATGGGCCTTGAAGCGGCGTGGGAGCTCAAGCAGGGCGGCTACAGAGTAACAGTCCTCGAAGGCGCGCCGGGACTGCTTCCTAAGCAGCTCGACGAAAACGCTTCGGCAATGCTCGAGGGCATAGTTACAGGATGCGGCATAGACGTTATCACAGGCGCAGGCATCTCACAGATAACAGCGACAGATGTTAAGCTGAACGACGGCAGAAGCTTCGCGGCAGACCTCGTTATAATGTCTACAGGAATGCGTCCGAACGTTGCTATAGCCGAGGCTGCGGGCATAAAGACTGAAAACGGCTTCATATGTGTTGACGCGCAGATGCACACGAGTGCTGCCGGCGTTTACGCGTGCGGCGACTGCGTGACATATGACGGACAGCCGCAGGCATTTTGGGCTCAGGCTGCAGAAACAGGCAGGATCGCAGGTGCGGAGGCTGCAGGCGAAACGCTTTCTTATTCGCCTCTCAGCGGTTCGCTGTCTATAAACGCGTTCAACACGTCTATATTTGCTGTAGGCACTAACGGCAAGGACAGACCGGGCGAGTACACTACGTCTGAGTTCCATGACCCGAAGCGCCATATATACGCTAAGTATTTCTTCCTGAACAGTCGTCTGGCAGGCGCGATACTCGTAGGCGACACTTCAAGAATGGCAGAGATCACAAAGGCGATGGACGAGGGCGCGACACAGCGCGAGTTCCTCGGAATGTAAAGATAAGGAGATGATATTACTATGAAGATCGTAGTGATCACAGGAAGTCCTCACAAGGACGGAACATCAGCTTTCCTGGCTGATAATTTCATAAAGGGCGCACAGGACGCGGGACACAGCGTTTACCGCTTTGACTCGGCTTTCAAAAACATAGGCCACTGTCAGGCAGATGAATACTGCCACACGCAGAATTGCAACCGCTGCGGCGTGAGCGACGACATGGACGAGCTTTATCCGCATCTGCTTGAGTGCGACCACCTTGTACTGGTATCACCGCTTCATTATAATTCGTTCTCTTCACAGATCAAGGTCGCTATCGACAGAATGTACTGCATCGATGAAGAGATGCACCGCAAGGCGAGCGCGTCGCTGATAGTCACATACGCAGAAACAGAGCTCGAGCCGGCAGTAGGCATCGTAGCTTCATTCAAGCAGATGCTCCGCTACTGGGGATGGGACGAAAAGAATATCCTCCTCGCAAAGGGATGTCCTGACATGGAAGCGCTGCTCCAGACTGAATACGCTAAGCAGGCTTACATGATGGGAAGAACTCTGGCATAACTTAAATATACGTAAAAATGCAATAACCTTGGAAACACTGCCCAAAGCTGTGGCGAAGCCTGATGCTCCGCTCGGCGGAGGGCAGTGTTTTTACATTTGCATTAAATATACTTGCTGTGTCTTTTTTGCTGCTTATTAATAAAGTATATATATTATTCTACGTAGATATCATTGCGTATTTTTTCGGAAAGGTCAGGAACGGTGTCGGCGTCGTATGACGCAGCGAACTCCTCGGATGACATTACAGTAACGCCTATGCACGCCATGTCGTCCATGTTAGCGCGCTGTATCTCGGGCGTCTGCGACGAGCAGCAGTCTTCGAGCGCTATGACGTTGTAATCGAGCGAGATACCGTCGTATGCCGTGGTACGTATACAGTTCGGCGTAGTCGTGCCTGTGAGTATTATGTTTCGTACATCTAACCGGCGTAAGATAAGATCGAGCTCTGTCTGAAAGAATGCGCTGAAGCGCGGCTTTATAATAATATAATCCTCAGGGCGCGGCGCCAGCGCCGCAGGCTCTTCGATGCTGCACGGGCCCGCGGATGCGGGCGCAAGGACGTTTTCGGCGGAACGCCAGCATTCGTACCGCGTATTTTCCACATCGCTGCCGTCGGCGCGGTATATGCGCTTTACGTAAAACACAGGGATCCCCTTTTCACGAGCCGCCTCAGCCGCCGAAGCCAGCGCAGGAACAGTGGCCGCTGCCCCTGCGATACAAAGCGGCGAAGCCGGATCGATAAACCCGTTTTCCATATCTATGATTATAAATGCGGAACGTGTTGTATTTATTTTTCTTTTATTTGATGACATTGTTTTCCACCTCGTAATTTTTTATCTTTGTGAATTTAATTGTAGCATATATTTATGCTATTTTGACATATAAAGCATTTTGTAGTATAGTATACAAGGTCGCGCCGCAGACAATGCGGCGCGTAGCAAACACAACGACAGTTCGTCAGCGCCATCCTGTCGTAAAACAAAACCAGGGCTACTGATGAAGGAATAACATTAGTGCGGGCGCTTTTATGCGCTCGCTTTTTAATTTTCAGGAGAAAAATATGTATACATTAAAGACAGAACAGAGCTTCGACTCTGCGCATTTCCTTGCGGATTATGTAGGAAAATGCAGGAATATCCACGGCCACAGATGGCGCGTGATAATAGAGATAAAAGGCGACGCGCTCAGAGAGAGCGGCGAAAAGCGCGGCATGCTCGTAGATTTCGGCGACCTTAAAAACGACCTTAAAAAGCTTGCCGACGAGCTCGATCATTCGTTCATAATAGAAAGCGGCTCACTTAAGCCAGCGACACTGGCTGCGCTTCGCGACGAGGATTTCAGGATAATAGAATTTCCGTTCAGACCGACGGCGGAGAATTTCGCAAAATATTTTTACGACCGCATGAGCGAGCTCGGCTATAAAGTTCGCGAAACAGTAGTTTACGAGACGCCGAACAACTGCGCGTCTTATTCGGAGGCATAGGAAAAATGATAAAATACAAAGTAGTAGAACATTTCGCAAGCATAAACGGCGAGGGGACTCGCGCAGGCCAGTTAGCGTATTTCATTCGTTTCAAGGGCTGCGGCCTTTCGTGCTCATACTGCGATACATCGTGGGCGAATTACGAGGAGACGGAGTTCACTGAAATGACAGCGTCTGAAATATATGACACTGTAAAGCTTTCAGGGATCAGAAACGTAACGCTGACAGGCGGTGAGCCGCTCATGCAGGAAGGCATGGACGAGCTGATAGACGTTCTTCTGGCTGATGAAAAGCTCAGTGTTGAGATAGAAACGAACGGGAGCGTTCCGCTGAATAAATTCATACCGGCAGACCCGGCAGCCAGACGCCCGATATTTACGATGGACTACAAGCTGCCGTCGAGCGGCATGGAGATAATGATGCTCACGGCGAACTTCGAGCTGCTCGCAAAACAGGATACAGTAAAGTTTGTATCCGGGAGCATCGAGGACCTTGAACGCGCGCGCGACGTGATAGACATGTACGGCCTGACAGAAAAATGCAGCGTCTACATAAGCCCTGTTTTCGGCGAGATAGAGCCTGCGGATATAGTCGAGTTCATGAAGGAAAACAGGATGAACGGTGTAAATCTGCAGCTCCAGATGCACAAGCTGATCTGGGATCCTCAGGAAAGAGGTGTATAGAAATGGCAGAAATAGCAGAAAATAAAAGCAAAAAGAAGATAGATACAGACGCGATACGGGAGCACATACGCGGAATACTCGTAGCGCTGGGCGACGATCCGGAGCGCGAGGGGCTTAAAGAAACGCCTGACAGAGTGGCGCGCATGTATGAAGAGGTCTTCGAGGGAATGAACTATACGAATGACGAGATCGCAGAGATGTTCGATAAGACATTCGAGGACGAGCTCGAGTTCTCCGAGCAGTCGCAGGACCTCGTGATTGTACGCGACATAGACGTTTTCAGCTATTGCGAGCATCACATAGCGCTCATGTACGACATGAAGGTCACTGTAGCGTATATACCGTCAGGCAAAGTCATAGGGCTGAGCAAGATCGCGCGCATAGCAGACATGGCGGCGAAGCGCCTGCAGCTTCAGGAGCGCATAGGCTCTGACATAGCGGATATCATAGAAAAGGTGACAGGCTCTGATGATGTGGCTGTGCTCATAAGCGCGCGCCACAGCTGTATGACGGCGCGCGGCATCAGAAAATCCGATGCAAAGACGTATACAGAAACGCTCCGCGGCAGATTCCGCGATGAGCCGCTTCTGCAGATGCGCGTAAGATAAATTGAATAAATAAGTACCTGACTGCTGCGCCGCAGGGCGGCGGGATCGGAGCATGAAGTATTAATGCTATTTGATAATTTGAAAAATTATTGATTTACCAACAAAATGATAAAAGAGGAAAATGATAATGACAGGAAGAACGAACGACGAAACACAGGGAATAACGCTTTTAGGAAATCAGGGAACAAAATATCCCGACGACTATGCGCCTGAGGTACTTGAAACATTTATAAACAAACACCCGGACAACGATTATTTTGTAAAATTCAACTGCCCGGAATTCACGAGCATTTGCCCGATAACAGGTCAGCCGGACTTTGCG
>CAVGTL010000002.1:36299-40358 GCA_963632005.1 Succinivibrio sp.
AGGTAGCATGGAAGCGCCTCGCGGAGCACGACATGTACCCTGAAAAGGTAGATAATAGATAAATTTTCATAATTTCGCAATGCAATAAGGTATAAAAATATGAAATATATATACGCACCGGGATGCGCGCTCATGCTTTATGACAGAGAACTCGCAGATCTTCTGAAAAAAGAGATAGAAAAGAGATATACTCTGGCAGATACGAGATACATGTGCTGCCTTGACGCAGAAGCGCCAGACAGTGATACTGCAATAATCACAACATGCACGTACTGCCACACGCACTATAAAACGCTAAAGCCGGACGCGCCGCACGTATTTTTCCTTGAGGAGCTGGCTGAAAGCAGTGATTTTGATTTTCCTGATTATGGCGGCGCAGAAATGAGCATACACGACACATGCTCAGGAAGAGCCGACGACTGTTATCTGAACGCCGTACGCAAGCTGCTTCATAGAATGAATATCAGAGTAACAGAGCCGGAGCGCTCAGGCAAGTGCGGTACATGCTGCGGCTCATCGCTTTACGGCAAGCTGCCGATAGAAAAGGTCACTGAATTTATGAAAAAAAGAGCAGACCAGATGCCTTGCGAGGACGTAGTAGTATACTGTCCTACATGCGTACAGAGCCTCGCTATAGGCGGCAAGCGTCCGAGATTCATACTCGATCTGCTTTTCGGATGCGAAACATCAGCAAGCGTCGAAAGTGATGACAGCATAGATGAATGGAAAAAAGGTCTCAGTAAATATCGTGAAGAAAACAGATAAGCGCAACAATACTGGTACTGGATATGTATGACGATAGTATAAAAGTGATTGAAAATTCAACGATTGTACTGATTAAAAAACATAAAAAAATCAACCTATACATTTGACATGTATTTTACGTTGTGCTAATCTAATGGCAGTTAAAAAATTTACACTACAAAGGATAGAGGCGCAGCAGCCAAAAGTATCCTGTGTTTATCAAGGCTTTCGCAGAGCCGCGGACACAGAGGAAAGGGGTCGCTGCCGAAGGCGGACGAGGCGAAACTCCGTCTGGGCATGCGGAAAATATCCGTATGACTGTCGCATTTGTGCGGAGCGCTATACTTGATCGTACTCCAAATGAACCGGATCGTAAACCGCAGAAACGGTCGGGCATCGGAGAAAAACCGAAAAATTAGATTTTGAGCAAACTCAGATAACAGGTGAACTTGAATTTTAACAAGGTAAAGATTACAGTCAATTACAGGGTCAACGCACAGAGCGCTGATCCTTTTTTAATGCAAAAAACACAGATAAATATGGAGAAGGAGAAAAAGGTAATGCTGAATGAACGACTCACTCGAATGAGAGAAAAATATTTTAATACTATTCCTGCCATAACGGCAGAGCGCCTGGTGCTCGCTACTGAAGCGTATCAGAAATTCGCAGGCGACGTTGCGCCTGTATTCCGCGCTAAGATAGTCAAGTACGTTATGGAGCACATGACTACGCTCATCATGGAAGACGAGCTCATCGTAGGAACTCCTACGAACACATACCGCGGAGCGAATCTTTTCCCTGAATACACGTCGAGCTCATGGCTCATCTCAGACATCGATGAGTTCCCGGTAAGAAAGACAGACCCTTACCGCATCAGCCCTGAGGATCGCGAAACTATACTTGAAACGCTCAAGTACTGGGAAGGCAAGGCTATAGAGGACATGGCTCCCGAGATCCTGCCTGACTACATAGAAAACGCGCGTCAGAAGGACCTTATCTCAGTAGGCTGCAGAAACGGCGTTTCGGGCGAGACTACTCCTAATCATAAGAAATTCCTCGAAATAGGCCTTAAGGGCTTCATGGAGGAATGCCGTGAGAATATAAACCGCGTAAAGGGCGGCACAAAAGAAAAGCAGGAAAAGGTAGACTTCTGGAGAGCATGCATAATCCTCTGCGAAGGTCTCATATCATACGCTCACAGAATGGCTGACGAAGCAGAGCGCCAGGCAGCAGAGTGCAGCGACGCAAAGAGAAAGCAGGAATTACTCACTATAGCAGAAAACTGCCGAGTAGTTCCTGAAAATCCGCCGCAGAACTTCTGGCAGGCGCTCCAGCTCATATGGTTCGTACAGGTAGCGTTCCACATAGAAGCGCCGACAACAGCGTGCGGCTTCGGAAGATTCGACCAGTACATGTATCCTACATTTAAGGCAGATCTCGAAAGCGGCGCTATAAACAACGACAGCGCGCTCGAGCTGCTCGAATGCTTCTACCTCAAGTGCTGCGAAGTATACGAAGTTCGCGACAAGTGGTACGCAAAGTCATTCGCGGGCTACCCAATGTGGGAAATACTGGTAGTAGGCGGTCAGACGCCTGACGGCAAGGACGCAAGCAACGAGCTTTCATACCTCTGCCTCGACGCTGCAGCAGATCTGCAGACTACTCAGCCTGTACTGGCAGTAAGAGTATTTGAAGGCACGCCTGAGCCTCTTATCAGAAAGGGCGCGGAAATGATCCAGCAGGGAATGGCAAATCCGGGATTCTTCAATGACGAGGCGGCCATAAAGATGACGCTCGGCAAGGGCTGCACTATAGAAGAAGCGAGAGACTGGACTATCGTAGGCTGCATACAGCCGGGTCCGGGAGGCGGCACAACGGACGGTTCGCCTGACGCAGGCTACGTAAACGCTCCTAAGGTCCTCGAGCTCGTTCTTCACAATGGTATAGACCCGGTGACGGGTGAAAGGCTCGGACTTGAAACAGGAGATCCGAGAGAATTCAAGACATTCGAGGAGCTTGTAGAGGCTCTTAAGAAGCAGCTTGTTTACTGCTACAGAATGATAAAGGACGGATATGACCTCATGGTCCCTTACCACAGCGTAAATTATCCTGTAATATTCGCCTCAATGGCTATGCAGGGCTGCGTTGAGTCAGGAAAGTCAGTTCAGGAGGGCGGCGCAAAGTACACTACTGCAGGAATGTTCATAACAGGCGCAGCAAACCTCGGCGACTCTCTGACGGCTATAGAAGACCTTGTATACAACAAGAAAAAGATAACGATGGATGAGCTCATAAAAGCGCTCGACAAGAATTTCGAAGGCGAAGAACGTATGCGTCAGATGCTCATAAACGAGCCGCCTAAGTACGGCAACGACGACCCGCATGCTGACGCGATGGTACGCGACCTCCTGAAGTTCTGTGCAGACACAGTTCAGGAATGGGAGGATTCAAGAGGCGGACATTACTCATTCAGTAATCTTTCGCAGACAGTAAATATCTCGCACGGCGAGGTATGCGGAGCTACACCGGACGGACGTCTGGCAGGCGAGCCTTACTGCGACAACGCTTCACCGACTATGGGACGCGACCTCAACGGTCCGACTGCTACAGTAAAATCAGTAGCGGCTATAGACCAGAGCAATTTCCACGACGGAGCGTTATTTAACCTGAGATTCGACCCTAAGGGCATCCAGGGTGAAAAGGGCATCCAGATAATCGAAGGAGTTATAAAGACATACTTCGAAAACGGCGGCGAACACATACAGATAAACGTCGTTGACGACGAAACGCTGAAAAAGGCGCAGCAGAAGCCTGAAGACTACAGGGGCCTCATGGTACGTGTAGCCGGATACATGGCTTACTTCACAGAGCTCGACAAGGCGGCGCAGGACACTATCATTTACAGAACTGCGCACCTGAAGTAATGTCGATGTCGGCAGAAATGCCGGCGCTCACAGCGCCGGTAGGCGGCATACAGAAGTTTTCAACAGAAGACGGTCCGGGCATCAGAACGACCGTCTTCCTAAAGGGCTGCCCGCTGAATTGCAAGTGGTGCCATAACCCAGAGCTCATAAAATACGAGCAGCAGGTCATACGCATGCCAAACAGCTGCATAAAATGCGGCTACTGCATTAAAGACTGCCCGCAGCAGGCTGTATTTGTAAACGGCGAGGGCGAGATAGACATAGACAGAGAAAAATGCGACGTCTGTCTGAAATGCGTCGATACATGCTATGCAAAGGCGCTGCAGCCCGTAGCGGATATGATGACTGCAGCCGAGGTCATGAAAACGGTCGAGCAGGACAAGCAGTTCTA
>CAVGTL010000002.1:40722-42768 GCA_963632005.1 Succinivibrio sp.
GAGCTTTACAGAGAGCTCGGCATAAAGCGTGTGACGCTCCTGCCTTATCACAGCCTCGGACTGGTAAAGGAAAAGCATCTCGGCGGCGAGCAGACTGAGTTTGAGCCGCCTGAGGACGAGTACGTTGACAGGATAAAGAGCTTTTTTGAAGAGGAATGCGGCATGGAGGCTGAGATACTCGGCAAGCTTTAAATAAATTTTGATGGATATTCAGGCGGTGACGAACTTTTTACCGATTAATACTGTATTTTTGCACCAAATCCGTCTGTTTTTACCATATACCACGTTATTACTTATTTAAGGAAGGAAAGATATTATGAGCAAGGATTCAAATGAATCAAAAGAAAACAACTCGCTCAAGCGCGGACTGACGTCGCGCCACCTTTCGATGATCGCCATAGGCGGCTCGATCGGTACGGGACTCTTCCTCGCGATGGGCGGAACGATACGCGATGCGGGCCCGGGCGGCGCGATGCTGGCGTATCTGATAATGGGAGCAGTAGTATTCTGCATGATGACTGCGCTTGGAGAAATGGCGACAAAGCTGCCTATTCCGGGAGCGTTCACTTCTTACGCGAACAGATTCGTAGACGAGGCATGGGGCTTTACGAACGGCTGGGCTTACTGGTTCGGTTCGGCTATGACGGTAGCCGCCGAGCTTATCGCAGGCGCGATAATCATAAAGTACTGGTTCCCGCAGACGAGCTCGTCACTGTGGGCGATACTCTTCCTGGCGGCGCTGCTCGCTATAAACCTGTTCTCCGTAAAGGGATTCGGCGAAGCTGAGTTCTGGTTCGCAGGCATAAAGGTAGTTGTAACTATCATATTCCTGGTCGTAGGCGTGCTCATGATCGTAGGCATCATGCAGAGCGGCGAGGAAGCAGGCTTCCACAACTGGGTGCTCGACGCAGGCGACGCGGGAAAAGCGCCATTCCTGAATGGCATAGGCGGCATCATCGGAATATTCATGGTAGCCGCGTTCTCGTTCTCTAACACAGAGCTCGTAGGTCTGAGCGCTGCTGAAGCAAAGGACCCTCGCAAGGACGTTCCAAAGGCTATAAACAGCGTATTCTGGAGAATAATGATATTCTACCTCGGGACTATTTTCGTTATCGCTACTCTGATACCGTTTACTGAGCCTTCACTGCTCAGCGCTTCTGAGGACAATATCGCTGCTTCTCCGTTCACTATCATATTTAAGCATGCGGGCCTTGCGGCTGCGGCTTCTGTGATGAACGCTGTAATACTTACATCGGTTCTCTCATGCGGCAACTCTTCTTTATATGCCGCTTCAAGAACTCTTCAGCACATGGCTGAAAAGGGAGACGCCCCTAAGTTCTTCGCAAAGATCAGCAAGCACGGCGTTCCTGTAAGAGCCGTACTGACTACTTCGCTTATCGCTGCTTCTGCTTTCGGCGCTTCTCTTATAGGCGACGGCAGAGCTTATACTGCGGCGTACAGCCTTTGTGGTATTGCCGGTATTTACAACTGGCTGACTATAAGTGTGGCTCACTACAGATTCAGAAAGGGCTGGATAAAGCAGGGACATTCGCTCGACGAGCTCGATTACAAGTCTCCGTTCTATCCTTACGGCTCATGGTTCTGCATCATCATATGCGTTATCATCTGCTTCGGAGCTAACTGGTCTGTATTTACGAACTTCAACTGGTTCGATTTCCTGACATGCTACGCTATCATCCCGCTGTCGATAATAATGTTCTTCGTTTACAAGCACGTAAAGAAGACAAAGTGGGTAAGATACGAGGATATGGACTTCACACCGCCTGAAGGCGTTACTCGCGAGGACATATCTGCTTAGTAAAAATAATATAATCAAGCAATTCGGTGATCTGCGCGAATGCGCGGAATAGAATAATATACCGAGGATGCGCCCGGCGCATCAACAGGGCGTGCGGCCGCTGCCCTCTGCGGTTAAAGGCAGCCGCCGCACGCCCCCTTCTCCAAAGACCCCGTGAAGGGGGCAAAAATAAAAACCATAACACAACAGAAAAACGCGCCGTCCATCCGGACCGCGCGTTTTTTTCG
>CAVGTL010000003.1:0-28729 GCA_963632005.1 Succinivibrio sp.
CGTCATAACCAGCATAGCCGCCATTATAATAGGAAGAAATTTTTTCAATATACCTGTACCCCCTCTTACTTCATTTATTAGTATGTACAAAAATACAAAAACGTGTTTTATTCCCGAAAATTTCTTTACTATTCTAACATAGTAGCGTATAATTGTGTACAACTTTTATTCGTCAGTAATTTAACATACACCTTTCAACGCCTGAATTTCAACATCTGTGATGTTCAGCGCTGCGAACGGTGCATTTTTAAATACAATTTTCTCAGGAGGAAAAAATAAAATGGAAAGAATTTTTAATTTTTCAGCAGGGCCATCTATGCTCCCGCTTGAGATAATCGAGCAGGCAGCAGCAGAACTTACTAACTACCACGGATGCGGTATGTCGGTAATGGAGATGAGCCATCGCTCGCAGGTGTTCCAGGACATCATCGACACTGCTGAAGCTGACCTCAGAGAGCTCATGAATATCCCTGAGGGCTACAAAGTACTCTTCCTGCAGGGAGGCGGAACACTCCAGTTCTCTATGGTGCCGCTCAATCTGCTCAGGAACACGAAGAAAGCTGATTACATCGTAACGGGCCAGTGGGCTAAGAAAGCCTGTCAGGAAGCTCAGAAATTTGGTGATATCCGCGTTGCTGCCTCCTCCGAAGAAAGCGTATACACTTACATTCCGAAGCTCACAAGAGCTGATTTCAGAGATGACGCAGATTACGTGTACATCACTACAAACAACACTATTTACGGAAGCAGATACAACTACATTCCTGATACAGGAAACATCCCGCTGGTAGCTGACCAGTCATCGAACTTCCTGTCACAGGTATACAATGTAAATGATTTTGGTCTGATATTTGCGGGAGCGCAGAAAAACGTAGGTCCTGCAGGCGTTACTATCGTTATCGTCCGCGACGACCTTATCGGACACGCTCCTGAAAACACTCCGATCTACCTCGACTACAAGATCCACGCTGACAAGGGTTCAATGTACAACACTCCTCCATGCTTCGCGATATACATGGCGGGTCTGAACTTCCAGTGGATAAAGAAGCAGGGCGGCGTTCCTGCTCTCCAGAAACACAACGAGGAAAAGGCTGCAAGACTTTACGACCACATCGACAACAGCGCAATGTTCAGCTGCCCTGTAGCAGTTGAAGACCGCTCGCTCATGAACGTAGTTTTCGTTACAGGCGACAAGGATCTCGACAAGAAGTTCGTTGCTGAAGCAAAGGAACAGGGCCTCGTAAACCTCGGCGGTCACAGAACTGTAGGCGGCATGAGAGCAAGCATCTACAACGCTATGCCTGACGAAGGAATAGACAAGCTCATCGACTTCATGAAGAAGTTTGAGGTTGCAAACAAATAGGATACAGAAATATCGCGCGGGCGGACTCGATGTTCGCCCGTATATATTAATCATTAAATCATTCGTGCAGCAATAATAAATTCATAAAACTGCAGCCGTCACCGGCTGAATAATTGTATTAATAAATATATTTGGAGATAAATAAAATGTATAAAATAGCTACTTTAAATAAAATTTCACCTGTCGGCCTCGGAAAGCTGACTGACAAGTACGAGCTCGTAGAAAATATCGATGATGCTTGCGGCATCGTTGTCCGCAGCCAGGATATGAAGTCTATGGATTTTTCTGATGAGCTGCTCACTATCGCGCGCGCAGGCGTAGGCGTAAACAACATCCCTGTTGACGCATGCGCTGAAAAAGGTATCGTAGTTTTCAACACTCCTGGCGCTAATGCAAACGCAGTAAAGGAGCTCGTTATCGCAGGAATGCTCCTCGCAAGCAGAAACATCGTAGCCGCTTCAAACTGGGCATCTTCACTCGACGACGACATCGCAAAGCAGGTAGAAAAGGGCAAGAGCCAGTTCAAAGGTCACGAGCTCAAGGGCAAGACTCTCGGCGTTATCGGTCTCGGCGGCATCGGCGTTCCTGTAGTAAACGCTGCTATCGCTCTCGGCATGAACGTTATAGGCTACGATGCTTACCTGTCTGTAAACAATGCGCTTCACCTTTCAAAGCACGCAAAGGTAGTTGATAACATCGACGAAATGCTCCCTGAATGTGACTTCCTTACTGTACACGTTCACGCAAACGCTGAAACTAACGGCATGATAAACAAGCACGTATTCAGCATGCTCAAGGAAGGCGCTGTGCTTCTGAACTACGCAAGAGCTTCTATAGTAGACACTGACGCTCTCAAGGAAGCGCTCTACTCAAGCAAGATCTCAAAGTACGTTACAGACTTCCCTAACGCTGACATGATCGGCCTGCCTAACGTCATCCTCACTCCGCACCTCGGCGCTTCTACAGACGAGGCAGAGGATAACTGCGCTGAAATGGCTGTAGACCAGATGATGGATTACCTCGAAAACGGCAACATCAAGAACTCAGTAAACTTCCCTGCAGTAAACATGGGCGTATGCTGCGTTGCAAGCCGTGTAGGCATCCTCCACAGAAATATTCCTAACATGATCGGTTCTATCACAAGCGCTATCTCAGAGCTTAATATCAGCAACCTGACAAACCGCAGCCGTGGCCAGTACGCATACACGCTTCTCGACCTCGACTCACCGATCACAAAAGAAGCCATTGAACACCTCAAGGAAGTTGACGGTATCATTTCTGTAAGAGTTATAAAAGGCTAAAAATCCGGAACCGACCGTCTGATCTCAGATTAGGCGGTCGGTTATTTTTTTGTGCATTTTTCTTTCCAGTTCCTGTTAGTGCGGTGACGCACGGGTGGTTGGAAACATTTTTTGTATGTAATAAATTTCTATTAATTTTATTTTTTTGCATATTTTAATTGCTATTTTATTCCATTTAGTGTATTATCAGGATATATCATGATATGGAAGTTTATGTAATTACATATTTCAGTTCTATTGAAAGGGGTTTGAATGGGATACACCGATACTGTTACTAAGGAATATATGCGCGAGAACGCTGTATTTGCTGATGCTTTCAACTACTTTATTTACGACGGCGAACAGGTCATTATGCCTGAGCATCTGCATGAGCTTGATACTACGGAGATTGCTCTGCCTTTTGGCTCGGAGCACGCATCAGGAGGCAGCACGCATGATGCTGTTCAAAAATACCGCGATATCCTTAAATCGGCTGTTATCAAGCGGGATGACAAAACAGCTTATATCATTTTGGGTATTGAAAACCAAAGCGATGTGCATTATGCTATGCCTGTAAGGAATATTATTTATGACGCGCTTCAGTACGGGCGGCAGGTCTCTGATATCGCTGCCGGTCACAGGAAAAATAAGGATAATATAAATAAAAAACACAGCAGGAGTGAATATCTTTCTGGATTTTACAAGGATGACCGTATAACGCCCGTCATAACGCTTGTAATGCATTTTGGCGCTGAAAAATGGGATGGTCCGCTGTCGCTTTATGACATGATGGACATTGACGATCCCAGGTTGAGGGGTCTTATTCAGAATTACAGCATGCATCTTGTTGAGCCTGCCGGTATGACAGAAGCCGATCTGTTGAAATTTTCGACAAGTCTACGCGAGGTCATGGGATGCATAAAATATTCCGCGGACAACAAGAAGCTGCGAGCTTTTATAGACGATAATCCGCGTATGACGATGAACATAAATGCAGCTCGCGTTATAAGCGCCGTAACAAATACTAAATTTGATAATGATTCGGATTCGGAGGTGGTAAACGTGTGTAAAGCTATAGAAGATATGATCGAAGAAGGTAAGGCTGAGGTTCGTGAGGAAATGGCTAAAGCTTTCAAAGATATGATCGAAGAAGGTCGAACCGAGAATAGCGTTGACAGCATGGCTGATTTCATGGCCGAAATTCGCAGGGAAATGACCCAGGCTTTCAAAGACATGATCGACGAGGGAAAATTCAGCACCCTTGCCGACCTTGTCCGTGACGGTGTGATCACTTTAAGCGAAGCTGCAAAACGCGCTGATATGTCTGAATATGATTTTCAGTCAGCATTAAATAAAAGTTTTAATTAACTTAATACAACAAAAATAATAAAACCCCATACCGTTCGATCTGCCGTATCATTTACGGTTTTATCGAACGGTATGGGGTGTTTTTTATGCGCCGCCGTTCTGGGAGGCGTTTCTTATGCCGTTGCCGCTGAGCATCATGGCGTACAGATCATTGTCTACGTTTATATCAAACATTTCTGAATAGAACTGTGTGACTTCGGCTTGCAGGTCGAGATCGCTATAGTAGTCAGGGTAGACCGTTTTTCCGAGCCAGATCATGGCAAAAAATGTTTCTACGCTGCCGCGCTGTCCCCAACGGGTCGCTCCGACCGGGATGTTATATACGTTTTTCTCGCGTATTGCTCGCAGACCTGTCCATTTTGAGTCGGACAGCAGGTAATCCTTAGTCGATGCTTCATTGCAGATCATTACGTCAGGATCCCAGTCAAATATCTGCTCGAGCCCGGCGCAGAAATCAACGCCGTCAGCCTGCATAGAGTCAGTGTACGCAGCTGAAACGTCGGTGGCTCCGACGCAGGATATCCAGTCATTTCCGAGGCTGTTTTCTCCGTCTGTCCTTACCGCCTCGTTTATAGAGTGGTAGACGCGCATTACCTTATCTTCTGGTATTTTCGCCGCGTCTGCGCTCACGCGCTTTATCACGTCGCAGTAATAATCTGCTATCTTCTCAGCCTTCTCTCGGCACTCGCTGCCCTCGGCAGCGCCGACCAGCTTCAGCGCGTATATCTGTTCAGCCATGTTGTCATAGCCTACTATTATATAAGGTATCTGCAGCTTTTCCAGCTTTGCGCGCTCGTCCTCGGCGCGGTACAGGCTTTCCTTTATCATTATTACGTCAGGCGAAATCGCCAGCAGCGCCTCGGCGTTGAACGACCCGCCCGACATGACAGCCTCTATGTCATTGAGATGCGGCGCTATACGGCAAAGCAGACTGTCGCTCTTCACGCCGTTCGGGCATGTCACCATGCGCTCGCCCGCGCCCGTCATTACTGCCGCCTCGCCCGCAAACGAGTCAAGCACGGCTATGCGCTCCGGCTCCGCCGGTATCTCTACCTTTCGGTTTAAGCTGTCAATAACTGTTATTTTATCCCCGTTTTCCGATAAAACAGGATCAGGTATGGTAGCGGGCGAAAAATCCGAGGCAGAATAATCTGCCGATATATTAAACGCTACACCTTCTTCGCCGCCCGCGTTTTGTCCGTCACCGGACACGTCAGCTCCGCCGCACGCCGTCATAGACAGAAGCATAGCGGCGGATATACACAGCGCTGTGAGCGCTGCAGTTATTTTTTTAAATTTTATTTTCATTGTTTTATATCGTCCTCAACGGCACGATCTGGCGAATCGCTCCGCCGCCGTCAGCATCATCCGCCGTCAGCACGCGCGCCTGTATGCCGTATATCTCGCGTATCCGCTCCTCTGTAAGTATCTCCGACGGCGCGCCCGTATAACGCAGCCGCCCGCCCGCAAGCGCAAGCACCTGAGTATCTATGCCGCTGCGCTCAAAGAAAAACGGATGGTTCGGCGAATGTGTCGCCATCAGCACAGCCGTTCCCTCATCGCGTATCAGCGCCGCCACAGTTTCCATAAAAACGAGCTCGTTCCTGAAATCCAGGTGCGCCGACGGCTCATCCATTATAATTACAGGCGCCTGCTGCGCCAGAGCCCTCGCCAGCATCACAAGCTGCAGCTCGCCGCCGCTTATCTGCGTATAAGGCCTGTCAGCCAGGTGAGCTATACCCGTCCGCTGCAGCACGTCAGCAACTATCGCGCGCTCCTCCTCGCCCGGCCCGCGCAGCGCGTCAGCGTAAACGCTCCGTCCCATCATAACTATCTGCTCTACAGTATACGGAAACGTTTTTTCATGAGTCTGCGGCACGAATGCCGCCCTCGCCGCAAGCTCGGCCGGTCTGAGCTTACGAGCGTCGGCCCCGCCGACACACACGACGCCGCTGTCCTGCCTGTGCATACCGAGTATGCAGTTTATGAGCGTCGTCTTCCCGCAGCCGTTTGCGCCCATAAGGCAGTACAGGCGGCCCGGTTCGACCGTAAATGATATGTCTGTGAGAAGCGGCTTCTGCTGAGCTGCATCAGTCGAATCGTTTAATTGCGATGCAGCGCGTTTCTTAACAGCGCTCCTGTACGACAGTGTTATATTCTCAACGTCTATTAACGATGTATTTCTCACGCCCAGCCGCCCCCTTTCGTTTTCTTCAAAAGGAACACAAAGAACGGCGCGCCGATCAGCGACGTAAGTATGCTCAAAGGCAGCTCAGAAGCCGTCACAGAGCGGCTCACGGTGTCGATGACTACCATAAACACCGCGCCGACTGACACAGAAAGCGGCAGCATCCTGCGCGCGTCGTGGCCGACTATCATGCGCGATATGTGCGGTATGACGAGCCCGACCCAACCTACTACGCCGCTCATACAGACGGCTGATGCCGTCGCAAGCGTCGCTCCCGCTATTATTACGAATTTCGTCCTGCGGACGTCAACTCCGAGCGTACGCGCCTCACGGTCGCCCATCGCCAGCACGTTTATGCGCCAGCCGCAGCACAGCATTATTATGATGCCTATTATCGCGGGTATGGCTGCAGGAAGAGTTTTCCAACCTACGGAGCTCAGGCTGCCCATGAGCCAGTAAACGATGGCAGGCAGCTCGCTGTCAGCGTCGGCTGTGTATTTCAGCAGCGATATGAGCGCGTTGAATACAGACTGGACTATAGTTCCGCCGAGCACGAGCATTACCGTCGGGGCGCTCCTGTATATGCCTGCTATCCAGTAGCTCAGCAGTACAGCGCCTATGCCGCCGACGAACGCCATGCCGTATGTTGCAGCGCCCGCGCCTACAGTTACGATAGCCAGCGCCGCGCCGAATCCCGCACCGGCGCTTACGCCGAGTATGCCGGGGCTTACCAGAGGGTTTCTGAATATCCCCTGATACGCGCCGCCGCTTGCGGCGAGCGCTGCGCCCACGACCGCCGACGCGACCAGGCGCGGCAGTCTGAGCTGCGTTACTACTGACCAGCATTCTGTTGATACGCCGGCTTCTTCAGCTGTTTTTCCACTGAAAAAGCCGCCGAGCGTGCTTACAACGTCATTAAACGATACGTTGTAGCGGCCCACGAAAAGCGATATGAATATCGCTGCTATCGGCAGGGCGATGTAGAGGGCGTATTTTGTTGTAGACTTTATTATTTTATCCATATTTTTACTTTCTGCTATATACAGGGCGCTCTGTTGCCTACGAATATACGGAACGCTCCGTGGTACAGGGAATTTCAACTACGCTTATCCGTATATTCTTCGGCATTATTATGCGCCTTTTTGTACATGTCTGCACAAACTATGATTTTTACGCCTTCATTGTCATAAAGTACTTGCCCTGTTTTTACGGGTAGTTCGGCTTTTATTTTTCTGCAAAGCTTAAGTACGTCTGATACGCGCTCTTTTGGTACGGGGGCTGATGTACGGACTGGAATAAGTCTCGTTTTGTCTCCTTTTACTGCTACTGTTGTCGTAACTACGCGCATCGGCGATGAAAGTTCCTGTACGGCGTACCTTTCGCCTGCCGGGCAGGCGTTTCCTGTAACTTTTATATTATCAGGGCTCGCATGTGCTGTATCGTCTATTAACGAAACGTTCATCCGACACCCTCTAGGGCAATTTATGCAATATATTATATCACATACACCGTCCCCGCGCCCGTCCTGCTGCCCGTCGGCGTCATCGCCGCCTATGCCGCGCTCGCCTGACAGATAAGCCATATCCTCTTCAGTTATAACATGCTTCGCGACACCCGCGGCAGGAAACGGAAATTCCTTTGCGGCGTCTACAGCAATGCCCTCGCCGAAGCGGCCGCCCGCGGCCAGATAGAGCGCCGCGCGGTGGCCCGCGCGTCTGCCCGACACAGATACTTCGTCTACTGTATCATACTGTCTGACTGTATTTCCGCATACAAAAACGCCCGCCTCCTGCGTAGCAGTTTCATCATCGCTCTCTATCGCTTCAGGAATGCACCCGTCGGATGTAAACAGCGTCTTCCATACTTCTGTTTCAGCTATGAGCCCCGCCGCCACTACGAGCATATCGCAGCGTATGTATTTTTTACGGCTCAGATCAGGCTCGCCGTCCGCGCCCGCAGGCGCGACCGTAACTCCCGTCACGCGCTTTCTGCCGTGAACGCTCACGACCGTATAGCCGAATCTCAGCGGTATATCCCAGTCGCGCACGCACTGCATGTAGTTCCTTATAAGGCCGCTCGCCTGCTGGCCGAGTATCAGCTTAACATCGATACCCTCCCATTTCATGCGGCGGGCCATTATCAGCCCTATATCGCCCGAACCGAGTATGACGGCGCTCCTGCCCGGCAGGAGATTTTTTATATTCATCATGTACTGTATCTGACCGGCTGTATAAACGCCCGCAGGACGGCTTCCCGGTATCCGCAGCCCGCCGCGAGTGCGCTCCCTGCAGCCCGTAGCCATCACGACTGCCCCGGCGGTCACTACGGCAGGGCCCGTTTCAGGTGAAATAATTTTAATTTCAAATACTTTATCATCTGCCGCGTCATCCGCCGACTCACGCGCGCCCGCATCATCAGCAGCGCGCAGGCCGCCGTCGGAACATCCTTTTAGCGCGCCGGGCGCGCCCACGCGGCGCATTTCAAGCGCATCGCAAGAAATTATGCATTCTACGCCCGCATCTGTAGCGCGCTCTATCCATGCCTGCGCATATTCCGGCCCCGTCATCTGCCGCCCGAACTCATAAAGCCCGAAGCCGTCATGTATGCACTGCGGCAGTATACCGCCAAGCGTTTCATTTCGCTCCAACACTATGACAGACCCACCGCAGCTCTCGCGAAACTGCACAGCGGCAGCGAGCCCTGCAGGACCGCCGCCTATCACGACAAGGTCATAAACAAGTTTATCATTCATATAGTTATATTTTCCGGTCATCATTTCAGCCTGCCTTTCACGAGCCTGCTGCCGTCAGTGCTTTTAAGGATATCCTCAGGCGCGCAGCCCGTCTCACGGCAGATTATCTCTATGATACGCGCCGTACAGAACGACCCCTGGCAGCGCCCCATCCCGACACGCAGCCGCTTCTTCAGCCCGTTCAGACTGCGCGGCGGCAGCGGCGAATGCAGCGCAGCCACGATATCGCCCTCTGTTATCTCCTCGCACCTGCAGACCACGCGCCCGTAGCGAGCGTCCTTCTCCCACAGCTCGCGCTGAGTCTCCTCATCGAGCTGCAGGAACGGCGGGCGACCGAAATCGTCTGAACCGGCAGTATTAGCCTCACACCGTCCACCGTCGCCAAAAAGCCCGTCCTTCTCCAGCATATCGATCATCCTATCAGCCAGATAAGGCGCAGAAGTCATCCCCGGATTCTTTATCCCGAGCGCGCTCACCATCCCCGGCACGCTGCGCCTGATGATAAAATCCTTATGCTCCTTGTCGATATTGGTAATATTCGCCCGTATCCCCGCGAAGTTAGTTATGACTTTCCCCATATCGAGCCCCGGCAGTATCTTTTTCGCCACCATCTCGACATGAGCCAGCCCCTCCGCAGTCGTATCGGTATTATCGAACGACCTGACATTCTCAGAAGTCGGCCCCGCAATTATATTCCCCTCGACAGTAGGCGCGATCAGCGTCCCGCCCTCGTCATTGTCAGCCGCCTGATATATCACATGCCGCAGCGTCACAGGCGCATCCTGCTTGTCAAACACATAAAACTGCCCGCGCCGCGGCTTAACTACCAGATTCTGCGGCCGGACCATACTTTCCGTCAGCGAAGCGTTCCCGCCCGCCGCGTTCACGATATACCGAGCCTTCACATCACCGCAGCTCGTCCTGACCGTAAAAAGCCCGTCAGGCGGCGCATCTATATCGACCACCTCGCAGTCAAACATAAACTCAGCCCCGTTGAGCGCCGCAGCCTCCGACAGCCGCACGACAAGAGCAAACGGCGAGATCACCCCCGTAGTCGGGTTGTATATCGCCCTTATCACCTTATCGCTCAGACAAGGCTCCATCTCCCGCGCCTCATCGCCCGAAATTATCCTCATGCCCGGAGCGCCGTTCTGCAGCCCGCGCTCGTACTTCTTCATCATCTTTTCTATGCCTTCTTCAGAAAAAGCCGTATAGAGCGACCCTACGCGCTTCAGCGGCACGCCCAGCTCCCGGCATATATCGTCGTACATAGCGCTGCCCCGGACGCACGATATCCCTTTCAGACTGCCTCCGCGAGCCTGTATCCCCGGATACAATATCCCGCTGTTAGCCTTCGCAGCCCCTTCACCTACATCGTAAGCCTTATCAATAATAAGGACCTTCAACTTGCGGCCGCCCGCGGCCCCACAGCCTCCGGCGCCCTTACACGAATCGGCGCCGGAAATCGCCAGCTTAGACAGCTTCCAAGCCGTCATAGCCCCTATGATACCGCCGCCTATAACGACAACATCATAAACGCCATCAGCCTCATCCGCGCCGACGCAGCCGCATCCGACGTCAAGCCCCGCGGCTCTCAGCGCCTCGCCGCGCGAGGGACCCTTATCATCTTCATTCTCGGCCTTTTCATTCTCAGCCTTTTCCGAGCGCCCGCGCCCGCGGCCATCATGCTTCCCATGACCACCACGACCTTTTCCTTTACCGTTGCTGTGTCCGCCGTCCTTCTTAGTACACTCAAACCCGACAGAGCCCTTCCCGGTCCATCGCCTGAAAAGACAGTTAAAGCATGACCGCGAACCGTTTGCGCCGACTAACTCCTCTTCATCATTGTCTGCCACATATCCACTGCAAACAGCACTGCCCTCCAGCTCAGCAGCCCTTTCGCGCTCCTGATGCTGCCCGACAGTCACATAACGCACGCTGTCCGGCGTTCCGTCCTGACTGCCCGATGCGCCGCCCGCAGCCGCGTCACTCGCACCGCAGCCGCCATCAACGCGCCGCACCATGCAGCACATATGCCCGTCAAAAAACATCAGCTTAACAAATTCATCGACCATTACAGGCGCATCATCAGGCACTACAGTACCGTCAACGCATATAACCATATCAACGCCGCAGTGCCCGCATATCTCACCCGCGCTCACAGTCTGCCCGGCAAATTTCTTACATTTTTTTCCTCTCACAGACCCGTCGCAGCGGCTCAGCCGCAGCCCGATACCCGCAAGCGCCCCTATAACGCCGATGCCCGTACCGCCGAGCTCCTTCAGCAGCACGCAGTCATACTCAGCCGCCAGCGCATAAGCCTCGTCCTTCGTGATGACCCTTTTCTTCGCGTCAAACCCGAAAGCGATCAGCCGTTCCGGCGACGGAAGCTCGTCCGCGCAGCACACCGCTATCCCCGGGTCTGCCGCCGCGGACATGTTTTCTTTTATTATTTCTTCACCGATATCCATTATCCGGCCAATATCAAGCAAATCGCTCTCTATCTCGATGCACATAGAGCTGTTGTGAGACGTATACTCTATATGCTCGTCAAGAAGCAGCTGATGCCTCGATATCCCCTCGTGCATCACCGCCCCCGCCTCAACGAGCCGCCTGCCTATCATCTCAGCGATTCCGCCCGTACTGACTTCCTTAGTCATGTCATCAGTGTCATCTATGCTTATAAGATAATTCATTATTTAATTTTCCTTCGCCTTTTCGGCTGTATCCTGCTCTTCATCTGACACCATGTACATCTTGCCCGTCTCAGGATCCTGATACACAGTTCCCATTTTTTTGTAACTGCGTTCACTGTCCATATCGCTGTCTGACTTATCATCGTTCAGCTCAGTGTCAGTCACCTCCTGCCCGCTCGTATAATCCACCTCCTGCGGCGTAATATCCACATTCCAGTTTATTATCAGCGCCAGCATCAGCCCGCACGCAAAAACAAGCATAACGTCCATCAGGTTTACCATCATCTCAAGCGGATTTTCATCAGAATGCACACGCTTTTTTCTCAGCTCATACTTCGAATCATCAAGCTTCATCTTCTGCAGCCTCCTCAGACTGTTCCTCCGGTGCTCCTGTCGGCGAGGCCGACGCATCCATACTCTGCTCATTTGAAATTTCTTCCAGAACAGCATTCATCAGCGTTTCGAGCGATACCATATAGTCATCGTACCAACGCCTCCTTATCTTTGAGATAACGTAACACACAGCAGAAGCCACCAGACCCGCTACAGTCGTATCAAATGCCACCAGCAGCGAATCAGCAAGCGTCATAGTGTCGCCCTGTCCCAAGGCCAGCAGTCCAGGGCCGAGCGGTATGAGCGTACCCATAAGGCCGAACATCGGCGCTATACGCGATACCATCTCAGACCAGCCCGCCTTTTTATCAAGCCTGTATTCCTCATCGGCTATCATGCGCTTTGCCGCAGCCACAAGCGTTTCCTCAGACTTGTCTTCATTATCTATTATCGTAAAAAGCGCCTCACGGTGCCTTACATATATCTCGCTCTCAGCTATCAGAGAACGCATCTCGCCACTTGTCTTACCGTCAAGCTCCAGTATAAGCTTCGCAGTATCAGCCTTGACCTTGCGCCTCTCCGCAGCAGCCTCTACTATGATGCTTCCGACAGAAGCTACAGTAACTGCTATCAGAATTATAAGTATCAGCATAGTAGGGATCATCAGCCCCTGCGAAACGGTATGCAGCGAATCCTTCAATATTTCAGTCATTATCTATTTCTCCCTTTTCTGAATATCCTGCGCCTGTATGAAACAGCCCCGCTGCAGGCACCTGCAGCCAGCATTATCAAAGCCGCCGCAGCTATCAGCCTGCGGTGGTCGTTTTTCTTTTCATCGAGACTGAACGATACTGTACCCGCAGATATCTCATAAACATGCTTTCCGCTCGTGTTTACCCTCTCAAGGTCAGTATCGATGCTGTCTGAAACAGGCTCGTTCTTCACAGCTCCGCCGCCAGCAGCCTGCTGAGCCTTGTCACCTGTCACAGCTCCTCCGCCTGTTCCTCCGACGCCCGCGCCCGAACCGTCTCCGAACGTCTTTCCGATATAATCATCCAGCCAGTTCTCGTCAGACGGCGAACCGTAAAGCTGTATACGTATCGTGCTTATCCACGGCGCAGACTTGCTGAGATTGTCCGACCTCGGCGTTGACTGCCCGTAGACCAGACGAAATCTTCGTGTCCCGTCAAGCTTAAAGAAATCAGGCACAG
Source organism: Succinivibrio sp. (assembly GCA_963632005.1). GTDB lineage: Bacteria > Bacillota > Clostridia > Peptostreptococcales > Anaerovoracaceae > CAKQOE01. The sequence continues at coordinate 13,192 of CAVGTL010000003.1, forward strand.
CCGAGCCTTCGTCCCAGTAGTCCTTAAGCGCTATCAGCGTATCAGTCCTTACTGAATTAAGCGCCGCTCCAGACTTGCCCGTCGTAAAATCTATGACATTCGTCATGTTAGGATAGTAATACCTGTTCATGTCTATAAGCCACGAGCTCGACGCAGTAACGCCCGCCGACGTTATATCCTGCACCGACGCATCCTCGCGGTAAAATCCGAACTTCTCAACAGAGCTCACATCAACACCCGCAGCAGTCACAATGTCAACAAGCCGCACGCCAAGAGCCGTAAGCGTTCCCGTCTTACCGGAAGCCGACCTTCCTGAGTACGCCTGGCGTACAAGAGGCATGGCAGCAAGCTCTTCAAAAGAAAATCTTTTAATTGTATAATAATCTGTCCCGAAATATCCTATCTGTATCGTCAGTCCGTCAGGAAGCTTCGATACAGACTCGCCCGTCAGCTTGTCCTCATACGGCCCCGCAACGTCAGCGATTCCCGCAGAATCAGCTCCGCCCGGCGTCCTCGTCTTAAGTCCTTCCTTGTCCTCAAGCCCGACGCTCCGTGCAAAATCTCCTGTCGCAGATACGATAATATCCATTCCGGTAAGATTGTAGCCATACATCATGTACGCCCCGTCACTCGGATTTAACTGCCCGAAGCAGAAACGATATCCCTCAGACGCACCCAGCGCGTCATAACGCTCCGCGTCACTCACCTCAGAAGTAAACGACCTGAGCGCCAGCATAGGATACACCTGCTCCGCTCCCGACTTTCTGAGCGCAGCGGTATCTACATCAACAGCCGCGCTGTGAACGCTCTGCGCCGATACCGTACCGGAAGCACCGTCTGACTGCGACTGTTCCTGCTCATGAGCTCCCGGTTCCGTATTCTCAGACTCACTGCCCGACGTTCCGTTTCCGTTATCATCCTGCCCGTTCGGAGCATCAGTGCCGTCTGATTCTCCACTTCCGGCATCTCCGGCGTTATCCGCAGGCTCATCCGCATCCTCGCCGTTCTCGATACGCCACGCCTCAGACAGATGCGGATACCTGTACCTTTTCACACCGTACAGGTAGTTGTTAATAAAGCTCCGCTGCCACTTGTCAGGCGCATATATAGTCACACGCGATATCTCGCCCTCAGTAATGCCCTGACTCGCCACATAATCAGTCAAAAGCACGCCCTCCGCCGAAACAGTACAAGGAAGCCCTTCCTCGTCTATCCCTGAAAACGCCTGCTGCGTCTGCTTAAGCTGCCTGAGCTCGGCATCAGTATACGCCTTCTCCGAAACGACAGTCTCGCCCACGAGGACCCTTATCATAAATGACTTCGGAACGCCCGCATAAGAAATATCAGTCCCGTAGATCCCAGCTCCGCCGGTAACAAGCACAAATGCAAGAACGACCGAAACGATACGCCTTCCGCGCGCCCGCGCGCCCACGGATGCTCCCGCATCACCTGCAGGCGTATTCCCGCCTGCTCCGTGTCTCTTCATAAGCGCAGCAGCGCCATAGCGCCTGTGCAGCACAGCCGCCCTTACGATTCCGTACACTATAGACACGACCAGCAGCGCAGCGACTGATATCAAAAACAGATTTTTCTCTACGAAGCTGATCATATTTTCAAAATAACTATTCTGTATATTTTCTGTACCGTCATACAGCCCGCTGTCCGAGCTATCACCGTCTTCAACGCCACCGACTGCGTCAGCGCCCGGCGTACTGTCCTGCGCAGTATCGGCGCCGCCCTCACCGGCCGCGCCTGCCTGATCCCCGGACTTCCCGACACCCGAGATCATACTTCCGATGCTCCCGACCGCCTCACTGAAAAAGTCCTTCGCGTCAGCTATACCGCTGCCTGATGCTCCCGCTCCGTCACCGTCACTGCCAGGAGCATTACTGTCAAGCTCAGTAGAAACAGGCGGCGCAACAAGCGGAGCATTAAAATCAGACCGCCCGTAGCCCGTCACAAAATGTATGCTCTGGTCCTCATCGGTAGCCATATTGTTTTTCGCCTGTATCCCCTCTTTAAGGGTGAGCGTATAGCCCGTACCGTATTTCAGCGGCTTCACAGGCGAAACGTATATAAACTGCCTCTTGTCAAATTGCAGCTGAGTATCAGCCATAAACACAGTTATATCCACCTTACCGCCGCCGTCCTCAGTCATCTCGACAAGCGTCTTGTTCCTGTCTCTGACATTATACTGTGAGACATTATGACTGAACTTGCACTGTATCACAGGCGTAACGCTCACGCCCGAAGCGCCGTCCGACGGATAAGACCAGTCCATGTAAAGAGGTATCACAGCACCTGCGCCGCCTCCCGTTCCGTCACCCTTCGCAAAGCAAAGCGACGGAACGAGCGCAACAACTACTGCCAGCAAAAAGACAGCAGCAGCTTTTATTTTTCTATAATTGTTCATTTGCGATTTGTTTTATAATTCATATTATCATATATCAATTACTTGTTTTCATTTGCCTTTTCCTGAAGCTTTACAAGGTTAACGATCATATGACAAGCCTCAGCTCTCGTTATATTTGCTCTCGGTCTGAACGTACCGTCAGGATATCCGCTTACGATACCGTTTGAACGTACAGCCTCCACGCTTTCAGCAGCCCATGACGCAATATCACCGGCGTCAGCAAATGCTCCGCTGTTTTCAGCAGCAGTCACATCCTGACCTTCCGCAGCCTGATCACCATTCTCAGCGCTCACATCACCGTCTGCAGCAGCATCCGCCTTCTGCTCAACGACCTTCAAGTCAGCGATCCTCGTAAGTATAGCCGCCATCTCCTGTCTCGTCAGCATATTATCAGGCGCAAACTTATCAGCGCTTATACCCTTCACATAACCGAGAGAAGATGCTATCGATATGTAACCCTTAGCCCAGTGATCCTTCGTATCGCTGTAAACAGTCATATTATCGCTGTCAAGGTCAAAAAGTCTCACGAGCATTACAACTATCTCTGCACGAGTTATCTGTCTCGACGGACCGAAATTACCGTCAGAAGACCCCGTAACTATACCCATATCAGCCAGCATGTTTATATCGCTTCTCGCCCACGAATCCTTAATGTCAGGGAAATAATCTACATCATTCTCAGGCGTCCCCGCCTGACCGTTATTTTCGCCATTATTTGCACCGTTCTGGTCACCTGTACCTGAGTTATTCTGGTCGCCGGCAGAAGGACCGCCTCCACCACCGGAGCCGCCTGAGGTACCGCCACCGCCGGAACCACCGTTGTCTCCCGAGTCATCCTTTACAGCAGTTGTAAAGTAAAGCACGAGCGGGCTTGCAAGAGATACGCCGTTTCTTGCCAACATATTTTTAGAAAATAAAATCTTATACTCAGTCCCCGGCTCAAGTTTATTTGCAGGAGTCATAACGAGATCCTGCATTTCCTCACCCTTTACTATAGTTTTCTCTATAGCTGTATTATCAGATACCTTCACAAGGCTTATCTGCTCCGCATTATACGAGAGCACCTCATCACCTGCTACATTGTAAGAAAATCTGAATTTAAACACACTGTCAACAGGCACATCCTTCTGCCCGTTTTCCACGCTTGACGAATCAAGCGTCAGCGGAAGCTGCACAGGCCCGTCATCAGGTATATCACCCTCAGCATGAAAGCTGCATTCTTCCTTACCTATATTAAAATCTATCCTGTATGAAGTTCCCATGCTGTTTCCCATGTTTCCGTAGAGATCTTCATCGACAATGATATAATAATCTTTTTCAGTATCCAGACCGTGTCCGTAAACATAGAAATACTTTGATGTATCAGTCTGCTTCTTAGCTTCAGGATGAGGCTTTACCTCCCAGTTATCATCTGATACTTCTACATCGCCGTCATTCTCATACATATGGAATTTCGTAAGATTCCTCTCATTTACGCCGATCATGTAATCAGAAGGCACACCTTCTGCATCACGTTCCTTTTCCTCGTCGATGTCAGATACATTGTTCGAAAACTTTATATGCATCTCCATATCAGGCGAGATGCCTGTAGCTATCTCGACCTCTGTGACCTTCGGGAAATTTTTCCCCGGTACAGTATTGTACGCCGCAAAGCACACTGTCTGTGATGCAAGCATCACCACACAGAGTACAGCAGCGATGACCGCGCCTTTCAGGCGCTTTCCTTCAAATCTGCCTTTCATTTTATCCTCTTTATCTTCCTTCCTTGTTAAACATCAACTGTTTATATATTATCTATATGACCTTAAACACACTCCCGCTTTCAAAAAAGGGGCTGCCGCTAAAGCAGCAACCCCTTTGATTCAGTTGTTTTCCATATTTTCCGCAAGCTCGTCACGTCTCATGCGCTTTCCGCGTCTGCTCTTCTGCTGCTCATAGAAATTAATGACTGTTCCATCATCAGCGTTATATGCCTCTGCTGACATTTCAGTTATACTCTTTATGAGGCGCTTGCACATATCACAGAACTGCGCCTGCTCTTCTTCAGTAAGGCATTCGCCTATACTTTCTTCAAAGCGCTTCTGACCGAACTCTCTTCGCGCGAGCGCCATCGTTCCGTCATTGGTTATGTATACATGAGTCTTCCTGCGATCCTTTTTATCACGTTCTCTTCTTATCATGCCGTCATCCTCAAGGGCTGACAGCTTTTCTGATATTACCGGCGGTGCCATATGCAGCCTCAGCGCCAGCTCCACTCCCGAAAGGCCTTCGTTATCCGCTATGGTCTTAAGCAGCTTTCCGTGACCCTTCCCATTAGAATCAGGAGACATGACGCCCTGCTGATACTTTATGGTTTCATGGAGACGCTTTACATTTTTAAATACACTGTCCTTCTGTTTCATCGTCGCCATTCCTTTCTCTATTGCCTCAGATTATTTTTATACCTGTACTGTCAATTATAATATTTATCAGGTAATTCTGCAATTTACTTCCATAATAATATACCGCACCCGGTATATCGATAATACCTCCTGCTCCCATGCCTGCTGTATGCTACGTCAGACACAGGAGCAGGAGTGATATTGCTTTAATTGATATTACTTTAATTATTTATTAATTAGCTGCAGCTGCTGCAAACTTCTCATTAAATCTCTGAAGCATGGTAGCTACTTCTGCGCGTGTAGCTGTACCCTGAGGCTTTAATGTATTTGCATCTACACCGTTTACGAGTCCACTTGCATTGGCCCATGTCATAGCTGTAACAGCCCATCCTGAGATCTTTGAATAATCGCTGAATGCCTTTACTGCTGAACCGTCTGCTGCAGTACTGTAGCCCTTGTAAGAAGCGTAAGAGTAAAGTATCTGTGCAAGCTGTTCTCTCGTTATGGCATCTTCAGGACCGAACTTGCTCTCGCTGTAGCCCTTTACTATACCGTTTGCAGCTGCCCATGCTACTGCATCTGCGTAGTAAGCGCCAGGCGCTACGTCTGTAAATCCTGCTGCCTTTGCTTCAGGCTTGTTCTCTGCTCTGTAAAGTATAGTCACGATCATGCCGCGTGTAGTGCTTGATGCCGGGCTGAACATATCGCTGCTCGTTCCGTTCATCATGCCGTTTTCATAAACGTACTTAACTGCGTCATTGTACCATGAACCTGCCTTTACATCCTTGAACGGCAGACCTGAGTTATTGCTGTTGTTATTATTATTGTTTGCATTATCGCCCGGTTTTGTATCAGTTCCCGGAGTTACCGTAGAACCGCCACCACCGGAACCGCCTGAGCCACCGCCGTTGCCGCCGCTTTCCTTGCTGAGCGATACTGTTATAGTCTCATCCTTAGTTACATCAAATGTACCTGTAGCGTCCTTGTATCCATCAGCCTTTGCTGTGTAAGTATACTGACCCTCGATAAGGCTGTATACGCCGTTTTCATCAGGAGTGAATACTTCGCCTGCTGCGTTCGTTACTGTAACGACTGCAGTATCAGGTGTTACTGCAAAGCTGATGTTATACTTGTTAACTACCTTTACAGTGATAGTCGGTAATGTCACACCCTCAGCGAGAGTATAGTTCTCAGCAAGACGCGGTGTAAATACATACGTGCCTGCTGCAGTATTATCAAAATCAGGCTCGCTCGTCCATGTTACAGGAACGAGTACTTCCTTATCGCCTACAGTAGCCGTGATATTAGAAGGTAATACAGGAGACTTTCCTGCTAATACAGTCTGGTCAGCTACATCCTCTGCAAGAGCAGCTACAGCGCTTATCTCTGCACCTGTAAAGTACGCAGGAGTTTCTACCTTATCTGTAAAGTAAGGGAGTACGCCGTCCTCGATAGTCCAAGGTGTATCCCATGAAGCATCTGTATAAGTCTTCGCCTGTAATGCCTGTTCAGCAGTTACAGTGCCGTCACCGGCAGAGAAAGTATCCTTCGCATCGTCTGATGCGTTTACGTACATCTTGTCGAAATAGTAATTGCCGTTATCTGCAACAGCAGTATTGTCTAATGCACTGAATATACCTACAGTATCTGAAGTCTTTCCTGTGCCTGCTGTTAATGATGAAAGCAGCACGTAGCTGTTGCTTACAGTTGTTGCAGGTGCTGTAGCTGCAGTACCAATATTTCCGCCTATGATGCCGCCTGCATATGAATCAGTAGCATGTACGCTGCCTATAACGTAGCAGTTGGAAATGCTTGCGCCTCTGTTCATAGTAGCTCCGAATATACCGCCCACCTTGCTGCGTCCTGAGATGTCAGCGTTTACGTAGCAGTTCTGCATTACAGGATCAGCCATTGTATTGCTGCTTCCGATTATACCGCCTATACCTTCTACACCGCACTTGATATTTCCTGTAAAACTTGTTCCGTTTACTGTAGTAATATTATTTGCGTTTCCGACTATACCTCCAACACCTGAATATCCGGCATCTTCATAATGATCTGCGTCTAAGGTAATATCAGCTTCTACTTTGCATGAGTCAATGTTTACAGAGTTTGTAAAGCCTATAAGTCCACCTACTATATAACCATTTAAGCCGTTTTTCTTACCGTTCCATATACCGTTTATTTTTGTATCTGTTACACTGCAGTTTTTAACATTGTTATTCTGATATGTTAATTCTCCGAGCAGTCCGCCTACATTCATTACGCCGGTACCTATCTCAGCATTTTTTACATGACAGTCCGTTATTTCAGCGTTTGCTCCATCAACATCACCTGCAATACCACCAGTATAACCGCCCATAACATTAGGTACAATTATCTTCAGCCCATCTGTTGTGCAATTTTTTATACTGTTACCGTTAGCATTCATACTGTATTTGCCCACTACAGATCCTACATTTGCACTTGATGAATCAGATACTTCAAGCTTAATATTATTTAATTTTATATTCTCAAACGATACTCCTGCCGATGCTGAAGCAACCAAAGCAGCAGCATTTGATGATTTTTCTGCATGAACTGTTTCATTTTCTATAGTAAGATTTTTTATGACAGAACTACCGCTTACCTGTCCAAACAGAGCCACATTATCACCACTATATGTGATATTGAGATTACTGATTTTATTGCCCTGTCCGTCAAACGATCCCTGATATTCATTTGTTGCACCTATAGGAGCCATATCTGATATATCCTTCATGTCTATATCATTTCCGAGAGTAAATGTAACACCTGCATATGTATTGCCGGTAGCAACTGATATAGCAAGATTATAAAGTTCCTCAGGAGTATTTATCTGATAATCATCTATATTAACTTTCATATAGTTTGGAACCGGTATACGCCAATAGCTGCTTTTACCAAAATAAGGCAAACACATATTTTCCTGTTTCCAGCCATCATCAAGATCATCATAGATATCTTTTTTCACAAGTAAGCGATCAATATCAACTTCAGTCGCACTTGAAATACATTTTTCTTTGCCTGTTACATTCATAGTTGCAAATTTATATGTATTTTCGACAATAGCATCTGTATTTCCTGTAACCGAACCTGCAGCTCCCTCTGATGCTGTAACATTTCCTGTAAAGGCATAGCAGTTTCTTATCGTACTGCCCTTCTGTGCCTCACCTGTTAGGCCTCCTGCATGTGAGCCTGCTGTTATATTTCCATAAGCAAAACAATTTTCAATAGTAGTTCCATCAGCCATTACACCTGCAATACCACCTGCATTATTTGCAGCAGTGACAAGATTCAAATCTGCAACAGTAGTATCAGCTATACCATTATATACTACGCTGCCCGACTGCATAGTTCCTACAAGACCACCTGCTGTTTTTCCGGATGTCTTGATGCTGATATTTCCAGAAGTTCCGTGTCCATTTGCATTTTTTAAAGTTGCATTTTTTAATTCGCCTATATATAATCCTATACTATCAGCACTGCCATTATATAAAAACTTTGATATATTACTATCTGAAGCGTCAATAGTTATGCCATTTTTATCAGTTCCATGTACAGCGCCAAACATAACTCCCACACGTCCAGTTCCATTTATATCTATACCGTTAGCACTAGAACAATCAAACTGAATATTATTTATGTTAATATCTTTTCCAGTTTTATTATCAATGTAACCTGCAACACCACCTATACAATCCTGACCATTTACCGTCAATGCCATTCCATTCAAGCTAGTAACTTTCACATTTGAGATAACTCCCTCACATAAACCTGCAACAGCACCAACATTATTCTTTCCTGTAATATTAGCAACATATATCTCGATATTATTTACATTGCCCTGTGGTCCAATTACACCAAATAATCCCACATTATCCTGATTCGGCATGTTGATTGTTACAGCCATAAATTGATTCATACGATTAGAACTTATAGTTCCATTAAATGGATGTTCTAATGTACCAACCGGTTCAATTTCCTCAGTTAACAGCATTAAATCTGATGTAACATAAACGACCTCACCAGAATAGTCATGTCCACTATTTACAGCGTTTGCAAATTTTTTCCAATCTTCAACAGTTTCTATCTGATGCGGACAACCGCTATCTGCAAGAGATGCTGAAATCGTAACTTTATGAGCAGGCATTACAAATGTATATTCTTTTACAGCACCTTTGTCATTTACCGTGTTCACATCAATATTTTCACCGCTGCCTGTCTTTACAGTTATACCACTTACATACAGATCCAGATTATCAACATATGCGCGTACAGTAACAGTCTTTCCTGCTTCTGCCTGAACTGCAGGATCTACATCGAGAACTACGCCGTTTGCTGCATCATCAGCAGTTATTTTTTCAATTATAGGATAGAGCTTACCGTGCTCTGATGCAGTTGAGCCTGCATTCTTCTCCCATTTAAGCACAGGGGCATATCCATTGGCACCTGTAGTATCTGCCGCCCATACACCGTTAGACCTTCCGGCATTAAGCTTGCCTATAAGTGACGGGTCTGCAAAATCAGACAGGCTTGCTATCGCAGTAGCACCCATCTTTGCTGCTTCCATGCCTTTCTCGTCAAGATTTGGGATTCCGTCCTTCAGGTAATATACATTTTCTATAGACGTTGGTGCATATGGAGAATCATCCTGTAATCTTCCAATCACAGGGTCCACATTACCATTTGCAGCGCCAAGACTGCTTGTATCAGTATGCTGTATTATATAAGAATTCTTTATCTGACAGTTCATACCCTGTCCGGAAAATCCTCCATGCCACATGCCTCTATCTGTTCCATATGTCTCCATATTAAATATGGCATATGTGTCAATAATATTTCCAAAAAGATTTTCTGTAATTGCAGACGAACCTAAACTTGAATATATATCCCATTCAAATGCACATCGGTCTATAGTACCATAAACGGAAGTTGATATAGCAGTAACATACGCTCTGGATACACCCGGTTTGCTTGAACCACCCTCAAATCTTGTATTTCTTATAACAGATTCATCACGATTAGGTTTGTTATATACTCTCTCACCTAATTCATAAAAGAGTACTGATCCCGTATTATTATTTATATTATAGATACGATGTCCCTGACCATCAAATGTACCCATGAAAGACAGACTTCCTGTAACTCGCTGTCCGTACATATCTATATCATTCGTCAGCACTACGAGCTTATCCTGCATCTTGTTGTTATTATCATTAACAAAAGCAGTCATCTCCTCTGCCGTTCCTATTGAAAGGTCAGGCTTGCGTACTTCTACAGTCAGCGTTGGCGCTGTTGTACCCTCTGAGAGTACATATCCTTCAGGCAGTACAGGTGTATATATATATTTACCCTCTGTATCTGCACTGTATTCAGGCTCACACTTCCATTCAGGCTTGAGTTCTGTCTTTTTGCCGTTTACTGTAGCAGTGATGCTGTCAGGATAACGCAGGTCTTCCGCTGCAGTGTCTACTGGTACGAGCTGCTTTTCTTCGTATATCTTCAGCTCATCAAACGCTGATATTTCTTTTTTCTCTGTAAGAGTAACTGTTATATCGTTTACAGTTACATCCTTCGCATCATACTTTGATGCATCTACAGCTCCTGTAAATGTAAATACAGTACCGACCTCTGCATCTGCATTATATGCGCCGTCCTTGCATGTCCATGTTACAGGGATATTTTTAACTGTTGTGCTTCCTACTTTGCCACTCAGAGTCTCCGGTAACGGAAGCTCGTCGAGAGGTGTTCCCTTCACCACTCTGTACGCTGTTGTATAGTCATCCAGCTTAGTTAATACGCCCGGCAGCATCGTTACAGTGACCTTTGGTGCTTCTACACCCTTAGCCAGTCTGTAGTCTGCCTTTGAATACTTATACGTAAACGTATATGTTCCTGCTGTTGTCTGGCTATAAGCAGGTGACTGCTCCCAGTATGTAGAATTTGCATATCCGCCTCTGTTTAATGTTACAGATTCCTCTTCGCCTTCTACAGTTGCAACGATAGCATCAGGGAGCTTTAAACTGTATGTAGACGTATTGAACGCTACTGTCTGTTCTGCAACATCTTCAGCAAGCGGTTCAAAGGCTGTGATAGTCTTTACCTTGCTGTCGTCCACATCGTCCTTTATAGTGAAGTTCATGAGGCCGTTAGTTCCCCAGTACGGTTCTACTGAAGCGTTTCCGCTGCCGCCGCCTGTACCGCCGACAAGGCCTCTGAGCAGACGACCGTAGATAGTCAGATCACCCTCGATAGAAAAATCTTCTATCTGTGGAACTTTAAATTTAAGCGTATCTGCATCTCCGCCGTCTGCAGTCTCACATGTTATCCAGTCAAGGCTGTAGTATCTGTGAGTATCTGACGGGTCTTTAGGATTTGTTACGCTTGCATCCTCTGCAGTCCAGTAATTTTCTATTTTTTCCCATTCTGTACCTGCATCCTTTTCATTTGCAGGGTCTGTCATGTCTGTAGCAAATGCATTTACTGCTACTTTAGGTCTTCTTGTCCAACCATTGTCTCTTGCCTTTATTGACCAGCGCGAGCCGCCGCCTGCATTCCCCTGCTGTTCTATAGTTATGTAGCGTTCTACGCCGTCACGGATGTCGCTTTCTGTCAGGTCTACTTTGTTACCTGCTTTATCAGTTACATAAACTATCGCCTTTATTTCCTGGATAGTAGCAGTATTGCCTTCGAGTGTGAGTGAAGGCTTTATTGATGCTTCGCCGTCCTTTACTGCTACGCTTCCTGCTGCGAATGACACTTCAACTGTTATATCACCTGAAGAAGCTCCTCCGACAAAGTTTGTAAATGCAGAGTCGAACTTCGGTACTTTCACAGTCAGTGTGTCTTCAGTTACTGACGCAACTGCTGCTTCAAGAGCTGCATCTACGTATTTCTTCTGCGCTGTTGAAACGCCTGTAGTCTTAAATACTACGTTGCTTCCCGCAGCTGTTGAGCCGTCTGCCCAGCTCATGCTCGCAGGATCAAACTTGTATCCCGACTGCGGCGTAAACACCATCGTCATTCCACTCTCACGTACATCAGCTTCTGTAACTGTGACTTCTGCCATAGTCAGTGTTACATCGGTCTCAGCCGCGAGCTGCGCTTCGTCTTCCGCCTGCTGCTCTGCAGCAACTACAGGAAGCTCGTCTGCAGCTTCCTCAGCAAACGCCGTCGATGGCAGGACCATCGTCAGTATCATACTGAGGGTGAGCGATATTGAAATGACTTTTTTCATAAACGATTTTTTCATTTCAAAACTCCTTTTTCTGTTTCTCCGAATAAAATTTACGATAAAAAGATATAAATAACGATGGTCATTTCTGATTTTCAGTGGTATGCGGATAATAAAGTGCTTGTGAGCAGATATTGACTGTTAATAAATTCTTGATTCAAACGTGTGTGAATGTTAAAATTAAAAGAACGGTCTGTGTCTGACAAGCCGTGCAAAATCAATGGGCTGCTGCCGGGATCTCTAAACGCCAATTTATACGATTCCCGTTAGCGGCTCTTTTTTTATTTTTGCTGTATTTAATTCGTTACTTACCACTTCATCAATATTAATGTAATTTCAGCTGAGAGCCTTAGCAGATCATATCGTTGCAAATGACTCAACCCTACTTATACAATTTATCGACACTGCAATTATAATTCAACACAAATGATTATGCAAGTCTAATTATTTTTCCTTGCTAATTATGATGTTATGCTTGATAAAAATCGTTATGTTTAGTATTTGATTGGTTTTTGTCGTAATTTTGTACATTTTATTACATAGTTAGTCTCGTGTACCCTAACATAAACACAATTATGAATTACTATTGGCACAATAATTTTTAACTTATTAAAGATTATTTCCTCTGCATTATTTTTTCTGATGCATTTCGGCGATTACATTGGTATATACCTCTGACGGCAGCCGGATGTCTCCGGCTGCCGTCTGCTGCTGAACGCCCAGCTTAGCTACCGCGCCGGGCGCGGCCCTCAGAACACACAAAAAGCTGCCGCGGATGCGGCAGCCCTTTCATTATTTACATATTTTACTGTATATATCAAGTGTTCTATAGCAGCGGCGCAAATACGCGCAGCACGCTTGCAAACGTCCAGAAGAGGAAGCTCCTTGTTCCTGTAGTCTCAAGCGTTACCTCCCTGCACTTCTCCAGCGTATTATTTATATCAAACTCTGCCTGCTGTACTGCTTCATTTTTATAGACTATGCTGCCGCACTCATAATGCAGGTAAAGGCTCCTGTAATCCATATTCACAGTACCAATTACTGCTATTTCATCATCGGCGACCATTAGCTTTGAATGAACGAAACCCGGTGTATATTCGTATATTTTTATACCCGCCTTCAACAGCTCATGGTAATAAGATTTTGTCAGTATATTTATTATTTTTTTATCCGGTATCCCCGGAACTATTATCGTGACCTCCAGGCCGCTGCGGGCAGCGTGCTTTATCGCGTGCAGCAGCTCATTATCCGGTATGAAATACGGAGTCATTACAGCTATGTGTCTTACAGAATTGTTTATAACATCCATATATGCGTTTTCAGCAACGTTACTGAGCTGATGAGGTCCATCTCCATACGGTATTACATATCCGTCCCTTTCAGGGTCAGGTATTCTGTCACTGTCTATATCGAGATAACGACTGAAATTTTCCTTTCCACCGTGAATATTATTAGCCTGCCACATCTGAAGGAACATCATAGTGTAGCTTCTCACAGCGTCACCCTTCATCATGAACGCATTGTCTTTCCAATGACCGAAGCGCTCCGTTTCATTTATATATTCATCAGCGAGATTATAACCACCGCTGAAGGCCGTCTTTCCATCTATTACCGTTATCTTTCTGTGGTCGCGGTTGTTGTAGTATGTAGACAGGAACGGTCTTACAGTGGCGAATGACATAGCGCTTATGCCAAAGCTCTCAAGTATCTTCACATAGTTTCTTGGAAGAGTTCCTATACTTCCCATGTCATCATACATGAACCTTACTTCTACGCCCTCAGATACCTTTCTGGCAAGTATTTCAAGTATCGTATCCCAGAACACACCCTCTTCAACGATGAAATATTCCATGAATATGAATGATTCAGCCTTTTCAAGCTCCTCGACCATAACTGGAAACACATCGTCTCCGAGCGGATAATATTTAACTTCTGTATTATTGAACGCAGGCGCGCGCCCGCACTTTTCCATATAGTCCGCTATTTTAGCAAAATCAGGGTCTTCCTTTCTCAAGCTGTCCTTTACAGGCACGCTCGTTTTCTGATACTGCGCCGTATCCTCTGCAGCTGCTCTGACCCTGTGAAATGCCAGGTTCGCGCCAAAATTAAAATGAGTAAAAAGATAAAGCAGCGTTCCCACAACAGGAAGTCCGGCAACTATGATAGCCCACGAAAGCTTGTACGATGAGCTCATCCTGCTGTTGATTATAAATACGATCATGATCATGCTGAACGCAGTACTTCCTTCCATAAATATCTTGGAGTACTCTCCCATCCATCTGAATACAGATATCAGCAGGAGCGCCTGCAGCAGAAGTATTATGCCTATTACGCCGATACGGCTGAATATCAGGCGTATCAGCGGCTTTTTTATTTTTTTTCTTGTTTCGGCTATGTTCATGTCTTTTATGCGTTTCATGCTCATATTCTACCCTTTTTATCTAATTTTCGGTCCATTTAACGATAGTTTCCGGGTCAAGATCTGTTATCTCGTCCACACTGCTGCGGAACGCTTTTATAAATGACGCGGCGTGGATCACCATGTCTCGCAGGTCCATGAACGGCGTAAATGACGTTTCATCGTCTATCGTCAATACATAATTTTTTCTAATATCGTCTATATTATCCTCTGATATCAGCATACCGTCGAAACTGCTCTGCCACTTGTCCACCTTCTCATCAGACTCCTCGAGCTTCATGAAAAATTCTTCTATGCGCAGGTCTGACATGTTGTCCACAAAATCGAGGCAGAGAGATTCGAACTCAGGCCAGTATTCCATGTTTATCTCGCGGATGAGCTGACGGATGACCGTCACTGTATCGTCGTTGAGCTGCATGAAGTGATATACACGCGTGTACGATGCGTGCTGCGCGTAGCCTGAAAAGACCGCATCAAAAATATGCGGCATTTGCTTTATCGACATGTCCTCGCTTATATCGTCTATGCTCTTTACGTCGTCGTCCAGCAAGTAGAGCAGCGACGCTTCATAGTGGCTCAGTGTTACGTCTATTACCTTGCAAAACTGAAGCATTTTCTTGCACTCATAGTCGTAGCGTTCAAGGTCGTTGTCGTGCTCCTTTTCGTTTGACGCTGCCTCTGATTTTCGGAATGCTATCGCGTTCAGGAAAAGTCCTGCACATATGACGCCCAGTATGCATTCACTGGCTATCAGAACGGCTGCTTCATCTGTTATAGGCGATATATCTCCGAGACCGAGCGTTGTGACCGTCGTGACGCTCAGGTACAGGCACGACAGCAGGCTGTAGCCCATCCTTCCGAAATCGATGTAATACTCTGCCATCGTGTAATATATTACGGCATACACCGGTATCAGCATCATGAATATCCAGCCCCAGGGCAGTGTGCGGAATGTTTTTCGTCTTTTTTTCAAGTGTTCTTTTTTTTCTTTTTCTGAAATCGTCATGCAGTTATCTTTCTCCCCTTTTATCTATACTTTTTCGTAATGAATTTTCATCTTACGGCCGCCT
>CAVGTL010000003.1:28739-30345 GCA_963632005.1 Succinivibrio sp.
CACTTACCCGTATATTCTCCGGCATTATATGGCGTCTTTTTATATCAATAAAAATTTATACTATTCAGTAATGAATTTTCATCCTGCGGCCGCCCGCGGCCCGACGGAGCGCCGGAACGGCGCTCTTTGTCTATTTAATAATTATACTTTAAGATGCAGGTTTTTCAATATTTTCAGGAGAAATGTGGTATTCTCCGGGGCTTCCGTGTGCATAATTTGCTGAAAATCGCAAATCATATAGAGACAGCTGCGATGCTGTAATTTTACAAAATCGGGGCTGTTGTGAAATTTGCAATTATTTAATTGTACAGCAAAGAGGTGAAGTTTTTTATGGATTATAAAAAATATGCCGCTCAGTTTGCAGACAAGCCGACTTATATCATGAACTGCCTGCGGGCGTTTGTGTGCGGCGGGCTCATATGTCTTGTAGGTTATTTTGTGCAGGCGGGGCTTATGTATGCAGGCGTTGAGGAAACTGAGGCTGCATCGTGGACTACTGTTGTTCTCATCGTTGCTGCGCAGGTGCTTACGGGCTTTGGCTGCTATGATGTGATCGGAAAGTACGGCGGAGCCGGAGCGGCTGTGCCTATTACAGGCTTTGCAAACTCTGTGGTCGCTCCGGCCATGGAATATAAGGCTGAAGGACCGGTGCTCGGAGCCGGTTCTAAGATATTCAGTCTGGCGGGGCCGGTCATTCTTTATGGTGTCGGACTCAGCTGGATAGTGGGGGTGATATATTGGATAATCGGGATGTTTTAAGCAGGAGCGCGGGCGCAGCCGGCGCGGGTGGCGCGCTTTACACTGACGGGGCGCGCTCCGACAGGCGGGTCGGAAACCGTACTTTTGCATTTCCGACGCGGCCCGAGATAGTCGGCGCAGCTGCCATTGCAGGCGTAAAAGAGGGCAAAGGTCCTCAGGCAGAATGGTTCGACCTTATACTGCAGGATGATTATTACGGTGAAAAAACATTTGAAAAATCTGAATCAAAAATGCTGCGTTCAGCATTCAATATGGCTCTTGAAAACGCAGGCATGCAAAAGCAGTCGCTCGAGCTGATGCTTTCAGGCGACCTTCTCAACCAATTAATGGCTTCTTCATATATGGCTCGCGATATTGGTGTCCCGTACCTTGGTATGTACGGTGCATGCTCTACCATGACACAGTCAATGCTGGTCGGCGCTGTTATGACAGACGGCGGCTACGTTGAAAGCGCCGCTGCCGGAGCGTCGAGCCATTTTGCTACGGCAGAGCGACAGTTCCGTATGCCGCTCGAGCACGGCAATCAACGCCCGCCTCAGGCTCAGTGGACTGCCACAGCCGCAGGCGCTGTCATCATAAAGAGCCGCAGCTCAATTGCCGCTTCTTCAAGCAAAAACACAGAGCTCACATCACGCCGAATCTGCATAACTCACGGCACTGTCGGCCGCGTTATAGACCCGGGCATAACTGATACGAACGCTATGGGAAGCGCTATGGCTCCGGCTGCTTTCGATACGATAAGAACGCATCTCGAGGACCTTAAGCGCTCACCGCACGACTACGACCTGATACTCACAGGCGACCTTGGAAAGGTCGGACGAGCTATAATCCTCGACCTCTCAGACGG
>CAVGTL010000003.1:30355-40099 GCA_963632005.1 Succinivibrio sp.
TTTATGAGGACTGCGGCGCCATAATGTACGGCCCCGACCAGGACGCCCACGCAGGCGGAAGCGGCTGCGGCTGCTCTGCATCTCTCATCGCAGGGCGCATCATAAAAGAAATGCGCGCCGGTAAATATAAACGAGTCATGCTCATATCTACAGGCGCGCTCATATCGACTATCAGCAAGCAGCAGGGTGAAACTGTCCCAGGGATCGCTCACGCTGTAACACTCGAATGCTTTTAAAAAGATCTTCAGGAGGTATAAGCATATGCCTATCGAATTTATAGATATTATAAGAGTTTTCATCATCGGAGGTCTTATCTGCGTTGCAGGTCAGATACTTCTCGACACTACGCAGCTCACAGCACCGCGCATACTCGTGCTCTTCGTCGTTGCAGGCGGCATACTCGCCGCTTTCGGCATCTATGAGCCGTTTGCCGAGTTTGCAAAATCAGGCGCGACCGTTCCGATAACAGGTTTCGGCTACAATCTTATAAAAGGCGCCATACTTGAAGTCCAGAAAAATGGACTCATCGGAGCTTTCACCGGCGGTCTAAAGCAGACTGCCGCCGGTATCACTGCAGCTCTGACCGTAGGCTATTTCATAGCTTTATTAGCCAAACCGCGTTCAAAGCAGTGATGCCAGGACCATAACGCCGCCCGCCTCAGGGCGAAACAGCTACGGCCGTGAGGCCGGCTCCTTTTTTCATTCATTAATACCTCATCGATCCTTCATTCATCATAAAAAAATCCGCTGCGGACGATCAACACCGCAACGGATTTTTATTTGCATCAGTATAAATTTACTATTCAATTTCTATTAGTTGAACCACTGGTTGAAGATCTCGTCGAACTTACCGTTGTCCTTGAGGTTCTGCATACCTGCGTTGATCTTGTCGAGGAGCTCTGAGTTGCCCTTCTGAACTGCGATAGCGTAAGCTTCAGCGTTCATAACGTCACCTACGATCTTGATCTTGTCCGGCTGCTTGTCGATGTAAGCCTGAGTTACCGGCTTGTCGTTGATAACTGCCTGAACGTCACCGTTGATGAGCTGCATCATAGCTGTGTCGAGACCGTTGAGGATAACTGCGTCAGCGATCTTGCCTTCTTCCTTGAGTTCAGTAGCCTTATCAGCACCTGTTGTACCGATCTGTGCAGCGACCTTCATATCAGGAGTGAGGTCATCGATACCATTGATAGTAGTATTGTCAGCCTTTACAGCTACTACGAGACCTGAATCATAGTATGGAGTTGAGAAATCTACCTGTTCTCTTCTTTCAGGATCTTCGCCGTTCATACCTGCTGCGATGATGTCGATCTGACCTGACTGGAGTGCAGGTACGAGTGAGTCGAACTGAAGGTTCTCAAACTCTACCTTGAAGCCCTGATCTTCGCCGATAGCTGTGATGAGGTCCATATCAAAACCTACGATATTTCCTGCATCATCTGTTGTATCAAATGGAGGGAATGTAGGCTCAGTACCTACCTTGTAAACTACTTCGCTGCCGTTGTTGTCGCCCTGAGTATCAGCTGAACCTGCTGCATTGCCGTTTCCGCCTCCGCATGCTGAGAAAACAACTGCAGTTGCAAGCGCAAGTGAAAGCGCCATAAATCTCTTAAAATTCTTCATGTTCTCACCTTTCCTTTTTCATTAAAAAGTTTTTGCAGTTCCGCGGGTGTACCGCAGAATTCCTGTTAATATTACTACATTTTTATTTCAAATTCAACAATGCTCATCCAATGAATTTATTTATTTTCCGCGTTTCGGCCGTCACCGGCCCCACAAAGGCGGCTTTTTATGCGCGTGCCGCCGACTTTCCCATGCTTTTTGGCTTTACAAGCCGCCCGCGGCAGATATAATTAATAAGGCAGTAATTTTTATTGTCCGCCTGGCGGACGAAGGAAGGCAGCCATGCTGCCTGTTGCGCCAATTGCTTTAAAAGTAATATAAATTAATTTAAAAAATATTTAGATACGGTGAATAATTATGGGAATGATATTTTTATCTGAGAATGCCTGTGCGCCGCTCACTGAGGCGCTCACAAACGAAGGGCATGAAATATACAAAGTAAAGTCAACTGACGTCGTTTACCCGGCTGTATCGGCACACGCCGACATCTACATGTGCCTCGTCGGAGATACATTGCTGATAGACGATATGGCAGAAACAGATCCGCCGATACGCCGTGCATACGACATAGATTCGTGTGACGTAATATCGGCTGATTACTCAGAGGATGGAGACGAGGACACAGACGAATATTTCTTCGTGCCTGCGATCACAACGCCTGGCGGCTCACACCGCATAGTGTTCAGCATGGGCGGTATCGGCTACGAATACCCTGACGACGTACCTTATAATGCGGTCGTGACTGACAGGTTCCTCATACACAATACAGAGCTGACATCTCACGATGTCCTCGAAAGGGCGCGCTTCGCAGGCCTGCAGATAATAAACGTAAAGCAGGGCTACACACGCTGCTCATGCCTGCCTGTAGGCAGCAATGCGTTCATAACTGCCGACGAGGGCATAGCAAAATCGCTTCGCGCATGGAATGAATTAATAAGGTCAGAAGCTGCGTCGGCAGCCGCCGACGGCGACGAGGAAGAGGCTGCATCGCTTATGAACGATATGATAGACATACTCCTCGTACGTCAGGGATACGTTCATTTAGAGGGCTTTGACCACGGCTTTATCGGCGGGACAGCGGGAGCTGTCGGAAAGAAGATATATTTCAACGGCGATCTTACCGAGCATCCTGATTCAGACATTATAGTACGCTTTATAGAAGACCACGGATATGAGCCTGTATGGTTCGCAGACGAACCGCTTACTGACATAGGTTCTATTTTCTGTATATAGGCTTTAATAATCATGAAAACACACGCAATAATACCGATATTCATACCCCACGCAGGATGTCCTCACGACTGCGTTTTCTGCAATCAGAAGGCTATAACGGCGCGCACCGCACCCCCGACGCTTGAGGCGACCGTAGAAACTATAGAGCGAAATCTTACGACTATAAAGGCAAATCCTTCGATAAAAACTGTTGAAATAGCGTTTTTCGGCGGCAGCTTCACCGGGATACCGCTCGAAGAGCAGTCTGCCTACCTCGGAATAGCAAAGTCTTACAAAGACCGTGGACTTATAGACATGATACACATGTCTACGCGGCCTGACTATATAAACGAGGAAATACTTGATAATTTAAAGAAATATAACGCTGACATAATCGAACTTGGCGTTCAGTCGTTCGATCCCGACGTACTGCGCCTCTCAGCGCGCGGACACAGCCCAGAGGTCGTATACGAATCAGCCGCGCTCATAAAAAAATACGGCTTTACGCTCGGCATACAACTTATGATAGGACTGCCAGGCGATAATTACGACAAATGCATGGATTCAGTCGCACAGACTATAAAGATCGCGCCTCAGATAGCGCGTCTATACCCTACAGTAGTCATCGAGGATACAGCCCTCTACGAAATGGCAAAGCGCGGAACGTACGCGCCGTTGACGGAGCATGAAGCAGTAATGACCACAAAGGACATGTACCGCGCTCTCACCAACGCCGGCATAAACGTTATCCGCGTCGGTCTTAAAAGCACAGATATCATAAACTCCGACAGCGGCGTTATCGGAGCAGGCTCATACCACCCTGCCTTTCGTCAGCTCGTCGAGGGCGAGCTCGCAAAGGAAGACATGGAAGCAGCGCTTTCTGATATACTGTCGAGTCTCACAGCTGCTGACACCAGATCTAATGCCGCTGCTGCTGTCAAAACAGATCCTGACATGAACACGGCCGATAAAGCTGTCAAACGCGCAACCGTGGTATTCACATCGGCTCCCGAAAGCTTTTCAAACATGATAGGAAACAGCAGAGCCAACCGCATATACTTCGAACAAAAATACCCTGACCTGTGCTTCCTCTTCAAAGTAGACAAAACAATGCCGCGCAGCCGCTACAAAGCAACACTGCAATAATACAATACAGGACGCCTTTTTATTGACTGCGAAATATACGTAACGCTTGAAGCCCTGCCCGTATCTCTGATACGGCGCGTATTTTACGCAGCTTTAGCTGCAATGTAAAATACGACAGCGTAGTTCACGAAGTGAACGTAGGAAGGCAGCATCGCTGCCTGTTGCGCAGCTTTAGCTGCAATGCAATTTTAGGTGGAATCTCTTAGGCGCAAATACAATGTGATATTTGCAATTCCATTTTGAATGCGATAAACTATTAATGTCATTCAGACCCATATTTTTTCCTCCTTGCTATTCTTCATTGCAGTTGCCAGACCGCAATTTGAGTTTAGCAGTTGGAAATTATATGGTCAAATGCACAGCTTAACGGAACCACGCATCTAAAGCACGATTTTCTTTATGCAAGGACAGGATACCCTCTTAAATATGGAGATGTATCCTGTCTTTTAATATCAATAATTGTCATTAAGAAAAGTTCGCCGTTTTTTCCAGTCGGGCATTATGCGCTGGAGTACAGCGTAAAAATTTTTAGAGTGGTCTGCATGTATGAAGTGTACGAATTCATGGACTGCAACATAGTCTATACATGCCTGAGGCGTCATTGCCAGGCGCGCGTTGAATGTTATGCGTGCAGAAAGCGGTCTGCAAATTCCCCATTTTGCTTTCATGGAACGTACCTGAATTTCAGGAAATGGTATTCCTAGCGGTTCAAATATTGGGTATATGCGGCGACATGTTTCCTCAAATATTGCTTTTTGTTCGTTTCTCAGCCATTTATTGAAAAGATATTCTCTACGGTGAGCATCCTCTATATCTTTCACGTATAATACGGCCTCGCCGTTATCAAGCTTTACGCCCTCTTTATGAGTTGAATCATTTACAACTCGCAAACGAATATCTCTGCCTTTCAGTGAAAAAAACTCACCGTCTGAATATGTTTCAGGCAGCATATTATGCCTGTCGCGCTCCGCCCAGCGTTCCCGTGACTGATGCACAAAATCACGATGTCTCCATACGAAGTCATCAAGATATTTTCCTGAAACGCGGTTTGAGGCTGATACCTTAACTGTACCGTCTCTGGCGACACGCATGTTTATATTCTTAACATTCTTTCTTGTCAGAACATATTCGATAACTTCTCCGTTACGGCTCACTGTACGTTTGCTTACGCCGCCGTTGCTGTTTATACGGACTCTTGCCATCGCCTCTATGCATTCCTTTCAGCATTTGTGCTGTCTGTGTTTTTCATGCGAATCTGGGCTATCTCGTCAGCTATCCTTTCAACATCTTCGGTCTCTATCTGCTCAAATCTGTATTTCTGCTTTACATCAGGATATTTTTCATGGTCTACTTCGCTCAGAAACATATCATACGGTCTTGCGTAGACTCTGTACGAGCCGTAAAGCGCCTGATATATAACTAGCATCTCTCCCGTTTCACTGTGTTCCGCAACAGCTAAAGCCTGATATAATTTATTTTTAAAATGCCTGAAAAACATTCCCGGACGTACTATGCGCTCATCTGTGTTTATATTGTTATTTAATTTATCACTATTCATAATTATCTACTCCATTTCCTGTCTGCCCGCCGCAACAGTATCTTAGTTTTTTAATTGATATTAATAAACATAATTATTGTAACTTTTATCTTCAAAAAGCGTCCTATGTTTACAGTAAAGTATACTTTTTGTAAGCAAGTCAGCATTTTGTTGTATAGCTGTTTTGCTGACTTTTTCTGCGACTTCGGATCAGCATTTTGCTGTATCGCTTGCTTTGCTGACTTTTTTCGCGGCTGCGAGTCAGCATTTTTGTTGTATAGCTGTTTTACTGACTTTTTTCACGGCTTTGGGTCGTTATTTATAAGATAATATATCTACAAAAAGTATACCTTTAGTCAATGTTTTTCAGATAAAGGCGTTCTATTTTTAATGTTTAAATAATAAAGTATATAGTTTTAAAACATACCTGCCATATTAAGACATTCCCCATCCCAAATGCACATTATACCGCAGCCATTCTTTATCTGCCAGTCAAAATAATCCCTCTTCGGAATTCCATGCTCCGCCATTATCGCCATTATCGTACCGCCATGAACCACAAATATCAGCGATGACACATTATTTTCTTCCGCATCTGATACTATCTTTCTGAACGCCGAAACGCACCTTTCTCGAAATCCTGCCTGCACCTCACCGCCGGGAAACGGCCGAGTTCCGCCGCTGTCTATCCATGCCTGATAGTCAGGATCGCCGCTGAGCTCCATCCAGTTTTTATTCTCAAACTTTCCGAAATCACATTCTCTCAAATCATTTTCTATCCTATATTCGTACCCTGGCAATACGATCTCAGCCGTCTGCACGCAGCGCATCATCGGGCTGCTACATATTACGCATGTCGCATCTTTCGCCGCATTCAGTACTTTATCGTAACCACCTGCCACAAGCTTAGCGCGCAGCTCCGCCGCACCCTCATCGCACAGCGGCTCGTCCGTCTTTCCTATATATCTCTTTTGAATATTTCCTGCGGTAAGACCGTGCCTTATAAAATATACATTCATTTTTATATATTTGCCTTATCTGCTTTCTGAACTTTTTTATTGCTGAATAACTCAATTATTGTATGTATCTCCGAAATAACAAGCCCTGCAAGCGTGAGCAGCGTCCCCGCTGCAGACATTACTGTTATATTTTCATGTAATACAATAAACGAAGCAATAACAGTTACGACAGGCGCAAGGTAAATGTAAACGCTCGCCTTTATAACTCCTATAAGCTTGAGTGCATGATTCCATGTCACAAAGCATACAGCTGATGCCCCCAGACCGAGGAACAGCAGATTTCCCGTATACTTAGGCTGCGCGAGCAGCGTCATATCCGGGCTGAAGCCGAATATTACGAGAGCCGGTATCATAAATACTATTCCGTACATAAAGATGCGTCTCGTCGAAACTATAGTGTTATATCCGTATGACTCTATCTTTTTAACGCATACCGAGTATACCGCCCATATCGCTGCCGCTATCACCGACAATATATCGCCCTTAGGGCTGAGATGCAGCTCAGAGCCGTTAAAACTTATAAGACTTATCCCCGCCATTGCCACAATAAATCCTATAAAAAAGCTGCCATAAAGTTTTTCTCCGTCTTTAAACACCAGATGACCAAGTATAGCAGTAAAAAACGGTGCTATCGAAACTATAACGCCCACATTAGAAGCCATAGTATAAGTAAGCGCTATATTCTCCATCAAATAATAAAGACATATCCCTGTAAGTCCCGCCAGCGCAAACCAGCCTTCCCTTCGCAGATCAAATCCCTTTATACGTTTCGGATTCGCCAGCGTGAGCACAACTATAGCGATAACAAACCTGAAAAAAAGTATTTCAACAGGCTGAAAGCCCGTAAGCAATACCTTCGTCGATATAAATGTAGTTCCCCAAAGGAACACTGTAAGCAAGGCAAGCAAATGCCCCGCATTCTGATTCTTCAACATAAATTTCAATTCCTTAAATCTTCAATTCCAACAAAACATACTTTTTCATAATGCAGGACGCCCTTCTGTTGCCTGCGAAATATACGTGACGCTCCGTGTACAGGGAACTTCAACTACGCTTACCCGTATATTCTCCGGCACTATGGGGCGTCTTTTATGATTCACAAATATTACTTTTCGTAAATGCAGGGCACCTCTTGTTACCTTTGAATATGTAGGATCCTCCCATTCATAAACTCTATAGCGTACCTTTAATAATAAAGTATTTACTCTTATTATTCTTGTAAAATATCGTAATATCTTACTCCACTCTCATCTACATTACATGACAGCATTCCGATTCCTGTCATATATCTGACACAGGCGCATACAGGCAGGAAGAAGAACCATCTTGATACTGCCGATACTGTTTCTATTCCTCGCTTGAAATCATGCTGTATCAGGAGATCTGCGATTTCCCAGCTGTTCATGCTCCCGTGCTCCTCAAGCTTTTCTTTTATCCAGTCAAACTTTTCTCTGTAATGCTCCCGTATCTCCTCTATCCTTGCATTTACGTCATAATTTATCTCGCTATGCCCCGGCAGGAAATGCTGTATATCTATTTTTTCCACCTTATCAAGGCTTTCAAGATATGCTCCCAGCGGATCGTCAAAATCAGGCTCAATGAATAATATTGGAACAACATCATCCAACACCACATCACCCGATATCATAGTCTTTGTTTCTTCATCATAGAGACATGTATGCCACGGCGAATGTCCGGGCGTAACAACACATTTAAATCTATACCCGCCGTATTCCAAGACATCACCCTCATTAACGCATAATATCTCAGGCAGATCTTCACAGTAGTTCTCTCCATCTGGATGAGAATCCCTATACTCCTGATGATCCATAGGAAGCCCTTCTTCACGATATTTATCATACAAGAAATCCCAGTATGCTTCATCAGTCATACCTTTTATAAGTTTTGCCTCGTGCTGCTCAATAATGATATGATTACTGTCATTTTTCAGCCTGCCTATCAGACCGCTGTGGTCGGAATGCATGTGCGTTACAAAAACATCTGTATCATCTTGTGATATTCCCAGTTCTTCATACGCCTCAAGTATCGGTTTAAGGCATGATTCCTGATTTATACCTGTATCGACAAGAAGATTTCTCCCGCTATCTTCGCCCTTGATGATATACACAGAGATCTGATTTATAGACTTAACACGAGTCTCCGGCATTCCCATGCTAAGCTGATAAATATTTTTCTGAACTTCATGAAGCATATATACTCACTACCTTTCATACTACTCAGCGCAACGCTGCTATTAAAGCGAAGCAAAGCCTCTGACAAGTTCACTTGATCAGAGCGATATGTATTTTACGCAGCTTTAGCTCCACATATTCTAAAAGTCTATCCTATACAGTGGTGACTTTGCTTTAACTTAAATTGTATCATAAATAAAAGCATATAGAAAATACATTCTCTATATGCTTTTGTATAAGTAAAATGCATAACTAAAATATTTTCAAAAATCATAACCACCAGTTGAACTGGTGGTTTGCACTTGCCCTATAAGGGCATTTTACTAGCAGCGTCTTAAGACGCCCTGAAAAAAGTTCCCCTATCGCATACTTTTTTCGGGCCGCGCCTAAAGGCGCTGTCTTTTTTGCCTACTTATTCTTGCTACCCGTAAACGGGTCGATAAATTCTTTCATGCTTATCTGGTCATTTGCTATATCTTCCTGCAATTGATTCCTTATATAGTTCTCAATCGCTTTTTTGTTACGTCCTACCGTATCAACATAATAGCCTCTACACCAGAAATGCCTGTTTCCATATCTATATTTTAGATTTGCATGTTTATCGAATATCATCAATGCACTTTTACCTTTCAGATATCCAACAAATGCTGACACACTTATGCTTGGTGGAATCGATACGAGCATGTGTATATGGTCAGGGCATAATTCTGCTTCTATTATTTCAACACCCTTCGCTTCACACAGCTTTCTTAATATTTTTCCTATATCTACTCGAATCTGACCATATATATTCTGGCGTCTATATTTAGGTGCAAATACTATATGATACTGGCATCTCCATTTTGAATGTGATAAACTTGCTATATCGTTTTTATTAGACACTGCTAATACCTCCTATCTTTGGTAGTATGCGATTGGGGAATCACATCTATCTTAGCATAGGAGTATTTTTCTTGAAGCTAAAGCTTTTATATTCCACCAGCTGAGCTGGTGGTTTATTGTGCTAAAGCTACAA
>CAVGTL010000004.1:0-11369 GCA_963632005.1 Succinivibrio sp.
GCTTTCACTTATAAAGACCGGAGCGTTTTCAAAAAGGTTACACGTTTCAGGAAAAATTTTTTATTTTTTATTATAAACAAAAAGACGCCCAAAAAGCGACCTGCATGCCCGCCCGCCTGCCCCGGCGTCCTGTGTTTACAGCAAAGTATACATTTTGTGGGGCCGCCGGGCGGCCGGGTGTCTGGAATTCATTACTGCAGAATAAAATCATTTACATCTGTTGAAATTCCAAGTATACTGGATACATTGCGTTCAAAAAACGAATATAGTTTACGGAGGAATTAAAAATGCGAAAATGCAAACGCGCAGTATCGTTACTGCTGTGCGTCATCATGATGGCGCTGACGCTTGCCGGATGCGGAGGAAAGACGGCTGAAACTGAAAATACCGGGAATTCCGAGTACAGGGTGTGCATGATAACCGACGCCGGGGACATCACCGACCAGTCGTTCAACCAGACGACTTACGAGGCGTGCAGAGATTACTGTAAAGCGCACGGTATCGACTTTACCTACAAGAAGCCTGACGGCGACACGGACTACGCCAGGACAGCCATGGTGGACGTGGCTGTAGCTGAGGGCTACAACATCCTTGTAATGCCCGGGTACGTATTTGCGCAGACTATCGTTGACACTACATTTAAATACCCTGATATCAAGTTCATATCGCTCGACATGAGCGCGAGCGACATCGGGGCTGCTGCGGTAGGTAACGCTTACTACGACGATCCGGACGCTTATAATGTAGCAGATTATTACAATACAGGAAACACATACCTTGCTATTTACCAGGAAGCCATCCCTGGATATCTCGCCGGCTACACCGCTGTAAAGCTCGGCTACCGCCATCTCGGATTCCTTGGCGGACAGGCAGTTCCGGGCGTTATCAGATACGGCTACGGCTACGTGCAGGGCATAAACGCGGCTGCCGAGGAGATGGGCATACAGGACGAGGTCACTGTCGAGTACGCTTACGGCGGCCAGTTCTACGGCTCGACTGAGATCACTGCGGCTATGGATACGTGGTACAGCAACGGGACTGAGATCGTGTTCGCATGCGGCGGAGGTATATTCACGTCTGCTGCAGAGGCTGCCGCAAAAGTCGGCGGAAAGATCATCGGTGTTGACTCCGACCAGTCGCCTATCATCGACGCTTACGGCGAAGGCATGACTGTAACTTCCGCTATGAAGAGCCTTACAGCGACTGTAAACTCCATACTCGACGCTATAATTTACGACAACACATGGAGCGAGCACGTAGGAAAAATGGAAAACCTCGGCCTCATATCAAAAGATGACATGTCGCTCAACTACGTCGGACTCCCTGAAGACACTACCCAGTGGAACGAAAACTTCACCAAGGACGACTACAAGAAACTCGTCGCCGACATATTCGACGGCAAAGTCTCAGTAGACAACAGCACCGACGAAATGCCCGCCGTATCCGTAAATTTAAACGTGCGTCAGGGTACGATAAAATAAAATAGTATATAAAATGTAAAGAAAGGAAATAACCGTATGTCTGAATACGCAGTTGAAATGCTGAACATCACAAAGCGGTTCCCCGGCATAATTGCAAACGACAATATAACGCTGCAGCTCAAAAAAGGCGAGATTCACGCGCTGCTCGGCGAAAACGGCGCCGGAAAATCAACGCTCATGAGCATACTCTTCGGCCTTTACCAGCCCGAAGAAGGCGAGATCCGCAAGGACGGCAAAAAAGTAGAAATAAAGAACCCGAACGACGCAAACGCGCTCGGCATAGGAATGGTCCACCAGCACTTCAAGCTTGTAGAATGCTTTTCTGTTTTAGATAACATAATCCTCGGAGTCGAGCCGACGCGCCACGGCCTGCTCAAAAAAGACGATGCAAGGAAAAAGGTGCTTGAGCTGTCCGAAAAATACCACCTGAAGGTAGACCCGGACGCCCGCATAGAAAACATAACCGTCGGCATGCAGCAGCGAACTGAGATATTAAAGATGCTGTACCGCGACAACGAAATACTGATATTTGACGAGCCTACGGCTGTTCTCACCGTTCAGGAGATCGCCGAGCTCATGAAGATAATGAAAGGACTCGCCGCCGAAGGCAAGAGCATCCTCTTCATCACCCACAAATTAAACGAGATAATGGAAGTCGCCGATCGCTGTACTATACTAAGAAAAGGAAAATATATAGATACAGTAGACATAGATTCGACTACTCCTGAGGAGCTCTCCGCTATGATGGTCGGCAGAAATGTAAGCTTTAAGGTAGATAAAGCGCCAGCGCAGCCGGGCAAGGTCATTTTAGACGTTAAAAACATGACTGTCGCAGGCGAACATCATAAGAAAGACGCTGTCAGAAACGTGTCATTTCAGGTACGCGAGGGCGAGATCGTCTGTATCGCGGGAATAGACGGAAACGGCCAGAGCGAGCTTGTTTACGGGCTTTCCGGCCTGTCTGACCTGAAATCAGGCAGTATCCATTTAAATGGACAGGACCTCACAAAGGCTTCCGTAAGGCAGCGCTCCGTCCTCGGCGAGAGCCATATCCCCGAGGACAGGCATAAGCACGGCCTCGTGCTCGATTACTCCATTGAGGACAACATGGTACTTCAGACGTATTTCAAGCCTGCTTTTACAAACAAGCTCGGCTTTTTAAAGAAAAAAGAGATACGCCGTTACGCCGAAAAGCTCATAGACCAGTACGATGTCCGCTCAAGCCAGGGCCCGACCACGCAGGTCAGGACTATGTCAGGCGGTAACCAGCAGAAGGCTATAGTAGCGCGCGAGATAGACAAGGACCCGAGCCTGCTGATAGCAGTCCAGCCTACGCGCGGCGTGGACGTCGGCGCTATCGAGCTTATTCATAAGCAGATAATCAAAGAGCGCGATAACGGCAAAGGCGTCCTGCTCGTCAGCCTCGAGCTCGACGAGGTAATGGACGTTTCGGACAGGATACTCGTAATGTACGAGGGCGAGATCGTCGGTGAATTCAAGCCTGACGAGGTAACTGTAGAAGAGCTCGGACTTTACATGACGGGTGCAAGAAAGCAGGAGGTGTAACAGATGAACGACCGTATAAACGACCGTAATAAAAAGAAATATATACTGGCTAACGGCTCCGTGCAGACGCTCCTCGCTTCATTGCTCTGTATAATCCTCGGCCTTTTTGTCGGATATATAGTCCTCCTGCTCATCGACCCGTCGGGCGCAGGCAAGGCTATAACTGCTATTTTAAAGAACTTCCTGTATTTTCCAAGACCTGAAGTAGCGCTTGAATATTTCGGAAGCACTCTTGCCAAGTCAGCTCCGTTACTTATGTGTACTCTTTCAGTCTTATTTGCTTACAAGGTCGGGCTGTTTAATATCGGCGCTTCCGGGCAGTTTACCGTGGGCGCGGGGTTCGCGCTCTACTTTGCGATACATTACGGCGCTCCGTGGTGGGTCTGCCTGATACTCGCTATGCTCGGCGGCGCTGCTCTCGGCGCTGTCGCGGGCGCTCTCAAGGCGTATCTCAACGTAAACGAGGTCATCGCATGCATCATGCTCAACTGGATAAGCCTTTACGCTGTAAATACAGTCCTCACCGCGGTAAAGGAATCGGGAACTACATACACTCTCCCGCTCCGCACTAACGCGCCCGGAGCTATCATCCCGCACCTCGGACTGCAGCATCTTTTTGCTGAGAACCGCTATGTGACTATCGCGATACCTCTCGCCGTTATATTCGCGGTCATCGTGCTTGTAGTCCTTGATAAGACTAAGCTCGGCTATGAGCTTAAGGCTACGGGCCTTTCCGTGAATGCCGCAAAGTACGCGGGCATGAAGGAAAAGAAAAACATGATCCTCGCTATGGCGCTCTCAGGCGCGCTCGCAGGACTCGGCGCTGCATTCCTGTATCTGAGCGGTATCGAACAGTGGTCGTGCGCTCAGACTGCCGTGCCGAACATGGGCTTTAACGGCATAGCTGCGGCGTTCCTCGGCGGGCTGCATCCGATCGGCGCTGTATTCTCGTCTTTCTTTATACAGCACATAACGAGCGGCGGCGCTTACGTTGACAAAATGGTCTACTGCTCGCAGATCTCCGATCTGATAACTGCGATAATAATCTACTTCTGCGGATTTGTTCTGTTTATAAAGCACTGCATGAACCGCAGGATACATAAAATGGAAGAAAAGAAAACCGGCGCTGTAACGCAGAAAGGTGAAGAATAGTCATGGCATTATTATTACAATATACTATTATCTATGCAACCGTACTGCTTCTGGTCGCACTCGGCGGCTGTTTCTCTGAGCGAAGCGGTATCATAAATCTCGGCCTTGAGGGCATCATGGTCGCGGGCGCTCTCGGAGGCGCGCTCGTAATGAAATATTTCCCGGGCCTGCCGGCAGGCGCAATGGTTACAGGAGTCATTCTCGGAAGCGTAGCGCTCGGAATGTTATTCTCTCTCCTGCTCGCTGTCGCTGCTATAAATTTCAACGCGGACCAGACGCTCGTCGGAACTGCTATGAATATGCTCGCTACGGCTGCGGCTACCGTCTTTGTAAAGGGCATAAACATGGCTGCCGACCCTAATAATGTATCGTCTACTATACAGTACATCGACCAGAAAAAAGCGTTTTCTATTGTGAACATCGCCGGATTTGAGGTAAACTGGTTTATGATAATAACTGTAGCGCTGCTGATAGCGGCTAATATCGTGCTCTATCGCACGAGGCTCGGGCTGCGCCTGATGGCGTGCGGCGAGCATCCGCAGGCAGCTGATTCAGTGGGTATAAACGTTTATAAAATGCGCTATATCGGCGTGCTCATATCGGGATTCCTCGGCGGGCTCGGCGGCATCGTTTATATAACGGCAGGCGTTTCCGAGTGGAAGTTTGAGAACGGCGTTGCCGGTTTCGGATTCCTCGCGCTCGCGGTTATGATATTCGGTCAGTGGAGGCCTAACATGATCGCCGTCGCGGCGCTGATATTCGGGCTTTTCCGCGCACTTTCAAACGTGTATTCAGGGTTCGATCTGCTCGCGTCGCTCAATATACCGGGAACGTTCTACAAGATGCTTCCTTATATTATCTCGCTGCTTGTGCTCGCGTTATTCTCTAAGAAGTCTCGCGCGCCTAAGGCTGAAGGTATTCCTTATGATAAGGGTCAGAGATAATTGCTCGGTTCTACGTATTTAATGCGCATCACGCGCATCATATGTGACCGGTGACGGTCGGCCTGATTTAAATTATTTAAATTATTCGAGTCAATTAACATATTATTAGTTACAGGAGGAAATATATTACGATGGGAATCGTTGTTATAGGGGACATATTTATCGACATCAAGGGCTATTCGCTGAACCCGTATATCCCGCAGGGGCGCAACGTCGGCAGCATACTGCAGATACACGGCGGCGTTGCAAGAAACGTAGCTGAAAACATTGCAAATATCGAGCTTGAGCCGACGCTCATAAGCTCTGTAGACGACAACGCGCTCGGCGACGACGTTATAAACAAGCTGAAGCGCCACAAGGTCGAAACTAAATATATTAAACAAGTTAAGGACGGCATGGGAACGTGGCTCGCTGTATTCGACCACAACGGCGACGTAGTCGCTTCCGTTTCAAAAAGACCAGACCATAAATACATAGAGCAGATGATCGACGAATACGGCGACGAGATATTCAGGGACGCTGACAGCATCGCGCTTGAGATCGACATGGACAAGGATATCGTCAAAAAGACATTCTACTATGCCGAAAAATACAATAAAAATGTTTACGCGCTCGTTTCGAACATGACTATCGCAGTCGAACGCAGAGATTTTTTCAGAAAGACGTCGTGCTTCGTTTGCAATCAGCAGGAAGCGGGAATATTTTTCTCGGAGGACTTTGAGAATATGACGATCGATGAGATCGCTTCTACCCTCCCCGACCGCGTCCGCTCTGCGAAGATACCTCGCATGGTCGTTACCATGGGCGGCGACGGCGCAGTCTATGTCGATACTGTCAGCGGCGAATCTGGCGTCTGCACTGCAAGGAAGGTCGATGTAGTCGATACAACGGGCGCTGGCGATGCGTTCTTCTCAGGCATCTGCATCGGACTTACATACGGCAAGACTCTGCATAGATCATGCGAGATCGGCACAAGGCTCGCTTCTACAGTTATAACGACTCAGGAAAATATCTGCCCTAGATTTATGCCGGAGGAATTCGGGATCGACAAGGCTTCGATTGTAAAGGCTTCAATCGAAAAGACTGCGGCTGGCGCAGCTGACGGAGAATAGAAAATGGAAGAAATTACTATAATCGGTGTTGCCGGCGGGTCCGGCTCCGGTAAATCGACATTTACAAACAGGATAAAAAAATATTTCGGCGATGACGTCGCAGTCATCTACCACGACAATTATTACCGCAGCCAGGACGGCGTTCCTTTCAACGAGCGCGTCAAGGTCAATTACGACCATCCGGATTCGCTTGAAACTGATTTGCTTGTCGAACACCTTAAGAAATTAAAGGCTGGCGAGCCTGTCGAATGCCCTGTTTACGATTACAGTCAGCACAACCGCTCCGACGAGGTGATCGTAATAGAACCGCGCCCCGTTATGATCGTCGAGGGCATACTGCTCTTTGCCGATCCGAGAGTTCGCGACATTCTCGACATCAAGGTTTACGTTGAGGCTGACGCCGACGAGCGTATACTGCGGCGCGTGGTGCGCGACGTCGAGGAGCGTGGCAGAGATCTGAACGGCATCATCGACCAGTACCTAACGACTGTAAAGCCGATGCACTACATGTACGTAGAGCCTACGCGGGCGCTTGCTGACATCGTGATAAACAGCGGCAAGAACGATGTCGCGTTCGATCTGTTTATTTCAAAAATTAAACAGTTGCTCGGCGAGCATTAATAAAAAAGACCGTTTACATCAGGAATTCTCCGAACTGTAAACGGTCTTTTTAAATAGATGATAACGTTTATTCTTCATCATCCTCGTCAATTTCGCCGCTTTCCAGCGCAAGATCTGTCAATTCACGTAGTTTATTTTGCAGGAGCGTCTTGTCAGGGAGACAAAGTCTATAATCTGCAACGAGTGTTGGTGACATACTACGGCTTAAAGTATATTCGACAACGGCATTATCCTATTTTCTTTGCAAGTTTTTCTTCCACCTTCATATCCGTGATCCTCGAGTATCGCTTTCATCATCTTCCACGACTGCTCGAAACATATCTCATAAAGCCCGACAAGTCCAGTAAGAACTACATTGTCATACGGCTCGTCGTACTTGTATATATCCTTCATATTTATAAGTGCAGAGCAGAAATTCTCATATTTTTTCATATATGATCTTCCCTTCCTTTTCTATAGCTGCCAGCAGTTCAGGTTGTATACCTGAGTCCATATCAACAACATCATACTCAAGCAGCGTCTCTGTTTCTTCATCGAGATCAAGAGTAAAACGCGGTACATTTCCGCCGGTCACAGCTATATCTATATCACTCGTACGTTTAAAATCACCCCTTGCTCGTGAGCCAAACAATATAACTTTTTCAATATCATATCTAACTGCCAACTCTATTCTCTGACTCATAAGCTGAGGCTTTATCCCCGTTTCATTCATGCAGTGTTCCGCCTTTATTAAACTATATTATTTTAAATTTATTCAAAATATTTTTACATTAAACTATCAAACAATAGCTGAGCTTCATCGAGTGACTTCCGCACTGCAACTTTTGATTTGGATAAGTCAATGCTCTCCCGCAATGTACGAAGACATATACCCCATTGTTTCACGCTATTTAACCTCCTATTCGGGTTAAATACAGTATAATAATAAATCCGAACCCACGACCAATCGGCTAAAGGTTCGGATCATATTGTTTTGGTGGAGCATGGGGGGATCGAACCCCCGGCCTCAAGATTGCGAACCTTGCGCTCTCCCAGCTGAGCTAATACCCCGCGAACGCCGCTCGAAGCGGCTCATCTGATTTGTATTTTAGCACTATTACATCTAAAATCAAGTATAAATATGAAATTTCTTACTGACCCATTACTCTTGTGTCGAGGTATCTTTTGAAGCTGTCATATTCTTCCTGTTTGAGTATCTCAGGATAAGACATGATGATGAGTCTGTGCGGCTCGTTGTCTGCGTGATACGCCGGATGCAGGTGCGGGAACGGGTTGCGCTTGTAGCCGCAGTGCTCGTAGAAATCCTTTCTCATGAGAGCGATGTTTGTGACCGGCGGGTCGATCTCGAGTATGATCT
The DNA here is from genome assembly GCA_963632005.1 of Succinivibrio sp. Taxonomy (GTDB): domain Bacteria; phylum Bacillota; class Clostridia; order Peptostreptococcales; family Anaerovoracaceae; genus CAKQOE01. The sequence goes on from CAVGTL010000004.1 coordinate 8,234, forward strand.
TTTTGTCGGTCTGCGAAGCGAGGTATTCAAGTGCCTTCTCTCCGTAATGATTATTGCGCTTATCGTGGAATATGCACAGATGCTCTATATAAATGAAGCTTTCTGTTTCCCAGTAGAGCATGAGGCCGACCCAGATGTCGCCGTCATAGATGCACTCGAAATGGTAGTCCGCGTCGCTCATGATCGCCTTCTGCGACGCTTCTTCTCTCTGCTCGTGCTTTGGGAAGCTTGTTGTGTAGAGCTGCATCGCTTCTTTGTATATTGATTCGTCGTATGTTTTGCCGTCTGCTGATGTTGATCTTTTGAATTCCATAATTTCTGTCACCCTTTCGTTTTTCTGAATATCATAGCACATTTGGCCGGGTTTGGCGACAGGGGATTTTTTGTTTGTTTTGGCGGTTTGGGCGTGGGGCGGCGGATGCGGGTCAGCAGGCCGTGGCTTTCTGCGCGTTTGCTGACCTATTGCAGTACGTTTGTGAACGCGTCTGCGAGGTACGGTACTGCGGCGTTTATCTGGGTTATGGTGTTTGCATTGTTGCCTAGTTCGAGCAGTATGTAGTTATTGCTCAGATATCCGTTGAATTTATATGGTTTTTCTATGACGCCTGTGCAGAGACCCGGGTATAATTCATTTGTCTTTTTAACTATTTTATCTGCAAGCGCTCTTATTTCTTTGTAATTGTCGTTTTTCGTTCCTACTACTAGGGCAAATGACGCGACTGTTTCGCCGTTTACTACTGCTGTTTTTGGCTTGCCTGTAGCGGTCGCTGCGTCGCGGTGGAAGTCTATTACCAGCTTTGGTGACGCGTGCTCCTTAAGTAGTTTTTTCAGCGTCTCAAGCGACCTGTTGTATGATCTGTTGTACGACGGTGAATCGTGGAGCGTCGTATCGTGGATGACGTTGTAGCCTTTTGCTTTAAGGGCCGCTGTCAGGTTGTTTCCGGCCTCGCGCACTGTGCCGGCCGTGTCGGCGCTGTGCGTTGTTTCGGCATTGGCGACAGGGGCGTAAGCCTCTGTCGCGTGGGTATGGTATATTATTATGTCGCCGGACCCGGTGGCGCTGCTGACTTTTACTGTTTTTGAGGAGTCAGCGGCGTTTTTTGTCAGGACGGCTGTTTCGCCGGGGCTGCTGCCGTTTTGGAGCTGCGGAGAGGCGGCGCCGCCTGCGGGCGATCCGGTGGTGTTTGATGGGGCGGCGCTGCCGCTGTCGGAGCCGGAGGCGGCAGCCCCGGCTGCGCCGGACAAGTTACCGCTTCCGGCGCCGTTTCCGTCAAAAGTATCGGAAAGTATAAGCTTTATTCCGTTAAATGTTACTATTCCTGAATTTTCCGAAGATGCAGCTCTTACTTCGCCTTGTCCCGATGTGCCTGCAGCCACTCCATTGCCTGCATTTCCATTTTCTGAAATTCCATCTGAAAGCGGTTCCGCGCTCGTTACAAGAGCGATATTTTCTATTTTAGTTGTTTCATTATTTACCGCTCCCTGCCCTTCATTCGTACTGTCCGCAGATATTTTTACGCTGACTTCCTGTAAACCGCTGCCGTTTCTGTCGCCGTCGCTGCCGCTTTCTGACACGGTGTCAGAATTTGCCATCGTATCTTTATCAGCATCCGTTTCATCATTAACTCCGCTCGGGCCGTTTTTCAGCTCCTCCAGCCCGAAACTAAGCGCAGGAAGGCTTTCCTCGTATTTTGATATGACCTGCAATACCGGACTGTCCGCAGGCAGCATATTTATAACCATTATAAATGAAGCTGTCCAGGCAGCCATGCTGAATATCCGCCGTTTCCCGCGCACTTCATCCTTACTGTTTCTGTTATTCCTACCATATCCGCCTGCACTTTTCCGTTCTGCCCCGTTCTCTCTGTATCCTGTATAAACAGGCCTGTACTCACTATACTCATTCCTGTATCCCGACCTGCCGGATCGAGTTTCGGACGCGCTTATCCTGCATATTTTTTCTTCATTGCGCGCTACGCTTTGCCCGCTATGCAGTGTTTTTCTGTTTCTGTACATAAGATGTTCCTCCTGCTTCATTCTGCTGCTCTTAAAACATATGCGCGGCAGAACTCCGCTATGAAAATATCTTAACAAAAGTCAGCACTATAACTTTGTACTATGAAATGTTGACTTTGATCATCAAACAACGTCAGCATGTCCATCCCATGCTATTAATGCTGACTTTCCTGTCAGCATAATGTCAGCAATGCCTCCTCATATATTAAATGCTGACTTTTCCGTCGCTATAATGTCAGCACCGCCTCCTCATATATTAAATGCTGACTTTCCTGTCGCTATAATGTCAACATATCCATCTCGCACTATTACGCGCTGACATTTCTATCATCATAATGTCAGCATTCATCAACCTTGTAACCAAACGCTGACCTTCGATTCGCCAAAAAGTCAGCATCCACCTTCCGATCACACTTTGCTTACCCTGCCGTGTCATCTTGCCGCGTCTTCGAACCACTGCGCTCCGTATACTCCCGGCAGAAGCGTCATATTGAGCGCGTCGGCTATAATGTCTGAAAAATCTTGTATCACCTGATCTATATCGCTCGACGTGACTATCATATTAAGCCTTTCACGGTCTATTTCCTTTTCCAACTCATCAGCGCCCCTTCCAGGCGCCTTTATCATATCGGCGACAGTGTCCATTATTATCGTCTTTGCGTCCGTAACGGTCGGTATACCGACGGCTATGACACGCGTGCCCGTAGTTTTCTCGTTGAGCGCCATCCTCATGTTCCCCGTTCCAGAGCCGGGCGCTATGCCTGTATCGCTTATCTGTACGGTAGTGTTCACGCGGTCGAGGCTGCGCGCCGCAAGCGCGTCTATCGCTATTATCACGTCAGCTCCGCATATTTCAGCCGCTCTTCGGATGACCTCAGCCGACTCGAGCCCCGTCGTTCCCATCACTCCCGGGCATATCCCGCTCACGCACGCCATTTCTTCATCTCTTTCTTCATCGTACATCACGAAATAATGGCGCGTTATCCTTACTTTCTCAACGGTTGCCGGTCCGAGCGAATCAGGCGTTATCTTTTCATTGCCGAGCCCCGCCACGAGCACCTTAAGCCTGTCATTAAACGGGACGAGCCGCCTTAACTCGCCCGCAAGTGCTTCCGTGATC
>CAVGTL010000004.1:11379-38885 GCA_963632005.1 Succinivibrio sp.
GTTATATAGTTTCCGATCGGCTTACCCATTATCCTCTCGCCGCCCCTGTCGATCACCTCTATCCGCGTAACGCTCACGCCGTCAGCAGGCCTGCTGATATCAGTCACAACTCCCGGTATCTCGCCATCGCCCCGACCTCCGTGCTCCGCATGATACATATCCCTTATCTCGACCGCAAGGTCCGTTCTAATACCCATAAGCTCTCCTTTTCAATTAATACATAAGTAATGAATTCCCTATCCTGCCGCGTAAAATGCGCGCCCGGCGCGCCCACAGCTTCGCTTTTGCCTCCTCCTGCTACGGCGGTGACGCCGACTCCCTTTTGCCCTTATTACTTTATTATTTGACTTTCTGCTGACATTATGCATTACCTGCGAAAATTTTTTATTTAAAATGATTTTTCTATTGCAAATGCTCGGGTCGTATAGTATAATTTCTTAGATATTTTGCGAAAGTGGGGTGAACAAATAATGGCAAATATTAAGTCAGCTAAGAAGAGAATCTCTGTAATCAACAAGAAGACAGCTCAGAACAGACGTATAAAGGAGCATGTTAAGGCTGTATTAAAGAACTTTGACAAGGCTGTAGCTGAAGGCGATTTCGCTACTGCGACTGAAAAGCTGAGACTGGCTGAGAAGAAGCTTATGAAGGCAGCATCTAAGAATGTTATGCATAAGAAGGCTGCTTCAAGAAAAGTTTCTAGACTTTACAAGAAGCTCAACAAAGCACAGGCGAAGTAAATCTCACCCGTCCCCACATGCGTATAAGTTAAATACGCACAAATATTATTAAAAAACGAAGGGCAAGTGTCTCACCCTTCGTTTATTTATTTTTGCAGTTTTGACGGAATATGAAAAATATTTTCTTTTACAAATTACACACTAAGCCATTTTTCTTATCAAGGCCGGTAAATCCGTTTACAGCTTACTTGCAGCCGCCTGAAAATCCTCTACAGACATGTTGATACGCTTAGCTGCCTCGGCTACTGTAATAATTCCGTCACGAACCAAGTCAGTCAAAACAGATAATTTACCTTCCGATTTACTGTCCTCTATAGCCTGACTCATCTCAGCTCTGCCTTCAGCCTTGGCTTTCTCTATCATTTCCTTTATAGCCTGACACATATTGACCTCCTTCTTTTCTTCAGAAATATCAACAGGCGTATCTGTTACAGCGCTTATTACCTGCGCCGCGCTCATTTCAAGAAGCATACGCGGGTTATCGCTGGTGATCTCCGCAAGTTTCTCCATATCTTTAGAATACTTTATATACTGCAGCACCTCGCGCAGGCTTGTCGAAAATTTCAAAAGTTCTTCGTCACTGAGCCGAGCCGGATCTATCAAGTGTATACGATAATCCTGAACAAATTTCATAAGTCCCGGATTATTACAATCGATCATATCATACAGCGACAGCGGGCCATCCCATTCATCTGCTCCAAAGTGTATAACGAGTGTAATTACCGGTTTGAGTCGATCGCCCTTACAGAATCCTGAAAGAAATTCTGCGCTGCTATGCCCTTTGAAGCCTTTTTTACTGTTCCTACGAGCAGCAGCCACCTCGCGCGCCTGTCTGCCGTACTGCAAAGCATCGTAAATAAAATTCCTTACAGGCATAGCATAATTCACAAGCAACTGATTTTCAATACCCAAAATTACGTAAGAAGCATCATTATCCTGCTTGATAACAGCCAACTTCAGTACATCTCTATATTTCTGTACGGTTTCGATATCGACCGATTTCTTAGCGCCGCCTTTTCTGTCAGCTGATTCGCCATCCCCGATAAGCGCTGCGATCTCCGTACTGTCCAATTCGCGCAGCCCGTCAGGATCGATCACCTGCTTTCCGTCATATAGCAGATAATTAAAAGCATCTGCAAATATCCTGTTTATTCGTATGTAATCCTTTGTTACAACGTCCTTATGGGACATTCTTACCTCCGTATCCAAATACCCATGAGTAAATAAATATCGCTGCGCAGCGGACTCTTATTTTATAATTACATAAAATTCCATATCATGATATATCTGATAATGCATTAAGTGGGATAATATGTCAACCATAATATGTAAAAAAGCGGCGCTTCATACGCCGCTTTATCTGTATATTGATAATATTTTTATTAAATCAGCAAGCCCGCCCGTTTTCTATCCTGAAATTCATATCCGCTACTCCGAGAGTCGATCTTCTGTGGGAAACTATTATGACTGTTTTTCCTGAATTTTCATCTGCATGGTCTGCCAGCGCTTTCAGTATCACACCTTCATTCAGGCTGTCAAGATTGCTTGTAGGCTCGTCAAGCAGCATGAGCGGCGCGTCATGTAAAAATGCTCTTGCAAGGCCTATCCTCTGGCGTTCTCCGCCTGAAAGCGTCTCGCCCAGTTCGCCTACAGGAGTGTCATAGCCTTGCGGTAGCGTCATTATAAAATCATGAAGCGATGCCTTAGACGCAGCTTCTTCTATCTCAGCCTGAGTGGCGTCCGCCTTGCCTATACGGATATTCTCGCGTATGCTGTCGTGAAAAAGGTCAGTTTCCTGCGTCATATAGCTCTCTAAAGTACGCAGATGCGATGTATTTATGTTGTCTATATTCTCATTTCCTATACGTATTTCACCGTCTGTCGCCGACCAGAATCGCATCAGCAGCTTCATCAATGTTGATTTTCCCGATCCGCTTCGGCCTGTAACAGCTATGATCTTTCCTTTAGGAAACTCCACTGAAATATCTTTTAATATCGGAATGTCTTTTAATATCACTTCATTATCTGCGTTATCAATATCCGCACTGCCTCTTTTTACCGAATACGAAAAACTGATATTTTTTACCGAAGCCCCCGTAAAATCAGGCTCCGCGCCATCAGTGACATCATAAGTCTCAGGTTCTTCCTCAAGCAGCGACAAAACACGTTCTCCCGCGGCAAGAGTCTGATCCATTGCAGCAGAAAGATTCGATAATGCAATTACCGGCCCGAATGATGACGAAAACGCAGTTACCGCTATGAGCAATAACGGAAATTCCATATCGAGCGCAGCTCCCGCTGCCAGCATCACAAGCGTAGATATCATTACTACCGCGCCAGACCACGATGCAGTCGCGCCCTCATGCTTTTTCACTGCTCCCTGCAATTCATTAAGCTCATCTGTTTTATGCGACGTTTCCTCTGCGCGTTTTTCATTCTGACCGTATTGCAGCGTTTCTTTTATGCCGCGTATACTTTCCAGAAAATAACTATTAAGTGTCCCGAATTTATCTCGAGCGTCCATTCCCGCTTTTCTTCCCATCTTTGACGAAAGCAGCGGGATCATGCAGCCTATAATTATATAAGACGCACATGCCAACACTCCGAGCGCAGGATGCATCATACCGATAAACACCGCCATTACCGCCGAAACTATCACCGCAATGCATACAGGCGCTACAGTATGAGCATAAAACACCTCAAGAAGCTCTATATCGCTCGTTATCAAAGATATCAGACTGCCGCGCTGCCTTTTTTCAAGCTTTGCCGGAGCCAGTCTGCGTACCGCGCCGAACACTCTGTCGCGCAATATAGCCAGAAGCCTGAAAGCAATGAAATGCCCGCAAAGCTGCTCGCCGTAGCGTAATACCGCGCGGCCGACAGCGCACGCTGCCATGATAACTGCGATCTGCGCAAACGAGATCTCCCACGGCGACGAACCGTCTGCCAACAGCAGAAGATCAGCTCCGAGAACTGTCACCGCAATAGCGCAAAAGTATCCTGCCGAACCCAGCACGATGCAAAGCGTCATAATATGCATCAGCGGCTTAAGCATAGCGATAAGCCCCGCCATTATTTTTATGCCGTTTCTGCGCATGGCGCGTCACCTCCTCTGCAGCAAGTATCCTCAAGCGCCTTCTGCCTTGAATACAGCTCAGCGTACGCGCCGCCCGCGCGCATCAGCTCATTATGGCTGCCTTGTTCCGCTATCCTTCCGTTTTTCATAAACAAGATCTCGTCTGCGCTCTGCGAATTAGCCAGCCTGTGCGATATGAATATAACAGTATGCTTTCCTCTCATAGAACGTATAACTTCCATTATTATTTCTTCGCTCTCTGCGTCTATATTGCTTGATGCCTCATCAAAAATATAAACAGGGCTGTCCTTCATGAGAGCTCTTGCCAGCGCCAGGCGCTGCCGCTGTCCTCCGGAGAGATTCGAGCCCCGTTCAGCCAGAGGCATATCAAGCCCGCCGTTTGCATTTACAAAATCAATAAGACCTGTCTTTGCAAGAATATTTTCCATTTCCTGACGCGACGCTCCCGCACGCCCCTCCTGAAGAGTCTGCCTGACAGTACCGGCGAATATATAGCTCCCCGATGATACTACAGTTACATTTTTTCTGAGACTTTCGGCAGATATATCACTCAATTCAGTTCCGCATACTTTAATGCTTCCGCTGTAATCCGCAAGCTGCCCGCTCATGATCGCCGCAAGCGTCGATTTTCCGCACCCGCTTTCGCCCGCAACAGATACGATACCGCCTCTTTTTATCTTTGCGCTTATACCTGAAAGCGTACTGCGCTCTGCATCATACGAAAATCCGACGTTTCTCAGCTCGATATCTCCGTAGCTGAATTCCTGCGACCCTCTTTCCTGCGGTTCTGTATCAAACAGCTTAAACATCCTTTCGCTTGCGGCAAGTCCGTTCATCGCTACATGGAAAAAGCTTCCGAGCGAACGCATCGCCAGAAAAAACTCGCTTGCAAGAAATATCATGGCTACCGCGCCGCCAAATCCCGTAGCTCCCGTAATATACGCGCGCGCAGCGAGTATCCCGCCCGCCGCCGTGCCGCCGTAAGCGACAAGATCCATTACAGTTATCGAATTAAGCTGCATAGTGAGCACCTTCATCGTTACTACCCTGAATCTCTCAGCCTCTTCATTCATTTTCAAATGGCGTTCCTCGTCAGCGCCGTATACTTTAAGCGTTGTCAAGCCCTGCAGATTTTCAAGAAAGCTGTCGCCGAGATCTGTATACGCTCCCCAATATCCGCTCAAAAGCCGTTTTGCGATCTTCTGAACAGCTATGATAGCGCCCGGTATGACAGGCACGCACAAAATCAGCACAACAGCCGTCAGCGCAGAAAACCGCATAAATACAACAAAAAGAGTCAGCGGCGCAAGCAGCGCGTAAAAAAGCTGCGGCAGATAATTTCCGAAATAAGACTCAAGCTGCTCTACTCCCTCTCCTGCAAGCTGCACTATCTCAGAAGTAGAAAACCCTCCGTTTTTCCCGCCGGACGAATTGCCTCCCAGCTCGCTCACCTTTTCATACACAGCGTCTCTCAGCCTCACCTTGACATTTGATGATATCCTGTGAGTCAGCGCGGCCGATACTCTTGTAAATATAAATTTTAACGCCACACAGCAGAGGCAGACTGCAACAGCAAAAGCAGACAAAGCTCCCGCCTTTTCCATGCGTACCACATCCACTATTCCCGCGATCGTTAGCCAGAAGCAGACGGAGCATATCAGCGATCCCCAATTCACCGCTGTCTTAGACAATATCAGGCGCATGCATCCCGGAACCATAGACAAGAGTCTTTTATTTATCATCAACGGCGCCGCCTCCCTTCATTGGTACCGATGTTACCGATGTCACTGAAGTCATTGAAGTCATTGACGTTATACATTTATTATCGCTTTCATTTTCCCCGCAGTCTTCTTTTTTGCGCGTTTTTACAAAAAACACCATCGCCAGAGCATGACATACCCACACCACAGCAAGGCATATGCAGCCTATCCGTGAATTTCTCATAAAAAACGCGGCAATGACCATTATTACAGTCATCGTAGCCATAACTCTTATCTTTGCCTCGCGCGTCATGCCTCGCCCGCTCGCCAGATCATCTATGTTTTCTTTGTAAATATCTGTATTTTTAAGCCATATATTAAGTCTTTCCGAACCCTTTGCAAAGCAGAACGCAGCCAGCAGCAAAAAAGGCACTGTCGGAATAACAGGCAGGAATACTCCGACAAACCCCGCTGCTGTTGCCAGCAGACCTGCCGCTGTATAAACCATTTTCATATAAATTCTCCTGTTTTTACTATATATGATATTTAAAGTATATCTATACATTCATAACGCACAGATGTCCTTCCGCTCTGAATACCGGAAGCCGTATACCATATATTTTTTCGATACTGTCAGAGTCTATTACTTCCTCAGGCTTTCCCTGCATTATCAGCTTTCCGCCGTTCAGACCTATTACCTCGTCTGAGTATTCTATAGTCTGATTGATATCATGAAGCACCATGACTACAGTTATTCCTTCTTCCCTGTTCAGGCGCTCCGCAAGGCGCAGTATCTCTATCTGATATCTGATATCGAGCGATGACGTAGGCTCGTCGAGAAACAGAAGCTTCGTATCCTGCGCCAGAGCCATCGCGATAAACGCGCGCTGTCTCTGCCCGCCCGAAAGAGTCCCTATGCGCCTGTTTCTGAGATCTTCAAGTCCCGCAAGCGACAGAGCTCTCTCTACCTGTTCCTTGTCCTCGTCGCTCATGCCCATGCGAAATACCGAGCTGTAAGGTAATCTGCCATAGCTCACAAGCCTTTCAACAGTAATATCATCGGGTGCTGTATTTTTCTGATGAACTATAGCCGCGGCTCTGGCAAAATCCCTGAGAGATATTCCTTTTATGTCACGGCCTTCCATTTCTATGCTTCCGGCGTCAGGCATAAGCTTCTTTGTCATAAGCGCCAGCAATGTACTTTTTCCGCAGCCGTTCGCGCCCATTATGGTAGTCACAGCGCCTTTTTTTATATCAACGCTCAGATCGTCGATGACCTTATGATCTCCGTATGAAAACGAAAGGTTTTTAATACTGATCATTGCGCTCACCTCTTTTCAGAAGCACTATAAAGAACGGACCGCCTATAATGCTCATTATCACCGATGCAGGTATCTCCATAGGAGCAGCGATGCATCTTCCGACAGTATCAGCAAGCAGTAACGTAAAGCCACCTGCCAGAGCGCAGAAAGGAACAAGTATCCTGTGGTCCGAGCACGTCAGCCTGCGCGCGATATGCGGCACTATCAAAGCAAGGAACCCTATTACTCCCGTGACCGCAGTCACGCCTGATACGAGCAGCACGGCTATTACTGATATTACGACTCTAAGCCTGTCTATATTTACTCCGAGCCCTCTTACGGTACTGTCCTCAAGTCCCATAAGGTTGCACGCCGGAGATATTATAAGCGCCGCGACAAGGCCTGTAACAGAATATACCGCAAGCAGCTTTACATCAGACCAGACAAGCTGCGACAGCCCGCTTACCGTAACAGACACGCCTCCGCGCTGTGACATTCCCGATATCACCTCGCTGCAGCCTGTAAATACAGCGGCTACCGCTATACCTGTCAGGATTATCCTTACAGGATCGAGAGCTCCTTTCCATGAAAGAGAATATATTATGGCAAACGCTGCGAGGCCGCCCGCAAAGGCAAACAACGGCACAGAAAAATAAAGTACAGGAAAAAACGCCGTTATCAATGACGCAGTAAGCGACGCGCCTCCCGATATACCGATTATTCCCGGATCCGCCAGCGGATTTCTCAGTACCGCCTGAAACAGCAGTCCGCTGCAGCTGAGCGCAGCCCCACCGAGCAGCGATACTATTATTCGAGGGAATCTCAGGTCATATACAGTCGCAACTCTTTTATCATATTTTACGAATAAGCCTTCCAGTATTTCCCTGTAAGTAAGCGAGATACTTCCAAGCTTCATAGCCGCGAGAGCAAGCGCGCATATCATCAGCAGCATTATCATACATGCGGCGATACCCTTTGTGATATCGCTGCGCATCGCATTTTTATCCATACGCTCTTTAATTCTCGGCCGCATAAGCTGCCTCCGCGTCATACGGCTGATAAGTTCCGTCGTAAAGTATTTCCTTCAATGTTTCAAGCGCTTCAGGCCACTCAAAAGTACAGCTCATCCCAAAAAGGCTGTAGTCAAGCTGATATACTTTGTTTTCCTGAACTGCGCGAAAATGCTTCCATATATCATTCGTCGAGAATTCCTCTGCAAACATCTTCATCGCTTCGTCAGGAAGACCGTGAGCCGTCAGCAGTATCACATCCGGGTCAAGCTTCATAAGGTCCTCGGTATTCCACGAAACAAAATTTTCTATAGTATCCACCTGAACTACATTTTCCGCTCCTGCAAGCTCTATGAGCGAGCCGCTGTACGAGTTAGGCGTACATTCTATATATGATCCCGGAAGTCCCATAAGCATAAGGACTTTTGGCTTATCTTTTCCCGCTACCGACTCTTCAAACGTTTTCATCGTATCTTCGTATTCTGACACAAGCTTGTCCGCCTGCTTTTCAGCCCCGTATTTTTCACCGAGCATGCTTATGCTTTCATACATTCCCTGAACGCTCTGCAGATCTATAAATGTATACGGTATGCCCGCAGCCTTGTAATTAGGCTCTATCGACTCTCTGAGCGTATCCGGGCCTATTACGTCCGTAGGGTCAAGCATCGCTATCGCCTCAGTATCGGGAGCCATCGCCGTTCCCACTTCCGGCAGTCCTTTATACCTTTCAGGCACATCGCCGCTCGTCTTTGGTATGGCGATAAGATCAAGTTCAAGCTTGTCGCATATCATCAGCGTCGAATACGAAGTAGCAATGATCCTCTGCTCTCCTGACGGATCACTCCCGTCTGCTCCCGCAGACCTGCCGCCCTGATGCTGATCCACGCACCCTGACATGCTTGCCGCCAGCGCTATCGACAGCAGCAGCGCTGCCGATCTTTTTAATATATTCATGCCTTTAGTTTTTCCTTCCGTTTTTCTTTTTAAAGAAGACCGCAGCGCATACTGCGATAATTATTACGATAACTGCAGGAACCGCTACTTTTAAAGCACCGCCCGAGCTGTCCGAATTTTTATCTGCAGATCTCTCATCATCAGCGTTTGCATCGTCCTCAGCTCCGTTTTCGTCAGGAGCTTCCTCTTCTGATGACAGTTCATCCGTGTTTTCCGATAATTCCTGAGCATTTTCATCTTCATTCTGATCTTCAGCTGCATCTTCATCATTTATTTCATCAGCCTTTTCATCCGCGCTGTCTGATTTTGATGCATTTTCGTCAGCCTGCACTGCTGCGCTGTTTCCGGAAGACGCAGACGCTTTATTGCCTGATGTCTGACCTGCCGATGACGTTGCCGCACTCTGAGAGTGTGATGATGAAGATGATGAAGCAGAATGATTTCCGCTGCCTGATGACGCAGATGCAGATGCTGCGGCGCTGCTGAGATCTATGCTCGTAACAAAGTCTCCGCTTCCGCTTTTAAGCGAGCCTGTATTTACATATAAATACCACAGAACGTTTCTGCCCATAGGCGCTACATACATAGTTCCTTTTATCTTTACGCCTGCGTCAGATACCTTAAAGCGGTAATCTATAGAATCGTTTCCCGAATCCTCCTGCATTACAGAATAATTAACTTTTGAATAGCTATTGTATCCGCTTCTCGTATAAAACGCTACATTGCTGCAATTGCTCTGTAAAAGCAGACGTATAGTTACCCATGTGCTTTTGCCGTCGCACTCGACAAGCGCTGTAGTGCCTGTCGCCGAGCGGCACATTCCTTCTCCCAGAGCTGCGTTTGCAGTGCCTCCGTCGTCTACTTCTCCTGTATCGGGATTATAATATGTAGTAGTTACGCTGCCCGTGTATATTCCTGCAGAAAGCGCTGATGCGTGCTGGACCGGCATTGCAAAAAGTACCGCCGCCGCGCACAGCATAAATACAGCCGATCTTTTTAATATAGAACGACATGCTTTCAGCGCCGCAAATGTTTTTACATTCATCCTTTTTCTCTCCTTTTTATTTATGATCACATGTATGATGATCGATATATGACAGTGAATATTGCTTAAATATCTGCTTAAATGTCAATAAGCTTAAATTAATCGAATAAGGAGCTGCCGCGCTGAACGCTGATGCACCCCCTTATCCGATATGAGCTTTAAGTTATGTTATGATCACTCTTTACTAATTATTGTTAATTGTTCAAGATCTTACAGTCCGTAATTTTCTGCAAATCTTACGAGCAGTACTGCGACCTGCGCTCTTGTCGCTGTTTTGAGCGGCGCGAATATTCCGTCGCCTGTTCCCTCTATAAGGCCTGCCTCTGCCATTTCAGTTACGGCGTCTTTAGCCCATTCTGATATTGACGAGCTGTCCTTAAAGTCGGATGTGCCTGTCTTTTTAAGGGATATATTTGCGTACTCTGCATATCTGCTGAGGAGTACTGCCATTTCCTGGCGCGTTATCGCTTTCTCAGGCGCAAATTCATTTTCACTCACGCCCTTTACGATCCCGTTCTTTACAGCCCATGCTACATAAGGCGCGTACCAAGATCCGTTCTTTACATCTTTAAATGTGCTTTCAGATGCGCCTGATGTATCAGCCTTTGCCAGACGTCCGAGAGCTGTAACGAACATCGCTCTATTCATAGAGGCGTTAGGAGTAAATGTCGTGTCGCTCGTTCCGTTGAAGAGACCCTTCTTTACTGCAGAGGCTATCTGAGCCTTTGCCCAGTGGTCCTGAGTATCGGTGAATTCGCCTTCTGCGAGGTCAGTAGGGATCTCTGTTGAGATATCGCCTATTACTGCAAACATTCCGAGCGAGCTTGTATTTATAACGTACCAGCCATTCTTAACTGTTCCTTTGAGAGCAGTCTTTGTTCCGCTGTCGCTTATCCTGTATACAGTAAGCGCCTGCGTTCCGCAAGGGAATGAAAGTGTTACCGATCCTGAAGGCGCTGTTACCTTTCCGTTTACAGATGTTTCTATCTTGTAAAGATTCCACTTGTCATTTACGCCGTTCATTGCTTTTACAGCGTTTTCGTAGTCGCTTCCTGATGTAAGCTTAGTTACAGTCATTACAGCCTTATCATCAAGACGTTCTGTGTTAGTTTCAAGCTTTATTCCTGTAGCCTTATCTGTCAGAGTTATATCCTCTATATCTTTTCCGGTTATCGAGCTCGTACCTGAGGCAGAATTTGTATTTGCTTTTATTTCTGTATCATTTGTCTGTGAAACGCTGTCCCATATGAATTTTATTCTTGCGTCAAGCTCTTCGCCTACTGCCGCATCCATCGGAGTATCAGGTACCCAGAATGTTACAGGAACGTAAGTTATTTCATTCTTGCTTTCAGGCTGTCCTGATGTCGGCATGTCGAACTCTACTGATTTTATGTATTCATATTCCTTGCCTGCAGGTTTTGTGATGACCTTATCGGTAGCAGTAACAGTAACTTTTGCGTTTTCAACTTCAAATTTCGTTATTGCGCTGTGATACTGGTCTACATCTACAGGATTTGTAGCTATCCTTACAGTAGTGACCTTTCCGTTGTTGACGGTTATAAGCGCGCGACCGTTGTTCTTAAACGCGACATGTCCCATAGACTGCTCGTTTGATGCGGCTTTCCACAGATCTATATCTACGTAATAATTTCCGTTTTCAAGGAAGTACGACGGTGTTACTGTACCTCCGCCGCCTCCGGAGCCGCCGCCGTTATTGCCGCCTGAATTTCCTGAGTCAACAGTGTACTCGCGAGCGCTCAGCGCCCATACAGAGAAGTGAGAAACTGTCCATGCTGCCTTTTGATCGTCTGCGTTGTAAACTGTCGCAACTCGCTCAGTGAACTTTCCGTCCTTTACGCAATACGCATATTTTACTGTGTCATCTGAGCAAGGAACATTTACTGTCGCCTTACCGCTTCCAAATGCGACGTCTTTTCCGTTTTTATCGGTCATTCCAAGCTGATAAGCTGCTATGAATGAGCCTGTTACATTAGGTATATCCGTTTTACTTATTTTTACAGTAACGCTGTCATCAGCATTTTCGCTTACTGACGCTATACTTCCGATAAGAGAGCTGTCGAGCTTAACGCTTCCTATATCGGTTTTTATCGTAGCATTTCTGTCTTTTAATGCTTCTGCTACGCTGTCCGGAATAATTATTTCTGCTTCGTTTATGTCGGCTTCAGATGAGCCGCCTGCTTCGACATTTATTATTACTTCATCGCCGTTTACAGTTACGCCCTGAGAGCCTGAAGTCGTGAGTGTATCGCCTGAGAGCTTTGCTGTAGCTTTTCCGTTATTTACTTCATTTGAAGCTACTTTTACAGGTGTTTTTCCTGCAGGAGATACAGTTACTTTAAATGTTTTTGATACAGGCTCAGAGCCGTCTTTTGACGCTGTTACCGTTATATCGCATGTACCCTCGCTTACGGCTGTTACAACTGCTGTATTGTTTTCAGCCGGTGTTACTGTCGCTATATTGCTGTCGCTGCTGCTCCAGCTTAAAGCGTATCCGTCAGCATACTTGAGCGAAGCCGTTACAGTCTGAGAATCGCCTGCTATGAGCTCTGCCGATTCGACATCGAGAGATACAGTCGGCTTTACGTTTACTGCTGTGAGAGTATCCCACTGAACATAAAGGTCTACGTTCTGGTCTCCTATGTTGAGCTGTCTCATCATGTCTACTGCTACGCGCAGGCTGTATTTACTGTTCTCAACGCTTGAAGCGTCTATGTAATTAAGCGGAACGCTCAGTACCCATGGATAGCAGTTAGTTCCGATCTGAGGATCGTCGCCCTCATAAGGCTTCATGTCTTTTAATGTACTGTCTGCAGTGTAGTATGAAAGCGGTGACGCTTCCGCTGCTACTGCGAGTATATTTTCATCATTGAAATTTCCGCCTGCCGCTGAAGCCAGACCTTCTGCTCTGTTTGCGCCGTTAAACGCCCACAGCTTTAAAAGATGACCCCATGAATTTACCTGGAACATCGGCTGGACATTGAGCTCGATATGAGCCTTTCCGTTTTCAACTACTACGTTCGCCTTTGAATCTACAGCGCCCGCAGCCATAGATGTCTCGCTCTTTTTAACTCTGAGAAGCGATACGCTTACAGAATATACTCCGTCAGCGAGGTCAGACGGGTCGATATCAGACACGCCCTTCAGCTCATTCCTCGCTTTTGTGAGCTGATCTGTATAGTAATCTATCTCTGCCTGGTTCGCATTTTCATTTGCTGACGTATATGTTCCGTCGTCATTGATATTTACGAACGGAAGAGCCGCGTCGAGAGCGTTCTGAAGCGCTTCTATGCTCTCCGCGGTATAATTTACGCTTGTATCTGCAAGAGCCGCCTGCGCGTTCTTTATAATATTTACAAGGTCGTCAAGCTCCTGATAAGTACGGTCTATGCCGTTTTCATCCTTATAGCTGAGCGCGCTTCTGAGCGCAATATCGTAATATCCTGCATACTCGCCGTCTTCATTTGGTCTGCTGCTCAATATGTACTTGTCGTTTTCTGATGTTTTGTACTCGATATTTTTACTTTCATCAAACGGCACAGTTCCGTATTTGAAGTGGCCTCCGTCGATAGCGAGGCTTCCTGACTGCGCCATAGGGGCGTTAAGAGTTACTGCTGTCGTGCCGCCTTCTATACGCGCATCTTCCTTTATTGTAAGCTTTGCGCCGTTAAAGCAGCCTATAGCAGTGGTTTTTTCCTCAGAATATATACGCGCCTTTCCGCCTATAACGCACTCACCGGATCCTATACGCAGAGTATCAAGCTGATCGTTTGCCGTAGTTTCTATCTCAGCATCTCCCGATATCACACTTACACTTCTGTTATTAAGAGCTACTGCATGTGTCTCTCCTGATGATATGAGCCTGCCTCCCGTTATGTTTGCGGAATCGCAGTAGATCATAAAGCATGCGATATTTCCTGATCTTATTTCACCGCCTGTCATGGTAAACGCGATCTTTGCGGCGCCGTATCCGTAATCAGTATCCTGAAGGTATACTCCGTATCCCGAAGTCTCAAGAACGCCGCCGTTCAATGTCACATTGCCTGAATCCTTTTCAGCGCCATTATAAAAGATACCGTAGCTTTCGGCTTTTATATTTCCGCCGTTTACAGTAATATTTCCGCCTGTTGTCAGCGTGATACCGTATTCGCCCTTTAACTCAAGCTTGCCGCTCTTAGCTTCGCTGCTGTCAGTTAATGTAAGCATGCCTTCCGACTGAGATACACAGCCTCTTCCCTCGTGAGTTATCGCCGGAGCTACTGAAAGAGTCTTACCGTTGAGGTCAAGCGTTACGTTTCCTGATGATTCAAGACCGTATGCGCCCTCTACAGATACATCGCTCGTAAGCCTGATCGTGCCGCCTGTGTTTCTTACTGCGTTAAATGCTTCTGTAACGCTTGTATATGAAATTTCATTTCCATTTCCGTCTGCAGGAATAAGTATTACGCTTCCGTTTTCAACAGTATCAGGCAGATCTTTTATAAGGAAGCATTTTTCATCGCTGTCATACGCGAGCATCTTTCCTTCAGGCGTCTTTATCGCTCCGTAATAGCTGAACGCCTCAGACGTGCTTGTAGTATCTGCAATAAATCTACCGCCTTCTATGCTTCCCACATATCCGTCTGTTATATTTTTTCCCGACGTCTTAAACTCGCCGCCTGTTACAGTGATAACGCCCTCCGCGTTTTTAGCGTTAGTATCCGTGCCCTGTATCACGTATCCCGCTGATGATAATTTTCCTCCGCTTATATTGAGCTTGCTTCCTGTAACAGCATTAAACGAGCTTACCTGGCATACGGAACCGCTTGCGCCTTTGGCGTTAAATTCGCCGCCGCTTATGCTTATCCGCATGTTTTTATTATTGCTGCCGTATATTATCTTGCCAGAATCAGCAGAAGTTTCCATATATCCGCCTGATATCTCAGCCTTGGCGCTGATGCTCATTGCATAAATAATATTGCCGCTTTCCGCGTAATAATTACCGCCTTCTATTTTAAGAAGTGATTCTGTGGTATTATTCGTACTGTCATCAAGACGTACTATACCATCACCATCACCGCTGTAAAGAGAGCCTGTCTTATTTTCACTGCTGTCTTTTATCGTCAGTGAAGCACCTTTATTGATCTTGAAGCGTCCGAGCCTGGCGAATCTCATAGTATTGCCGTTCAGCTCAACAGTCATGTCGATACCGGACGGTATATCTATTTTTCCTGCATCGGTTATCTCTGCGCTGTTAAGCGTCATCGTTACTGCGACCTTATTATCCGCGTTTGCTGAGTTATCTGAAACTACCTTATCCAGATATGCTTTTATCGCGTTAGATTCCATGGCGCAGAATGTCGTTGTCGCATCTGAAGCTGTGAAGCTGCACTCTGAACTTCTTTCCTTTTCATAGAATGTGATCGCAGTATTTGTCAGAGCCGCATCCACGCTGCTGCCTTTCAGTCTCGCTCCTACTGTAACTGTTATGCTTCCCGCGTTTTCAGACGGAACAGTAAATCCTCCTTCGGGATACGCTGTTTCCTCTCCGCCGTTCACAGTATAGAAAAGCTCGTAAGAGCCTGCGTCAAAGCTGACTTTCGGATCTTCTTTCGCAGTGATCTTTACTTCTGTGCCTACCGGAAAAACTGAGCTTTCCGTCGAGCCTTCTGCTGAGACCGTTACTGTAGGCTTTAGCGGAGATATCTTACCGAGCGTAAAGCTCTTTTGGGAAACAACCGATTTTCCGTCCTTCTGAACGGCAAGGTATACATAGAATGTCGCTCCGTCATAATACGGCGTGTCTTTGCATACAAGATCGGTCTTTCCTGTATCAGCCTTTACGTCTGACGTAAGAGCGATCTCATTGCCGCCGGAAACTACATCCTCTGCCGAGAGTTCCGATCCTGTCGTTATCTGCCAGTAATATTTCGCGCCCTCTTCAATATTTGAAGCGCTTATCTTTATACCGTTTATTCTTGTAAGATTGCTTGCTGTATAAGTGTACGAGCTCTTCAGCGCTGTATTTTTACTGTCAAACAGACTGAATACAGGAGCCTGAAGCTGTACATCTTCACTGCTTTCTTCTGATGCGCCTTCTTCAGATGCGCTTTTCTCCGATATGCTGTACGTGTCATCCATCAGAGGCGTTTTCTCCGAATCGTCCTCCGACGATACACTTATCTCTCCGCCGACAATGTCTGCTGAACTGTCTGGTGCTACAGAACTGTCGGCATATATAGCCGGAGCCGTCGTTGTGAGCATCGCCAGCGACAGAAACATCGACAGGAAGCGTTTATGCTTCTCTGACCTTTTCATTTTTCTTTCTCCTCCTTTATTTTCTTACAGCAGCGCTTTATCATGTGCTTTACTTCAACTTATGCACATTGACAGACGCGCTTTTAAAAGTTAGAACAGGCTAACTGTGTATTAAAAAAATTAGCGACTTGTGATCGCTTTTGTATCGGTTAGCATCTTCTAACTTATTTATGTCTATAATATAGACTACGTTTGATTACAAGTCAACATATTTTTGAGATTTTTTCTCGCAACATTTTGTTTTTTTATTCAGCCAAATGATGTTGACATAACGCATCAATTTTTAATGACATGTCATCATTAAAACCGGGTATTGAGCGCCATCTAAAATAAGCATTACGGCAAATAAAAATGCGGCAATAGCTGAAGATCGTCCTCAGTTATTACCGCGTCCATATTTATATTTATTCTTTAGATCTCTTCGCTCACAGGCGCTTTGCCGCCTATTTTTTCAAACGTTTTTCTCAGGCTCAGCGTCTGTTCCGTAAGTTCAAGCAGGATATCTATGCCGCCCGCTGCTTCCGCCTGACGCAAAAGCCGTTTTACCTTTGCCTGCCCTCCTAGGCTTTCTATCTGGCGGGCGTACAGCCTGAGCTGGCTTGCGCTGCCTTCTTCGGCGATGAGAGCCACCGCATCAGCCAGACGGCTCTCGCTTCGTTTCTGCGCTATCTGAGCCTGCGCCTTTTCAAGCTCGTCCTGCCCTCCGAGCAGATCGACAAACGAAGACATACTGCGCAGCGCCTCTATGCCGCCTCTTTCATCGCAGAAGTCAAGCAGCTCTTTTATACTATCCATACCACCGTATTTTTCAAAGAAGCCCGCTATTTTATCGTCCTGCATAAGGCTTGAATGCTCGCCCGCGCCCGAAGGCATGCTTTCGTACATCGCGCGCGCCATTTTTTTCATCTTTTCGGGATACGCAGAATCGTTTCCCAAAAGCGTTACAGCCATGTTTACATGTCGCCTTATAGCCTTAAGAACATTATCTGATATGACGTGCTCCATCTGGCACGCCTGTTCCTCTGATTCTTCCTGATCTATACCGAGCTTGGTGAGCCACTCTTTTATCATATTGTGTCTTGCCACTACCTGTTCAGCAAGCGTTCTGCCTTCCGCAGTCAGCTCTATATCGCCGCCGCGCGCGTTTCCGCTCTGAACGTATCCTCGCTCTGTAAGCTTGTTTACAGCGGCGCGCACGCTGGAATGATTCCTGCCCGTAGCCTCCGATATGTCCTTTATTTTTACGCTTCCCTTTTTAAGTTTTGTTAAAAAAATATGCTTAACGTAATCCTCGTCTGCCTGTTTAGAAATTTCAAGCTGCCTGCGCAGCTGATCGTTTTGTTCACCCATGATCACCTTTCAACCTTCTTAAGTTTCCAAATCCATACAATATTTATTTTAACTAATTTGCGGCGAATGTTCAACATGCAATTCACCGCTTTCTTTAAACGACAAAACAGCAGCCTTCTGTAGTTTGATAAATCACTCTGATAGATTCAAACTCAGAAAACTGCTGTCCTGCAATGTTATTTATGTAAATGTAAAATTATGAAGAAAAAGTCTGTGTCTTGATGATCTGAGTTATTATGCGCTGTTTTTAGCTGCGACCGATACCGGATGACATCAATGTTTCATAGTTCATGAGCATCTGCGCTGTCTGGGCGCGCGTCGCGCATGCTTTCGGGGCGATAGTATTATTGCCCATTCCGTTTATGATACCGTTTGCTACGGCCCATTTCATAGCATCGAGCGCGTATGACGATATCTTTCCTGCGTCAGTGAAGCCTGCAAGCGCGTCTGCCGCTGCCTGCGAGTTATTGAGCTGCGGCTTGCCCGCGTTTCTGTAGAGCATCGTAACTATCTGCTCTCTCGTTATCTTTGCGCCCGGGTCGCGTCCGTCCGATACGCCGTTCGCTATGGCCCATTCCACGCCCTTTGCAAGCGCGTCGCCTGTCGTGTCTGCCCCGTTGAGCCTTGCAAGCACAGTCATGAGCATCGCTCTTGTCATTTCCTTTTCCATTTGATAATTTCCCTTATCTTTCCGGACATTTCTGCTTTATGATGTTATGCCTGTCTCATGTCCGCTTCCGTACATGATATTTCACTTCTGTAAAATCCCGGATGATTTTACGTTAAATTTGATAAAAATATTGTTAAAAATTTGAAAAGTCCATTGCACGAATGCTCTGAATGAAGCAGTAATAAGGGCATACACGGATGCACGCGTCACCGCGTTAGTATTGCTGGGCGAAAAGACGGAAAAAAATATATAAAATATACATAATAGAAGTAAAAATCGAAAAAGATGAAAAGCGGCGCATTACGCGCCGCTCTGTTTGTATTCTGCAATTTGTTTTATGATATTTTGTGATGTTTTCAGTGACATTGACCGCTGTTCGGATCAGGATGCCGCTGATCGTGATGTTTGCTAGTCGAGATACTTTTTGCCCATTCCGAGGTTTACGAGGCTTGTAACTGCTGAGGCTATGCCTGCTGCCGCTGTTACGAGTCCTAAAATAAATGTTACGATCGCGAGACCTTTTTTCATAATGAATTACCTCCGTATTTATCTTTTTGTTTTTAACTGTGCGCAGCCTTTAACAGGCAGATATGCCTGCCAGGGCTTCGCTTTAAATGATTGATTATCTATGGCTGCAGATCCGGTCAGATGCGCCGCGCTCTCTGCGGGCGCTGCCGATGCTGCATGATATGTATATAATAACTAATTTTTGTGGTTTGTTCAATGATAAAAGTATTTTTTGTATGCTGCTGTACGGGGTGCGGCGGCGTGTAAGGGTTGAGCCGCGGCACCTGTGGCGGCATGTAAGGGATCGGGCCGCGGCACCTGCGGCAGGCGGTCGGCGCGCATTTTCCGGTCAGGCGCGCCGACGGCCGTGTATATTGTTTCAGGGCTGTGGGCCGGCGGGCCGGCGCATCTTTTTATGCCCTTATTCGTTCATGAGCTTGAGCGCTGTGAGGACTTCGAGCTGTACGGCTATGTCGAGCGCTGATTCGTCTGCTTCGAACTTTCCGTGGTGGATGCCGTAGTTTTTTCTGCCCTCATAGCCTGTGCCTACGAAGAAGAACGCTGACGGGCGCTCTGCTGCGTAGAATGCGAAGTCTTCAACGCCCATCGACGGGTGTTCTTTGGTGATGATGTTTTCACTGCCGATGACTTCTGCTGCGACTTCGTTTAACTTGTCAACTACTGTGTCGTCGTTATGCTGGGCTATGTAGCCCGGTCTGAATCTGACCTCCGCTGACGCTCCCATCGCTGCGGCTACTCCGGTCGCTACTTCTTTGAGACGCTTCATTGCGCGCTCGCGCGTCTGCGCTGATGTGGTCCGCATCGTGCCTGTGAGCTCGGCGAGGTCGCATATGATGTTTCCGGCTGTTCCGGCGTGGAACTTTCCGATGGTTATGACACATGAGTCAACTGCGCCTATGTTTCTGGCTACGATGCTCTGGACTGCGGTGACTATCTGCGACGCCGCAACTATCGCGTCAACGCCCTCGTCGGGATAAGCACCGTGGCTCTTTACGCCGCGTACCGTTATGTCAAACATATCCGACGATGCGTGTGTGTAGCCGTGCTTTGTGCCGATCGTGCCTGCGATAAGCTCCGGGTCTACGTGGTAGCCGAGGACGTGCTCTACGTGCGGCGACTCAAGGCAGCCTGCTTTTATCATGCGGTCGGCGCCGCCGTCTGTTTCCTCTGCCGGCTGAAATATGAATTTTACCGGCGCTGTGAGAAGCTTCCTTACGTCAGGGTCGGAGAATATTTTTGCGGTACACAGTAGCGCCGCCATGTGCATGTCGTGGCCGCAGGCGTGCATTACGCCCGGGTTTCTCGAGCAGAATTCGAGGCCTGTTTCCTCGGGCATCGGGAGCGCGTCTATGTCAGCCCTGATGGCTATGCACTTGCCATCGCTCGCGCCTGCAGGCGCTTCGAGGACTCCGACGAGGCCTGTCGGCAGGAGGCGCTGCGTTTTTATGCCCATTTGATTCAGGAGACTTTCGATATATTCGGTCGTCTTGAATTCCTCGTCGCCTACCTCAGGGTACATGTGAAGATGACGCCTTGCGGTTATCATCCATTCACGGTATTCGTCGAGCTTTGTTTTTATTAATTCCTTGATCTGATCATTTTTTGTATTTATTTCCATTTTTCACCTTTTTATGCGCCGGTCGGCGGCTTTTCGGCTTTGCCGGGGCGCTTTTTTGTATGCATTTGGGATATTCTTTTACAGTATACTACAGTGATGGAGGGAAATGAACTTTTTGTTTGTGGCGGCGGGTCAGCAATTTTAATGAAAGGAGCTATATAATGTGTAATGATAAAATGATAAATGGTGATCTGACAAATAGCAGGCCTGAAAGGATATTTCCCGCGCCACTGCGCCCGGGCGACCATGCCGCCGTTATCGCCGCTTCGTCACCTTTATCCGGCGAAGCTTTTCGGCGTGCTTCGGAATCGTTGGAATTCCTCGGTTTAAGGCCTGTAATAATGCCGTCGTGCGAATGCGCGCCGCCCCGCCCGTGGCTTGCTGCTGATGACAGGCGGCGCGCTGCAGATCTGACGTCCGCGCTGGCGGACACGCAGATACGCGGGATATTTTTTGCGCGCGGCGGTTATGGGAGCGCGCGCATCATGCCGTATATAGATCTTGAACTGTTTCGTCGTTTTCCTAAGATGATGCTTGGGTCAAGCGACTTGACTTTTTTATTGAACGCGGTCAGCGCGAGGTCGGGGCTCGTTACGTTTCATGGGCCTATGCCTTCTGTGGAATGCGGGTACGGCGGGTTGGATGCGGTCAGTCTGGCGGCGCTTCGGGAGGTTGTTTTTGGGGCGGGTGGTCGGGGTCGGAGCGGGCCTGTGATGCGGCTGCCGTTTGAGTACAGCCGCATCGTCGGCGGCAATCTGACTGTATTGTGCTCCATGCTGGGAACGCCGTATGAGCCTGATTTTAATGATGCCGCCGTTTTTCTTGAAGATGTGAATGAACCGTTATATAAAATAGACCGGATGCTCACCACTCTGGCGCTGTCCGGTCGTCTTTCCCGCTGCGCGGGCATAGTATTCGGTTCGTTCAAAGACTGCTGCCGCACAAATGTTTCAGCAGATGAGGCAGGCGCAACAGACACGGCGGCGTGCGGAGCCGCACGTGTAACTGATGAACAAAGCCTGCTTCTTGAGCTTATGGAGGAAGCAGGCCGTCGGACCGGGCGACCGGTCGTAACAGATCAGCCGTTCGGACACGAGCTTCCTTCTGTAACATTTCCTATAGGCTGACCCGCCGCTGCATTTATTTGATCATTTCAGCAGCTTTTTAACGCATTTATAAGTTATCTCATATATCGTCATCTCAGGATAATCAACGCCCGCGGCCTTCATAGCCTCAAGCTGCTTTTCAGTCACGAACGTATACGGGTAGATGCCGAAAAGGAACGGGAAAAACGCATATATAAATTCTTCGACCTCGCTGCCCGACATATCCGGGAAAAATTTCTCGACGCATTCTCTGACAGCTTTCATCGCAGCCAGATAAGAGCGTTTAAATTCAACAAGGTTCTCAGGTCTGCTGTTTTCCTCCATATCGTAATGATTCATGGAAAGTATCTTGAGCATCTGCGCGCGCTTTTCAAGCGTACCGGCTATACCCGCGGCAAAGTCATTGGCGCTCAGCTCTGCATGTCCGTCACGAAATCTCAGAAGATCTGCGCTCCATTCGTCATACTCACGCTGCAGCAGCGCAAGGAATATCTCTTCTTTTGTCTGGAAATAATTGTATATCGACGTGCGCGTAAAGGATGTCACCTTTCCGATTTCCTTGATAGTGATGTCCTTAAAGCTCATCGTTTCGTAAAGCTGCGCGCATGCGTCTATTATCTCATTCCTGCGCGCGTTAGTCAGTTCTTCTGATCCTCTCGGCATTTATTATTTTCCTCTGCTTTCCTCAAAAGTCAGGCATCCTCCGATAACTTCACCTGTTCTGAGGTAGCTGTATGTCGGGAACTCGAAAAGTACAGGCTTCATTACATTGTAGTCTATCTTTCCGTCAGCGTTTAAGTTTTCTTCTTCAACATACGTCGCATCTATCTTGCAGATAAAGCTTTCAAAGCCCTCTGTATTATACACGTCAACGACAGTACAGTCCATAGCAAGCGGCGCATCAGCGATCACAGGCGCGCCGTTCTCGCTCATCTCATAAGCAAACAAAGCTGATTTGTCAGTATCAGCGCCGCTGTGTGCGCCCGCCGCGTCAGCTGCAGGAAGCATCGCTTCATTTACGAGATTTATGCTTAATTTCTGGTTTTCCTTTATGCAGCCGTTTATGAAATGAGCCGACGCAAGGCTTACAAGCACTCTGTCATGCCCTATTATGCCGATGTGCGCTACGAGCGTCCACGTAGGCTGCTCCCCGTTCATCGCGCCGATAACTGTGACCGGCATCGGATAAAGCGCTAACTGAGATCCTATATTCTTCTTCATGATTCAAACAACTCCTTTTATTTAATTCTGACACCATGTCAGCAAACAAATTATAATTCTATTCTGACACAGTGTCAATATATTTACAAAAAAACAGGCCGTTTCCGACCTGCGTAAATTTTTGAAATTATCATTACTATTTTATTACAGCAATTTTCCCAATATCCTTTACCAGACTGTCAACATCGCTGTCCGGAGTGCTCCAGCTAGTACAGAACCTTACACACACATGCTCCGCGTCTGTCCTGTGATCAAACTCAAAAATATACTTTTCCGCCAGCTCCTCAGCCTGTTTGTCGTTCAGAATAACAAACTGCTGATTTGTATGATTTTCTGTAAAAAGCTCAAGTCCGGCACTTTTAAAAGCCGATTTTATGCACATCGCCTGTCCGTCAGCCTTTTCCGCGATCCTGAAATAAAGCCCGTCACTGAAAAGCGCGTAAAACTGAAGTCCGATAAGCCAGCCTTTCGCAAGTATGCCGCCGCTCTGCTTCATATAAGTCCTGAAATGGTCGCGCAGCTCCGGATTCATTATGACAAGCGCCTCGCCGAGCATAGCGCCGCACTTAGTTCCGCCGATATAAAAAACATCAGCTATCTCAGCCAGATCGGCGAGCGAAACGTCACAGCCTTCAGACGCCAGCCAGTATCCGAGCCGCGCGCCGTCCACGTAAAGATACATATTATATTTATCGCACACGCCCCGCATCGCGCAAAGCTCTTCCTTAGTATACACAGTCCCGTATTCCGACGGCGACGACAGAAATACCATCTTCGGCTGCGTGAGATATTCAGGCTCACCGTTCTCATAATAATCAGCCGCAGCTCGCTCTACAGCCTCGGCAGTCAGCTTCCCGTCAACAGCTGGCAAAGCAATCACCTTATGACCCGTATGTTCTATCGAGCCCGCCTCATGATTGTTTATATGTCCGTTTACCGCGCTTATGACGCTCTGATAAGGCCTCAGAGCAGCAGTTATCACCGTATAATTCACCTGCGTGCCGCCTATCATGAAATGTATATCCGCATCGCGCCCGCCAAGCTGGGCCTTTATCACCTCGCGCGCCCTGTCGCACCACTCGTCCATGCCGTACCCGCCGTAAGCCTCGCTGTTAGTTTCAGCCAGCAGCCTCATGATCTCAGGATGCGCGCCCCTGTTGTAATCATTATTGAATCTTATCATGTCACATTCTCCCTTCTCAGCCATTCACCTTCGGTCTGCCAATAAATTTCATCCAATGTTCCGCAACGAATAAATCTTGCGTAAGCTGTCGGCGTCACCGCCGTAGTATCCTGCAAGAGATAATTGAATTATAGCGCTTTATATAATATAATTCATATA
Source organism: Succinivibrio sp. (assembly GCA_963632005.1). GTDB lineage: Bacteria > Bacillota > Clostridia > Peptostreptococcales > Anaerovoracaceae > CAKQOE01. The sequence goes on from CAVGTL010000004.1 coordinate 35,377, forward strand.
AATAATCACCATTATTTTTATATATATTGCGCTGTTTCAGTCCATTATCGACAAGCACATTAATGCAATGATACAGGAATGATAAATATGAATAAAATAATAAACAAACGCCCCGCAGCGTCACCGCTGCCCGCAAACGCCGTATCAAAAAAACTTCGCATAAAAGACGGACAGCACGCCGTCGTAGAACCTGAACTGACACTGTTTCCGCTTGAATATTTTCATCAGATATTTTCCGCTTCGACATACCAGCTCATCAACTGGCACTGGCATACAGGCTTCCAGTTCTGCTTTGTACTTCATAATACAGTCGATTTTCACATGTCAGGCAGCGCCTTTCAGCTCGGACCCGGTGACGGGCTGTTTATAAACGCTCAGCAGGTGCACGCGGCAGCGCCACATATTGAAAATATTGACATTAGCTCCGCTGTTGACAACATTTCATCAGAATACATATCACTGAATATTCCAACGAGCTTTCTCGGAATCGAAGGAAGTGAGCTTTTCAGGCGCTTTGTCGAGCCCGTTCTCCTGAATTCTGATATTCCGTTCATCATATTCAGGCGCGACGACAGCAGCGCCCATGATCTGCTCGATCTGCTGAGATCATGCTGCATCAGCGCCGGTCAAGATGCCGGAAGCTACGGTCTCGAGCTTCTTTCAGAGCTCATACTTCTGTGGAACGAGCTGATAAAAATGATAGATAACGGCAGCAGCGCGCTGCATACGCCAATTTCTGACACCGTGTCAGGAAACAAACGTTTACAGACGATCATATCCTATTTAAATGAAAACTACATGCACAATATCACGCTCGATGATATCGCCGCCCATATTTACATCAGCAGAAGCGAATGCTCCCGATTTTTCAGGCAGGCTACCGGTCAGACGCTTTTCGGTTATCTTACGCAGCTCCGCATCAGCCGAAGCTGCGAGCTGCTTATGTCTACAGACATGAGCGTATCAGATATAGCATATGCCTGCGGTTTCAGCAGCCAGAGCTATTTCAGCCAGAGATTCCGACATATAAAAGGCGTCAGCCCCGAACAGTTCCGCAGGCAGCGTCAAAACTGAAAATTGTTTAAAATGTATTCGTTTTAAATCTCAAGCAGCATCCCGTACCCGTACTTTGCTTCGTCAGGCAGCCTCCTGAAGCCTAACTGCTCGTAGAACGGTTCTTTCCCCGGATTTGCATACAATGTGCATGCTACCGTAACGCCCTCAAATGCGTTTTCGCGTACAAAGTCAAGGGCGTTTTTTACGAGCATGCTCCCGAGTCCCAGCCCCTGACAGTCCGGGCTTACTATTACGTCTGTAAGATACGCGTCAGTGCCGTAGTCAAAAAGCACTCTTATCACTCCGATATATCGACCTTCACTTACAGCCGCGGTGACGCGGGCAGTTGACGCGAGGACCTTTTCCGCCTGTTCTTCGCTTAATTTCTGAAACCCCACGGCCTCGCGCAATGCGATGAATTCATTTACCGGTATATTATTTACAAATTTTATATTTTCACTTTTCACGACAGTATTGCTCCTTATTTTCATTTTACATTCATCATGCAGCCAGCTCCGGTGTATATCGCAATTGTGCTGAAAGCGCGCCGGCCTTTATTCCTCTTCCTCGTAAAATTCCTCATCAAGCCCACCGCGCATGAGGCGATTGAGCTTTGTCTGATTATGCTCTACGATCTTCTTTTGCACGTAATTCTCACGGTCGCTCAGTATAGCGTACATCTCATCGACTATTACCTCGGGACGCAGATTCGGATGATCCGACATATTCGCCAGAAAGCCCAGCATCTTTCCCGCCGTATAATCAGTATTCAGATACCGCTCGCTTATCTCGCAGCAGAACTCCTCCGGATATCCTCGCCACAGCAAAGCCCTATAGAGCTTTACGCTCTTATTCTCCGACGTTGCGCTCATTCTGCCGTGCTCCCGTTCTTTAGGCCCGACGCTTCCGCTGCGGCTTCACTGTGCTCCAGCATTTTTTCATCGTCTGTCACGCCGCTTCCGCACGCAAGTATGCTGCAAGGGCGGTCAAACGTTATCGGACTTCCGTCAAGCTGAGTTATGCTCCCTCCGGCCTCAGTCACAAGCAATGCTCCCGCTGCATAATCCCACGGCTGCAGGCGCATCTCAAAAAACAGCTCCGCTCTGCCCGCTGCTATCGTGCAAAGGTCTATCGCAGCAGACCCGCTCCTGCGTATGTCGAGCGCATGCGTAAAATAATCGAATGCCCTCTTAAACGTCGGCCCGGCCGACCCATCGTAATATATTGCAGTGCCAAAAACTGCCAGCCCGTCAGCAAGCTTATTTTCAGAAACGCGCACTACACGCCCGTTCACCTGCGTGCCGCAGCCCTTTACCGCAGTGAACATCTCGTCCTGATACGGGTTGTAAATAACTGCCATGTACGGTTCGCCGTCCTTGAGCAGCCCGACCGAAACGGCGCTGTTCCTGTAGCCTTTTATGAAATTCGTAGTGCCGTCGATCGGGTCAACGATGAAAACGAGCCCCTTATCATAGTCCGGCATATACGAGCCGCCCGCGTCAGCGTCGGCAGTCTCCTCTCCCATAAAGCGCGACTCAGGCAAAAGCGCCGTAAGCTCCTTTTCCAGAATATCCTGTATCTTCCTGTCATAGAATGTTACAAAATTTCCATGCCCCTCCTTTGCGACCACAGTTTCCTTTACATGCTCCGCGCCGAGCATGATCTGCCCGCACTTTCTGACTATATCTGCGATCTCCTGAATTATCTTTTTTTCTTCCATTTTATTTGAATTCCTTTTATTATATTAATGTATAAAAAACGATCGGCACAGCGGTCCGGCCGCTGCTCATCATTACAGTATTACCATATAAGTATAACAAAGAAAGGTCTGTCGGTGAAATTAAATGAGCTCTGCTTCAGAAAAACATGCATACAAGAATTTTACATATAAACAAATTTCAGAGAATCACACGCAGCCTGCTGCGCGCCGCGGCAAGGTCGCAAAGCTGAATTACCCTACACGCCGCTACGGCGTAAAATACGCATACGTTTACACCCCTTTCGGATACGACGGCAGCGACATGAGCACACGCTACGACATCGTATATCTGATGCACGGCGCAAACAGCGGCGCCGAAACGTTCCTCTGGGGCGAAGGCCTCGACTCGCATTTCAAGAATATCCTCGACCACATGATAGAAAACGGCGAGATAAAGCCGCTTATCGTAGTCACTCCCGGCTTATACCCGACATCAGACGTAAAAAACTACAAAGGGCAGGAGGCCGAGCTTGCCGATGAATTCACAGACGAGCTTGTGAATGATCTTATGCCGGCTGTAGAAAGCATGTACCTGACATACGCAGATACAATAGACGCTGCCGGCTTTCGCGCGTCCCGCGCGCACAGAGCCTTCGGCGGATTTTCCATGGGCGCTGTAGTCGCGTGGTACACCTTCGCACGCCATATGGACCTCTTCAGTGCCTTTATGCCTGTATGCGGCGACTGCTGGATA
>CAVGTL010000005.1:0-25568 GCA_963632005.1 Succinivibrio sp.
AATTCATTATATAATAAAATTTACGCCGATATCATCGTTCGATATCGGCGTTTTTTATTTCAATATGAAATTTTATTTAAAGCTTCCATCCTCTAGGCACAAAAAGGCGCTTGTACGTGCTTATGGCGTATCTGTCCGTCATGCCTGCTATGTAGTCCTTTACTACTTCCTCCGAGCCGTAGATATAAAGCATTTCTATATGCTCCTGCGGCATCTGGCCGGGATGCTCTATGAAATAATCGTAAAGAGAATATATAAGATTTTTTATCTTTTCCAGCTCCGTATCTTCTTTCACCACTTTATTACGGTAAACTGTCTCAAACATAAAGTCTCGGAGTCTGTTCATGTAAAAGTCGCATTCCTCACTCTGGCAGATGTCGCCTGCGGCCTCGCTCGCTTTTATCATGTCTGTTATGAGCGTGTTGACGCGCTCCCTGTTTGTCGCGCCGAGGTGCTTCACGCAGTCGCGCGGAAGGTCCTCGTTCCTTATTATCCCCGCACGTATCGCGTCATCTATGTCGTGATTTATATACGCTATCCTGTCGCTTATGCGAACTATGCGTCCTTCATGTGTGAACGGTCTGTTCGGGCCGGTGTGATTTAGTATACCGTCTCTGACTTCCTCCGTGAGATTAAGTCCGCGCCCTTCGGGGCGCGATTCAAGGATATCGACGACTCTCAGGCTCTGTTCGTTGTGCTTGAATCCTTCTGGATGCTTTTTATTAAGGAATTCCTCGCCGTTGTGCCCGAAAGGCGTATGCCCGAGGTCATGCCCGAGCGCTATGGCCTCCGTAAGGTCCTCGTTGAGCGCAAGCCCGCGCGCTATAGTCCGCGCTATCTGCGCCACGTCCATGGTGTGCGTCAGGCGAGTGCGGAAATGGTCGCCTTCTGGCGACAGAAATACCTGAGTCTTGTGCATCAGCCTTCTGATCGCCTTTGAGTGTACTATTCTGTCGCGGTCGCGCTGAAAGGCGGTCCTGACGGAGCACGGTTCTTCGTGCTCCCGTCTGCCTTTTGATCCAGCTGCTTTTGCTGCGTGCTCCGAGAGTATTTCGTACTCTCTTTTTTCCTGTATCTCTCTTGTTATCATAGCTGTCCCCTCATCCTGCATGATATATATCAACTAAATTTATATATTTTTCCATAAACACAGGACGCCTCTGTTGCCTGCGAAATATACGTAACGCTTGAAGCCCTGCCCGTATCTCTGATACGGCGCGCAGGCCTCATACAGAAATTGCGCAGCTTTAGCTGCAGTGCAATTTTTCAGTTCGTGGCATAGGGAGCTTCAACTACGCTTTCCCGTATATTCTCCGGCATTATGTGGCGTCTTTTTATTTATTATACTTCAAAATGTATTTTTATGTCAATTCATATGAATGCGTCTGCAATAATAACCTTCATCCTGACGGGCCGCCGGGCGGCCCCATGCCTGACATTTTTTCCAAGACTGGAAACCGCGCACCCTGACGGATACGCGGTCTCTATGCGGAATTATTATAGTCGATGACATCCGTAGATACGTTATTTTACGTCCACATGAACTGAGTTGCCCATTCGATACTTGTTTGTATCTTCCCTGCAATACGTATAACGCGCATTGCGCTGCTTCATCCAGGTCGCTTTTATTGACTTGCGCTTTGCCGGTGTCGATGTCGGCGTACCCGTTATGTCAGCGGCTTTGCCCTGCATGTGGCGCGATCCGCTTGCGCCGCCCTGTCTGGCGTTCCATGTCCTGCAGCGCAGGCCGCTTGTTATATGCAACGGTCCGCTGGCAGCTGCACGCAGCTTATTCAGTCCATTCACCAGGTCTGCATCTATCTCGGTCGGGAAACCGGTGCAGTATTTTCCTCCGCACTTGCAGCGAAACTCGTTGAGCTTGAAGTACTTTGAATTTCTGCAGTTGTACGCTGAGCGCAGGAGGATATCTGTATTTTTACCGTACTTGCCATCTACATCAGAAGGCTTTGTAAAATACTTTATCTGCAAGTTTGTATAGGCGCGCGTCGTCTTTATGCCTTCGAGACCGTCGATGCTTCCGTCATACAGCTTCAGAGCTTTCAGGTATTTCTGCCTTTCCTTTATCGTAAGTAATGCCATTTAATCATCTTCTTTCGGGCATTTGTAGCATAGCGCTCTTGTACTGTCAGATACGCCGCTTGTTGTCGGGTCTACTATTACACCAAGTGCGACAAGCAGGTTTATTATTACCGCTGCTGTGGATATTACAGAATCTTCGCTTACTGCCGGCACTATCTCGAATATGCCGAGCACCTGGTACACAAGCGCGACCACCGCGCCGACCAGCGCAAGCAAAGTAGCTTTGTTCTGCAGCCTTAGTTTCCAGTTTATCTTCATCTGAAGCACTTCCTTTCATCTTTTGTACATTTGCATATGTACTTCTTATGCACTAATTTATCAGGAACACCGCGGCGGCCCTGCCGCCCTGCCCAGCCGGTGACGGCTGCTGCTTTTGAAATATTCCTGTATTATTAATTTATGGGATATTGCTTCAATAGGTTCCTGATGCGCAGTAATTTCTATTTTATGCGCATAACTTCAATGCAGATCAAAAGAATCAAGTGTTTAGAACGAGAAACCGCGCATCCTGACGGATACGCGGTCTCTCTGTAGAATTATGGAATTAAGAACTTATGTTTCTATACAAACGTTGAGATTTCAGCGTTTATAGGATTTTTTGATTATTTATTGTTTGCTGTAAACTTAGGTGATTTTTTAAGTTATTTTACATCTACATGAACGGATGAACCCATTTTATACTTGTTGCTGTCTTCCTGGCAGTAAGTATAGCGTGCAGCTCGCTGCTGCATCCATATGTTTTTTACCGACTTGCGTTTTGCTGGAGTAGACGTTGATGCTCCAGATATATCCGCAGCTTTGCCCTGCATATGACGAGATGACGTCGCGCCGCCTTGCTTTGTATTCCACGCCTTACATCTGAGCCCGCTTGTTATAGTCAGCGGACCGCCGATGGCTACTCTAAGCTTATTTAAACCAAGTATAAGGTTCATATCCACTTCGGCCGGGAAACCTGTGCAGTACTTGCCGTTACATTTGCATCTGAACTCAAGTAATTTGAAGTACTTTGAGTTACGACAGTTGTATGCGCTTCTGAGCAGGATATCCGTATTTTTTCCGTATTTACCGTCTACATCGCCCGGCTTTATAAAATACTTTGCCTGCAGGTCTGCGTATGCTCTGCTTGTCATCCTACCTTCGAGTCCGTCTACGGCGCCGTCGTAAAGTCCGAGCGCTTTGAGACATCTCTGTCTGTCTTTTACTGTAAGCAGTGCCATTTAATCATCTTCTTTCGGGCATTCGTAGCATAATGCTCTTGTGCTGTCTGATACGCCGCTTGTTGTCGGGTCTACTACTACGCCGAGCGCGACGAGCAGGTTTATTATGACTGCTGCGGTGGATATTACAGAATCTTCGCTCACTGCAGGTACTATCTCGAATATTCCCAGCACCTGGTACACGAGCGCGACTATCGCGCCGATCAGCGCGAGCAGAGTCGTTTTGTTCTGCAGTCTGAGCTTCCAGTTTATCTTCATCTTGAAGCACTTCCTTTCATCTTTCGTACATTAATATATGTACCTCTTCTGTATTAATTTGTCAGGAACGTTCCGGCGGCTCTGCCGCCCTACCCAGCCGGTGACGGCTGCTGCTTTTGAAATATTCCTGTATTATTATTTATGGGATTTTGCTTGAATAAGTTCTTGAGACGTGGTAATTTAAATATAGATATAAAAAGGCGCTGCTCGATAAACGGTTAGCCTTTGATTATTTACTCAACGAATAAACCGCAAGTTTTCTCAGGGCTGGCGGTTTATTTCTTTTTTGTGATGGAATATGTAATGTAAACAATATTTGCAATCATAGCTGTAAAGGCTATTATCTCTGCTATCGTCATATTCATCACCCCCTCTTAGAGGGCTGACCGCCTACCGTGCTGAGCAGCACCATATTGATATTCTACTATATTTTTATCATATTTTCATCTCGTTTTTCTTTTCAGCCTTTCAGAGGCAGATCATTTACTTCTTTCATCAGGCCGTCGAAATCACCATTGCCGCCGAGTCCGTTGTGATACGCCATATGCATCTCATTGAGCATCTTGCGGTTTGTGAATGTGATCTCGCCTTCGTCTATGAATTTCAGACCGAGATACTGAAGCTTATCCGCAAGCAGGAGCTTCATGCCCTGTCTTACGGCCGCGTCTCTGGCGTCTTCTGTATCCTCTTTTGAATCCTTGCGCCTGCGGCGCTCTGATATATAGTTACCTGTCTGAGTTATAAGCGCCGACAAAGCAGAGCCGCTGAGGACTGCTATGATTATTTCTGTCATATTCGATGCACTATTTCTGTTTTATTTCTATTGTTTTTAGCAATTCTGCTAATCCCTCATACTGATCTGCTGTGATCCTGTCACATGCAAGGAACATATCAAGCTTTGTCATAGTTGCTGCTTTCCATGTCTGATATTCTTCATCTGTTATTTCATCATTTCTGTACTGCGTAATTTTGTTATCGATCAGCTTTTTCATAATTTTGTACATTTTTACCGCCTTTCTACATGCTAAGTAATTCAAGCAAGCAAGTGTTGTATTCAGCAGAAGTCTGTGTTTCATAAACAGCAGCTTCCATTTCCGATAATTTATATTCAAACTGCGGAGCGAACGATGATTTTGCAGGAGTACTTTCAGAGAACTCAGCAGTTTCTTTGCAATATACCATTCCTACACTGACAGCGTCATCACATTCAATGGCTGTAACGATATTTCCCTCAGGGTCATTTCCCCAGACAGGCTTTGTTTCACTTTCTTCTATTCCTATGACTTTTCCAAGAAGTATCATCGCATATTTTTTCATATCCAATCACGTTCCCTTCTTAAATTTCTGCAATGATATTCATACCATAAGCTATATAGCAGAAGCCATCGCCGCCAGCGCCACCGTCTCCGCCTTTGCTTACAGATGATATTTTACCTGCATAGCATGATGCAGCTCCACCACCGCCACCGGAACCTAACTCACCGTTATTTCCATTGTATCCAGTCGTTCCTGTTTCCTTATTCTCAGAATCACGATCGCCGCCATTTCCACCTTTGCCATAACTTGCACCACCACCGCCGGCAGCCGTTATCGATCCATAAGATGAATATGCAATTCTTCCGGGTTCCCCACCCTGGCTGCTGTTTACAAATTTATTTTTAGGTTCTGATGGTTTTCCATAACAATTATCCATCTCAGTGCTGGCGTTAACATATCCATTATAATCGCCTCCTATTCCACCATCGCCACCGGATCCGCTTCCTATTCCGACGCAAGAATATTTTAAATATATTCCTGTATCATTATCTCGAATCATGTATGGGACACCGCCGCCACTTCCGCCGGCTAACGTCAAATATTTACCTATTACAGTTGCTCCGCCTGTTTCGCCTGTTCCACCCGTTCCTTTTGAGCCAGCGGCATGACCTGTTCCACCTTTTCCGCCCTTTCCAATTACTATATTTATAGTTTCTCCCGGAGTTACATTAATGACCTTATTTACACAGTAATCACCACCGCCACCACCTGAGCCACTTATAGCTCCGTTTGTACTAACGGTTGAATCCGAAGTGCTTCCGCCGCCACCGCCACCACCACCGGCTGCAGCTGTAACCACTATTGTTGTAATACCATCAGGCACTGTAAAGGTTCCATTTTCTGTAAATTTAACTGACTTTGTTAATAAATTAGGTTTGATCACATCGTTTATCAAACTATCCAGCTCACTTTTTGAGCAATAATTATCATCCAACCCTTCTACATTTGCAGCTTTTGTTTTAGGGTATATCTCATTTACATTTCCTGCGCTGTCTTTAAAGTTTATGAGCGCGTCTATCTGTTTTGTTGCCATTTCATACCTCATTGATGCGGGAAGGGTATTTCATCTTCCCGCTGCATAAATGATTTATTTGTTATCTTTTATACCGGCTGGATCCAGAGGTCTCCTGCTTTAAGTTCTGTAGGCTGAGTATCGGCAAGATACGTCTTATTTGCTGTAGCTCCTGATTCTACTCCGTCGAGTTTCTTCTTGTCAGCTACTGACATCAGACCGTGTGCAGACTGTGTAGCGTCAGCGTAAGTCGTGTCCTTAGAAGGTATGCCGAGAGCTGTAATATCTCCCTTAGCTACAGCTGTTGCTCCTATAACATGACCGTTTGCGTCTGTAGCTATTTTGTACAGACCTGAAGTCTTTGCCCCGGCTGCTGACGCAGGGTGTGTGTAGTTGTTAGCATTCTCATCAACACCGTCTAACTTTTTCTTGTCTGCAGCAGTCATAAGACCGTGAGCGCTCTGTGTTGCGTCATTGTATGTAGTATCTGTGAACTTGGCGTCGTTTGGAATAGAGATACCACCATCCTTTATCACTTTACCTGTCGCTCCGTCGAATACAGCTATGTGTCCGTCAGTAGCGCTTGCAGGTCCTGTTACAGCTCCGTCGATATTAGCCTGTACAACAGTCCAGTCTGAATCCTTTGCTGCAGTGCCGTCAGTCAGGCAGATGATCATATCGCCTACTTCGCACTTAGCGCCAGCATATGTACCGGCTGTTACTACCTTATAAGTCCAGCCTGTCGTATGTTTGTCAGGAAGTGCTGTTACTGTTGCACCTGTAGAGCCGATAGTTCCTTTATATATCATAGCATCAGCTGCTGCTATCTTGCTTGATATGAGACCCTGAACAAATGCTGTCGTTGCGATCTGAGTATTATTTGTGGACGCTGCAGGTGTAGGCGCTGTAGGAGTGCCTGTGAATTTAGGGCTTGTAAACATGGTAGCCTTTGATTCGTTTGTAACGTTGCTTAATCCTACATTAGCCTTTGTTATATTTACATTTCCTGTCCTGTATGAGGTCTCTGAATCCCCCTTTACACCTGTTACAGTATTTTTCTCTGCGCCTTCAGCTATCCCATCGAGCTTCTTTTTGTCCGCTGCGGACATCAGACCTTCTGCAGACTGAGTGGCTTCTGCAAGGTCCTCAATATTTTCCTTTTTAGTGACCGGATAGACGGTATTGAGATTGCCTTCGCTGTCGAACAGGTTTAACTTTGCGTTTACTTCTTTAGTTGCCATTTTCTTACCTCTTTTCTTTCTTTTTGTGAAATGGTTGATTATTTAAACTTATAAAGTTTACAAAATTTATTATTCTACGAGCTGCACCCAGATATCATTCGTTTTGAGTTCAGCAGGTGTATCTGACTGGACATATACATTTGGCTTGTCGTTCCATTTTTCAACATCACCTTCTGCTATCTTGTCCAGTTCAGACTTATTGGAATGGCTGTGATCGTTTTCTCCTATCTCATTTAATTTTGTTGCCAACGTCGTATCATCATCTACATACACATTGTCAGCATCGGTCTTTGGCATGAGTTCAACGATCTCGCCGTTTATCTTTGTTTTTATTATCGTGCTTTTCTTTGTCATATTTTCACCTCTCAGTATTGAAACCTGTACTTACCGTTTGTGAGCTCCTCGTCTGTACTGACTGCATTTTCTATAGTCTTTTCCTCACCATCTATGTCTACAAAATATTCAGATGCATTGGTATCATCTGTTAAGACCAGTAATGCAGGATCCTCTTCGGTATCATCCGACAGCGGCTTTATCCAGAAGCAATTGCTTTCCGGCGGTTCTGCGCTGCGTATAAATACAGCCACAGAATCATTTCTGATACTTCCGAGGAATTTGTCTATGATATCTGCATTCCTGTTGAACACTTCGATATCATAAAAATCATCCCGGTCAGGTTTTTCGAGTTTGAGGTTTTCTGTATATGTTGCTTTACTGCTTTCCATTGCTCAGCACCTCATTTCTCAGTTCGATTTGCCTGTACAGCGCCAGTTCACTGTGTTTGAACTTTCCTAACTTTCTGTAGCGATTGTACATAAGGGTTATTTCTGTAAGCATATTGGCAGGTATCACGCGGCTTATCATATCTATAACATCATTGAAGCTGTTTTTAGCTATAAGCTCTATTTTCACTATCAACAGATATTCATCGTTCTTAAGCTCTACATTATAGCCGTCCTCTCCGCATAGGATGTCGAGCTGCTTTTTAAGCATCCTCAGAGTAAATGGTCTCTGTTCGTTTATTTTTGCTTTTATAGTGAATCTTCGCTCGTCTAACGTATATGTATCCTTCGGCACGATACCCAATATTGATTCGTACCTTGATATGCCTGCCTCAGTCGCTGTATCTATAAACTGGTCATTAAGGACGTCATCTACTGCTTTATTGAATCTGTCGGCTGCTATCTGGCCTGTTCCCATCATTATTTGAAATTCAAGTACATCTTTGAGTACATCCGGCAAATATGAGATCAGTAATTTTCTCATGCTGTCACACTTACAGTTCCTAATATCGGAATCTCTTCTGCATCTAACTGCACGTTTGAATCTTTTCCGTTAAGAAGTGTCCCTTCTATATCGAGTGTGCATACAAGATTAAGAATCTTGTTCTCTATCTGAGATATCCTTACTATAGATACCTCTGCATCTTCCCATCCTTCAGCTATCTCCTTAAAGTACGCTTCTACAGCCTTTGATATGATGCTCCCTGCTGATTCCTGGCCCCAGCCGGCCGCAAACGTTATCCTGGTAGCCACATCTACTTTTCTTGAAGTAACACCGTTTACTGTAACTACGTGCCCGATCGGCGCTATGCCTATGCCCTCTCCGTGGTTGCCTTCCGGATCTATGGCAGTCTGGACTTCGTCTATAAGCGTTGTCGATGGCACTTTATACTCCGAATCTATTATCGTGAGTTTCACAGTCCCGCCGCCGTTCCATACCGGCGTGACCTTTACTCCGCCTACTCCATCGAGTGATTTGACTTTTGTTTTATAGTCGGTTATATTGCCGCCGAACGCCTGAGAATCGATACTGTCGTAGTAACGTTTTCGCAGGCTGTCCGTGTCATCTGCATCCTCGCCGGGTATGAGCACTGTAGATATCTGCGCCGTTTCAAGACCTTCGATATACTGTATGGGCAATAAAAAACCGGAATATATATTGCCGGCAGTTCCTGCCGTCTCACATTCCAGTTTGTATCTGCCATCTTCTATTTTTTCTGTAACGACGTAGTTCATATCATCGCAGTTGAAACGTGCTCCCGGTTCTATCGCTACATTTTCCGGAGTGAATACACCTTCTATGAGTGCGGCTGTTGCATCCTTGATAGCAACGCCTCGTTCCTTGCAGCGAAGTATCAGGTACTGCATCGATGCTGTATCAACGAATGTCTCATCCATTATGATATCGAGCTCGATATAAGCCTTGGCCAGTTCCGCCGCCTGCGGTGCAAGTGCGTCGTATATTACAGAGCCCTCGCGCTTGTCCACGTTGTCCGGAACATTGCTCAGCATCGATTCGAGTATATTTTCATACGTCATCTGTTCTGCATAGCTCATATCTTCACCTCCCATCTGTCGCCCCACCATGACAGTTCACTCTGTATATCGCCTTCAGTAGTCGCAACGTTAAATATTACGCTCAGGCGTTCGCGTTCCCGCTTAAACTCGAAGTCTGAGACTCCCGTTATGCGGTCATCCTGCATAAGCGCATCCGTTATAGTATTTTTGATGTTTACCTGGATCGTGTCACTGTTCTGTTCTCCTATGAGTTCTTCCAGTTCTACGCCGTAATCCCAGGAATACATCTCATAGCGATAGCGCTCTGTATTGAGTATGAGATATATAGCCTGCTTCATAGCCTCGCGGCCGTCGAGCATCCCTACAGAGTTCCTTCCGCCAAAATTGAGCCGATATGTCCTTGTCGCCTGTTCAACGATGTCGTAATCCTGTATCAGGTCATCATCATAAGATGTAGGCAGCATTTACAACGCCCCCTTTTTGCCGAATATCAGGAACTTCTGCCCACCCTGTATGCGGAACAATATCAACTGATCACCTCGCCTGAATGAAGATGGATACACTCCGTCACGGACTTCAAAGTATTCGTTTGTCAGGATCTGTTTCTGCGACAGCCTGACCGTAAACGGTGTAAGTGCTATCACCGTTCCGTAGCATATCTCTACAGGCTTTTTACTTTCTACGGCTGCCAGAGCTACCTGCTTTATCACCTCTATGAATTTCGTCATGCTGTGAACTCTCCTTTTATTCCGGAAACAGACAGATCCATGGTATGCAGGCCATGCGAGAACTTATGCACGACTTTTTCAACGCACATATAATTTCTGACATTCAGGTCTCCAAGCCCCATATTGACTATGACAGAACTCCCGCCTCGCACGCGTATATCTCCGAACACGTTTTTTATACTCAGCGTCCTTTTCTTTCTGTTATAGTACTTGAGCAGTGTTTCCGCTCTGGCTTTTATCACAGCAGCACTCGTTTCAGAATCTACTTTTTCGTAATACTGCAGCTGTCCCCATTTTCCCTGACTGCTTCCATCATTCAGTACATAGACCTCGCGTTCTCCGGTCTCACTGTTGTCTATAGCAAGCTTTATCCGGTTATACACGTCTGAATCTATGCTCGACGTATACTCATACGACTGTCCGGTCTCTTCATCTATGACGATCGGCAGCTTCATATTCTGAATGTTCTTCAGAGTCAGTTTTCCAAAATCATCATACAGGACATACAGTCTGCCTGTGTGTATGACTGTCAGGTCTGAGGCGTTCTGAAGTATGTCTATAAGAGTTCCCTCTTCTATCCGCTGAGGTATCTTATATCCGGTATCATCGACGCTCCCGCATTTTAAACTGTAGTCCGCAGCTATCATCTTAAGTACCTCAGAGTATGTTTTTCCTTTATATGACAGAGTATCCTTATTTTTAAGATACCTTATCTGATCATACGCAGTTACCGATATAGATCTGCTGTCACTCCTGCTTTTACTGAACACATATCCGTAAAAGACCGGAGTTCCGTTGAATTTCATACTGACCGGGTTTCCTTCCTGGAAATTCAGCACGTCATCATTCATAACAGTGAATGTGAGCTTCGCCGGAGAGCCTTTTCTTGAACGTTCGAGCTGTACGTCATCTTTAAGGCACGGCATATATATGCGGTCATTCTGAATAAGTATCTCAATGCCATTCTGCAAATATGTCGGAAGCCCCGCAAGGCTGCTCTTTTGTGTGCCCCGCGCACCCGTAGATGACTTTATTACTACAGTGGTTATATCTTTTGATTCTTTTTTATCCTGCTGCGACGACGCTGACGAGCTGCTGCTCCCGGACGATATTGACGATGCTCCCGTATAGCTCGAAGCCGTATCGTTCGCTGAAACATACTGCTGCGGGTTTACCGGAGTACCGTTTTTATGCAGTCCGAAATGAAGATGGTTTCCTGTAGACGTTCCTGTAGTTCCTACAGTAGCTATCTTCTGCCCGGCTTTTACTTTAGCGCCCTGAGACGCTATCAGCGTCTTGCAGTGTCCGTAAAAAGATATAAGGCCATCGCTGTGCTTTATGCTTATGTAGTTTCCGTATCCGCCTCTTTTACCGGAATAGATCACCTCGCCGGCGGCGAATGCGATTATAGGAGTTCCTGATGTAGCCGGTATGTCGATACCGTCGTGAAATTCGCTGCCGTGAAACGGACATACTCTGTTTCCGTATTTACTCGATATACGACTGTGTCCCGGCAGCGGCCATATGTATCTTCCCATGATGTGCCTCCTACTTAGGCAGTTCCAACACGGTGCCTGGATATATCCATTTGCCGCTCGAGGAGCTTTTCCGGCCGTGCTTTATGGCTGTATTTTCTATAACGTTCTTATTCAGCTTATACAGTTCTGACGCTCTGGAAGCGTCATTCAGCTGTTTTTTAGCTATAGCCCATAGCGAATCACCTGACTTTACTGTATACGTCTTCTGCGTGCTTTTAGACGAGCTGTCTCTTGTCGCGGACACAGTCGCTGTCTTTGTTCCTGACTGTGATGACTTGAATGTTAACGTTTTTGTCACGAAGCTTTTATACTGCAGCAGTGTGAGCGATACATACACATCAGGGAAGTACTTTTCTGCGTCTTCCTCTATCTCGTAATCTTCAAGTGATACAGTAAAACTCGTATCGAACGAAGATACAGATAATCCTGTCGTCGTACGTATGACCTGAAACTGAAACGGCTTCTGCCCGACTTTCAATTCTTCCAACTTTCCGAGGAAGTACGCCGCATCCTTAAACCCGCTGTCATATACGGCATCCGGGTACTCTACATTCGGCAGTATCACGCCGAATTTTATCTTGCTGAGTCCCGGACGTTTCAGGATATTTACTTCGCCCTCGTTTATGAGAGTGACTGTCTTATTGTTATTCGCTATGGTTATTTTGAGTGATTCGGGCGCGATCGGCAGGAGCGTTTTGTCTATATAGAATTTATACATCAGATATGCGCTCCTTCACTTACTTCTATCATTGCCGCTTCCACTCTCGTTTCAAGCTGCTCTACGATACCGTCTATATCATCCATTCCGGTTATAGTGTTGTTATTGTTCATCTCTATATGAAGCTGAGCCGTTGTGAACTGGTTTATAGCCTGCCTTTCTGCTATCTCCCTGAGAAGCCTTAATTCCTCTTCAGAGTTATCCAGCTTGTCCTTTATGTCGTCAGTGTTATCCGCTGTATCTGCAGCACTGGCGGCGAGAGAGGACATATCTATAGCGTTCGTCAGACCGCTCAGCTTATCTTCGGCGCCTGAACCAAGGCTATATCCCTTATCCCATGCAGCCGAATAACTGAAGCGCTTGTTTATTGTTGGAGCTTCGAGATTGAATGTATATGCTTTATCATTCTTACCAAGATTTCGCATCTGCGTCTGCAGGTCCGTGATCGATGACGTATAGTCTGTACCGAATACTGCGTCTATTATCTTAGTTGCTATCTTTCCGAAGTTCAGGAGAGCTGCTGAAAGATGTCCTAAAAGGTTCCAGCATGCATCCTGTATAGTGTCAAAGCCTCCAGTGAACGCGTTCACTATCCACTCTATCACTCCTGCAAAAGGCTCTATGAACAGCCATACTATCTGTATAAGGCTGTTTATCAGACCTATGCCGCAGTTGAGTACGAACGCGGCTGCTGTAGCTACAGCTCCGGTTATGACGCCTATCGCTGATATCGAAGTCCCCTTAACACGGTTTATAGCTGCTACAACAAGGAATATTACGGCTATAAGGGCTATGACTGCCAGGACTATCCATGTTATCGGGCATGCGTAGAGCGCTGCGTTGAACGCTATCTGAGCTTCTGTCATTCCTGTAGTCGCCGCGGCTTCTGCAGCTGTAGCCGTTCCATGCGCTACTGATGCTATCGCTGCCAGATTTTCCGCTGCGGCTTTTGCGTTTGTTACCGCAACATTTATAAGAAGGACTGCTGTATATGCTGCTATTATCGCAGCTATGCCGCCGACTACCGGACCTATGACATCAAGGTGATTCGCTATCATGTTTATGAGCGTCAGGACAGGCTGCAGTGCGTTCAGAGCTACATTAGACAGTGTGGTCCATACCTGCGCCCATGTCATAGGCATCGAATCAAACTTTTTATTGATATCATCTGCGGCGGCAAACATCGCTTTCTTTACGATATCAGCGGTTATCTCACCGTCTGACGCCATCTCTCTTATCTTGCCTATCGGGACGTCAAGATAGTCTGCTATGTTCTGGATTATTATAGGGGCCTGCTCAAATACTGAATTGAGCTCATCGCCTCGCAGCACGCCTGAAGCCATTGCCTGAGTGAGCTGCAGCATCGCTGCCTGCTGTTCCTGTACGGATGCTCCGGCTATGACGAACTGCTTGTTTATCAGTTCTGCAAAAGCTATAGCTTCGTCATTGTTTGCAAACGCATCCTTGGCGTTTATGCCGAGCTTTGCTACGGCTGAAGCGGTATCAAGGTACGCGGACCTGCTTCGCTGGGCTGATGCGTATATCTTTTCTTCAAGCTCTTTGACACTGCCTCCGTCATCTACGAGCATGGTGAGCCTGGCATTTGTGGATGTCATATCATCAGACAGGCTCAGGAGCTGCTTTATACCGAAAGCCGATGCTGCCGCGGCAGCGTATTTCTTTATACTGCCGGTCAGGAGTTCCTGTTCTTTATTGAGCCGCCGCTCGCTCCTTCTGGTATTCTCTATAGCTTTTCCAAGGTCATTTGCCTGCGCCGTGGCTTTTTCCAGATCAGTTCGCACATTACTTACTTTTTCTGCATTCAGTCGTCGCTCGCTCCTTCTGGCGTTCTCTATCGCTCCTTCAAGGTCGTTTATCTGATCTGCAGTTTTGGCAAGGTCTGACCGCATCTTGCTTACCTTCTCTGTATCAAACGCTATACCTGAAGCTTCATGCATGGATACCATAGAATCAAGTAACGTTCCGAGCATCCTGTTAATACTTCTGAGAGGACCTGTCATGCCGTCATGGAGCGCTATCGATGTTCGTATGCTTGCCATCTTTCTTCTCCTATCGTTTCGAGTTTATTTCCTGCAGGCGTTTTCTTTCCGCTTCCTGCCTGATCTGTATCGCAGCGATTATAAATGCGCGTTCTTTTCTTGGCAGCTGCAGGAACTGTGACGGCAGGAGATGGAGCTCATGCAGGCAGAAATACGCTACATTCGCTTCTCCGTCTCCGGCCTCTATGAGTTTTTTGCCTGGTCTACCTCTTCCTGAAGCGTCTCAAATCCGCATATCTTCTCAAGCTGTTCTATATAGTTCGTGAATTCGCCTGCGGTGAGCATCTTGCGTATGAGCGAAGTTGCATCCATTACATGGTAAGAATCCTGAAGCTCTTTTGAGTTCAGATTCGGATATACCGTGCAGGCTGCTGCAAACATTGCGAGGTACTTGTCTGTATCAGTCTCATTCTGATACTGGTTCTTTCTGACCTGCACTCTTATCTTGCAGCTCTTTCTTATAGCCTCGTCCTCATCGCCACTTATGGCTTTTGCTACCCACGGGATGGGATTTCCGTCTGCGTCTTTGAAGCGCTTTGAAACTATAACTTCATGCTCCTTGTTTATCTGCTCTACATTTTCCGCTAAAAATCCGCTGAGATCCATCATGTGTACTGCCTCCTCTTCATTTTTCTGTATTTATTACTGCTGCATGCCTTCAAGTATGTCGAATGCCTCCGGCATCTCCCAGTCTGAGAATACGCCTTCTATAGTCTCATCGAGATAATCGGATGAAACATCGAACTTTGCAAGCGTGCCACTGAGAGACAGGCAATTCTTCAGTATGATAGTCTGTCTGCCTACATTTGATGTAGGGTCTTCATTCGTTACCTGTATGTCGAAGTAAACGGCTTTTCCGGTCTGTTTATACTTATACATAAGGCTGCGCATCACGCTCTGATTGTAATGTGCCTTGCCGCTGAACGTTCCTTTTGACACTCCCGGCTTGTTTCCCTTGCTAGTGCGTCCTAGTATCGGGATCTCGTTTACAGAAGTCTCCCATTTTGCTTCGAAGTCTATCATCTGCATGAAGTTGTAGCGCTCATCATCTATAGTTACGTAACATTCCGCAAGCGAGCCCGTTATAGCGTCATTTTCTTTCATAGTCTGTCCGTTCATCTACATCACCTCCTGTTACGATACTATTACCGACATGTACAGCTTTTTCATTGCCGAAGCAGGCTGTACTCCATCAGCTACGAGGACTACATCTTTCATATCACCCTGTTCAACTGCTACATCGGCTGGATCAAACTCCTGTATGGCGTTTATAGACTGCATCTGACCATGATGTGAGACTATATCGTTCCAGAAGCTCATGCGTCCTGATGCTACGTTCTGATACTTGCCGAGGTATTTCCTGTTGAACAGAGCCGCGATGTCGTTTCCTATCTGATCCAGCACGCGGATCACCTGATTAGATGAAAAATCTGAGTTCTTTTCCTCTGTTTCAGTGACAAGTGTGTTTATATCATTCAGGACGTTTACCGAGCCGTTAACGTTATGGAACATGAATTTACCGGCTTTTATGGCAGCTGTGAGCTGCGACTGGGTGTGATCTGTCAGTACATCGTATTCTCCGTCATACTGTTTGTTTGTCAGGTCCTTGTTGACTGCACAGGCAGCCTCGGCACCCGTGGTCCAGTAAACAAGTTCAGATGATGCTTCTGAGCCTTCAAGCCCGTTTTCTACGCTGATCACACCTTCATAGTCAGCTGCGTATCTGTGCAGCACCGTCTGGAACTTTGCGCCCACTTCATCCCTCATGCGCTTTGTGAATGCCGCAAAGAGTTTCTTTATAGTGTCGCTCGTGCTAGCGCACCCCATTGCATTGAATGAATATGATTCTACTTTATCCAGGTAATCCTGATATGAAGCGTCCTTTACCGTACCATCCGTTCCGCCTGTGAGTGGTGTCGATGCTGTCGCCGAAAGGGAAGCATTGCTTTTGAAATGCACGTAATCGTTGTCAACAAGCTCTGAAGCGTTCTTCACTGCTTCCTGGACGTCAACGCATACTGTTCCCATATATGTACTCACATCGTACACTTCATTCTCGGATGCTTTATACTCCTCATTATATTCGATAACTGTCTTGAGTTCGTTTCCGGCTGAGCCTGTATAAAGCGCCTCAGCAAACGTATTCGATGCTTTTGAACCTCCGGTATTAAGTTTATATAAATGCACCGTCTGAGCGTAAGTGAAGAGCTCACGCAGCTTCTTGAGTTTATCATCGGTATACGCATGTCCGAATATCCTGAGACTGTTCTTCTGAAATTCTTCCGCAGTCACCGTGAAGATCTTTCCGTCAGGTCCCCAGTCGAGTTCTACCGGCATGGTGGCCGTGCCTCTGTCTGAAAGTGTAGCTGACGCTCTCGCGGCTGATGTGAAGTTTATGTATGAGCCCGGCAGGACTTTGTTCTGTACGAGCCATGTACCTCCTCCGAGTGACATCTGTTATTCACCTCCCATGAATGCCGATATCCTGTTATTTACCTCTTCAAGCGTGTACTCTCTGTCGCCTTCGAGTAAAGCTTCCAGTAAGTCACGCCTGTTATGATACCGTTCCATCCTCAGTATCTTTTCCTTTCCGAACGTCGCATCGCGCACGTTCATTCCTTCTGTTTTTTCCATTATTCCTCCTTGATGCCGATATCCTGATCAAGTTTGTTCATCTTTACTTCATCTGCTATGCGCTTCAGCCATGCAGTATACGTCACGAATACATGCAGTACGCTGTCCACTATTTCACAGGATATGTCCCTGCCGCGGTAGCTGCTGCCGTCAGGCAGCGTTATGATGCTGAGTATGTCCATAAGGGTACTTCCTGCTTCATAGAGTTCAGCATTATCACCCTCTGCTTTCGGGATGTACTGGACATCGAACGGTATATCCATACGCCACCGTTCGCCGAGCCGGTCAGTCCTTGACGGAGCTAGGACGGCAATAAAAAAGCAGGGTTCTTTAAGTCCCTGCTTCACATCGTTCTTATATATCCTGTATCCGTCCCCGAAATGCTCGTTAAGCTTTAGTGATATCCCGGTTATGATCTCGTTTATCATACTGCTTATACCTCAAGCTGCTTATATCGCAAGCATCATGTCTCGAAACTTCTGCATGATGATGCCCTCTGCGTCTCGTTCTATCTCCTGCTCGCTTATAGTCAGCATATATCTGCCCTTAACGAAGCCCTTGTGATCTCTGGTCCTGTGTCCGTACTCAACATATGAAGCGTATTCTACAGGATTTATGATCTCGATGATGTATGCGTTACCTTTCTTTTCTACAGCCAGATCATTCACGTACTGAAGTACATCTGTATCTGTTGCGCCGGATCCGGCGGCAGCCTCTTCATGTGACTGAGCTGTCCAGCCGCGGCGGAGCGTTCCGCCTACGCGGCCATCATCATATTGACCTACAGGAGTGCGCTTTATGACTTTTCTGAGCAATCTCGCTGCGAGCTCCTTAGCTGCAGCACGGAAGAATCCTTCTATCTGTTCGTCCTGCATATGCATCATATCATGCATATATGCTTCAAGTTCGTGTGTATCTACTGAGATCTGACCCATTACGTCCACCCTCTGAATCTTTCAAGCTCTATCTCCTGATGATTAGTATATACTGCCGGTTCGCCTGAACGGCTGAATTCAAGTTTTCTGCCGTGGCGTTCTATGCTTATGCGACTTCCCGGCGGGATCTCTATATCGGGAGATATAAAGAGCTTTGCTGTCATTTCTGCTGAAGCTGTATGCTCGCCTGACGCAGTCTGCAGTGCAGAGTATGAGAGCCTGCACGGTTCTTCCCGGACGATTACCGCTTCTTTAAAGTCTGTCAGCTTCGTTTCCGGATCCGTGACTTCTTCTCTTACAGTCACGCTGCAGCGGTCAAACCATATGTCTCTTATCATGCCTGCATACTTTGATGTATCTACCATCTGAGCCTCCTGAAGCCTGTAAGCTCACTGTAGTTGAGTTCCATGCTGCTTATGAGGCGGTCGAGCTTCTTTCCCGGCGCTTCATCCTCCGCGAATGTTATAGCAGTATCACCTTCCTGGACGGACTTTACTACTGCCTCTGCAGTCTTGCCGTTCATCTTTCCCGTGTTCTTCCACGCGCGTATATATTCCGCGCATGCTGCGTTTATAACGACCGGCTCAAGCTCCTCTGGAAGTTCTTTAAGATTGCAGTAATTGAGTACACTGCGCTTTACATTCTCAAGTATATACGACACGAGAGTTCGGTCATTTTCCTCAAGCTCGAAGCTCATAGCCTCAAGCATGAGGATGATCTTTTCTGCAAGCATTATATTATCCCAGCTTATGCCTGAAGCATACCATACGGATCTGTTTAGGCTCATATGCAGGGTCCCAGTTCACAGGATCCGCAAGTTCTACTCTCGAAGGGCCTTCTGTCTTTGCTACGTTTGCATTAGTGAACTTTACACCTCTCGGATGTAGTATCATAGTCTTACGGTTTATGAGGTAATCTACACCTGAACCCTTCTTCTTATCCCTGTCTACTTCAGTAGGTGTAAAGCCTGCAGGTGAGCCGTTGCCTAATGCTACCGCACCTTCTCCGAACAGATATGTCGTATACACGCCGTCAGCTACAGGGCAGCCGTCGTCTACTATTACGCGCTTACCCTGATATGTGCCGAATGCTATGTCGTTCGACGGCTGTACCGTCTCTATGAGGTTCTGCTTTTTAAGATATGCCTCAGTAGCTGAATGCATACATATACCTGTGAGCTGCGTCTTGGCGTCACCTAAGCACTGCTCAGCATCTATGAACGCGCTGCCGCTCCAGTTAGCCTTTGCTCCTGAAAGAGCAGAGATATCGAGTATGTTTGACGCGAGCCTTGTTACCGGATCTGTCTGTTCAACTCCGAGCGTACTCTTCGGTATAGTTCCAAACACGCCGTTAAGTATGGCTACGAGCTCCTTCTGCATGTCGCGCGCCCAGAAGCCTGCTACGAGCGATGCTATCGCTTCCATAGGGTCTGTGCCTGCGAGAGCTGCCGAAAGGTCTGACGCGCTCCACATCTTTGCGCGGCGGATTATAGCCGCTACATCTTTCTTTGATTCTATCTTGTTGTCTCCGAGATCTGTGCCTTCTATGACCTGTTCAGATTCGCCTGTAAGGTCTGCGAAGAACGGCATATTTACTGTCGGCGCGGCCTGTGATGCAAGGCTGTCGAATTCAGTGTTGTTTACTACTATACCGCTCTGAAAGAGCGCTGAGAGTTCCATGGTGCGCTTTACCGCATATGGTGTAAAGACCTCAGGCACTATCACGTCTGTTAATCTTGTTCCTGGCATTTATTTTCTTCCTTTCATTTCGTTTATATGGCTAAACTCACTCCGGCTTCCGCTGCAAGTTCTCTCGCACGTGTCGGGTCTTCTCTTAATAAACGGCCCTGTTCCGTAAGATTGAATGTCTTGCTGTCGAACGGATTCGTTACAGGTGGCTTTCCGCCGCCGTTAGGATCATATCTGCCTGCGCCGTCCTTTGTTTTAAACAGGTACGCTGAGCTTTCCTTGAGAGGCTTGAGGATCTCGTCTATGCCTAAAGGTTTTCCGTCCTTGTCGAACGTGAACTTTTCGAGGCCACCCTGCTTGTATATGACGTAATCAGGGTCGAGCACGCCTTCTTCAGTCAGTTTAGTTTTGAGTGCATAGCTCTTTGCTGTATTTGCTGCTTCCGTTTCGATCGTTTTTACTCTTTCTTTATAGTCGTCTATAGTCTTCTGCAGTTCGGCGTTGTCGCCTGCATCCTTCTTCAGGGCCGTTATGGTCTCCTCTGCAGCCTTAAGCTTGTCCGCCTTTGCATTGAAATCTGCTTTTGGTACGGCGTGCTTCGGGAATTCTGTTTTTATCGCGTTCATGACCGCGTCTATATCCAGCTTTCCGTCAGTTATCTGAGCCTTTTCGAGTATAGTTTTGAGCCATTCCATAGTTGTACGTTTCCTTTCTTTTTTCTTCCGGTGTGTTCCGATATTTTTTCTGCCATTTTATTCACTTGGCTGTGTAGACTGGAGAACGGTTTAATGCCATGTTCAGGGCAATACAAAAACAGGTATGCTGATGCTGAGGGCGCCCTCTTCAGGACGTCCCGCGCGTATCTCAGGATACCTGTTGTTATCTGTACTAAAAAAGCACCCTCGCGGGTGCCGTCTTGTTATCATGCTGCTTATAAGCCGGGGATCGTTTCCTTTATTTCCTTAAGGAAGTTCCTGGCTCGCTGCATCATGCTGTTTTCCTGTATGTATGCTATGCCTGCCGGTGTTATCTTGAGCTTTTCTGTAAGCTTTATTGAATGTGTTGTCTGTCCGAGAACAGGCACTGCTGCAACGCCCCTGATATATCCTTCCTCGATCAGGTTACTGAATATATCGTTCCAGTATGCTCTGCATACCGGAAAATCTTCTGTATCATAGTGCAGATAGCTGAGATCAGGTACTTCTCCGATTTTCATGCACACATACAGATAGCTCAATATCTTGTATGCTATTACGAAGTAATCATCTTTTGCCATATGCCTTTAATCCTCGTCAATCATCGCAGCTAAGGCCTTTAACTTTTCCTTAACTTCGTTATTTAGTTCCTTAAATAGATGATTGTTTGAATCAAGACCGTATTTAGACCATGTACCGTTTTCTTGCGCTTTTCTTTTGATCTCGTCTTGATCTTTACACCACTGGTCATATATCTTCTCAGCTTCCTTGTTTGCTTCCGCTTTATTCACTTAACCATCTCCTGTAACCTATGCCATACTCTTGGGCTTTTTGTATTACATTTACATGCCTGAAATTCTCAAAGCTCATCCAATTAGCGGGTTCTTCATCTATTTGTAAAGCATCTCTTGTGAACTCGTAAGTATATTTTTCATCACAGCCACGTAATACTTCAAGCTCATATTCTATAAACAAATCAAAGTCATCTCCGCTAAATGAAAATTCAGTTTCGCTGATCGGATGATTGTGCGTTACCGAAGCGCCTTTCAGTTTATCTTTAAGGTCGCTGTCCGGGAACACTCTGTCAACGGTTCCGAAGCACTTGAACACTTCGCCGTCTTTTGTTATAACGCAGGCCGTTTCTATATCTTCTTTTATAGCATTTTTCTCGAATGACTTCAATTCTTTCAGGACATTGTCCTTATCTTCGTAGTTGATCTTTTTTAATAAAACAGGTTCTTCATGCAGCGGTATTTCTTTGCCGTCGCCTATCTTTGCTCCAAGGCCGCTATCCACTTTACTGTCTGCCTGGACGAACTCTGCTTTCCATTCCTTGAATGACATGTCCGACGGTACGAGCTGATACTTTCCGTCTTCTCCGCGCGATGCTCTGCGCTCGTTTATCGTGAACTCGTCGTTAAAGTACGGTGCTGTGCAGCCTCTGCAGCGCGGATGGAACGGCGGCGCTGTCACGCCTACCTGATACTCTGACATCTTGAATACTTTGCTGTCAAGGTCTGCGCATACGTCGCACGTGCGGCTGTCGAGCGTTTCGACTATCTCGTACTCTTTTACGTCCAGCTCCTTGTAGCAGTCCTTCTGTGCTGCGGATGATATGGCAGCTGTCTCCGTCTGTATTATATTTGCCGCCTGATTTCGGCTCACGCCCATCGTTTTTGTGAACTCGGATATTATCTTCTTTGGAGCCGTTCCGCGTATCACGTGCTGCGTCAGGGCTTTATTCAGGCTGTTTACGAGTTTGTCTTTATTATCCCATATACGGTCAGAGAAGTTCTTTCCGTCGGCCGTCCATGGCCTCATCAGGACCTGAGCTATCTTCTTTTTGTCGAGCCTGGCAAGGTTCTGGCCTACGCCTGTTCCTTTTGCTATCTCGTATGCCGAATAATAAAACCGGTTCGTGTATGTATCTTCGAGATGCTCGCTCGTTATGTCGTGCATCTTTGCCATAAGCGTCTCTATCTCATTCTGAAGCTGCAGCTTTAACGCTTCAAGCCTGTTTATGTGGACTTTTGCCGAAGCATTTTCAAGCTCTTTCATGAAGCGCTGGTCTACAGAGTTTATAATGCCGTTCGCTATGTACTCGTCTACGGTCCACTTGAATTCTTCAAGCTCGTTATCCTTAAGAAGCTTCCTGGCTGATGCAAGTGATATCTCGTTGTTATCGGCTATGCGCTGGTACCATACCGCTATATCAGTTTCTATGGCAGATATAGCCTTGCGATACTCGTCCGCTATCCTGAGATATGCGGCATTGCTCTCATCGAATCCCGCAGCGGCGAGATTTGTCATCCTGTCTCTCCAGTAGTCACTGTTCTTCATGCTATGACCTCTTCAGTTGTATGCCGCTATACTGTGCTATTCGTCCGCATCGCCGTCGTCCGGATCAGCCCCGCCATTGCCGCCATTCTTGAACGCCTGTTTATAAACATCGGCTTTCGCTTCAGCCTCGGCTTCCTCTTCAGCTATCTGTTGCATCTCTTTTTCCGGAGAATCTACCCATGGATGATTTGCTATGATAGTCCTCTTCGATATGACACCCTCAGAGCTGCTTGCTATCTGTGCCTTCTCCTGCTCGTTCTTGACTGACGTCCTCGTCCAGGTCTGCAGTATGATGTCATCTTTTATTTCAAGTCTTGCAAGCCTGCACAGGCAGCGTATGAACCTGGCGAAGCTCAGACGGAACTCCGTTTCCTGCAGTCCTGCTTTGAGTTCGAGGAGCGCATATAAGAAATTCAGTGCTACTCCGGAACTGTTTCCGAAGTTCTGCGGGTCGGGGTCTATGCCCTGCCCCTGCTCGAATATAGAAGCTCGCGTCAGCTTGAGCAGCTTTTCTCTTGCTTCTACAGGGATGTCTATAGTGAGCGTGGACACTCCGGACTTGTCGCCCTCGCCCATGCTCTCCGTCTTTATGGTCTTGTAATACTTGAGGTCATGCAGGAACTCTCTTAAGTCCTGGCCTCCGTAGTTAGTCAGGATGAGTATTATCTCCTGTATGTCCTCCAAGTCATTGACAAAGCCGCTGAAGACTTTGCAGTATGTGTCTATCAGCGGCTTTATGTTGTCAAGATCGCCTGTATCTATGTTGTTGTTGTGGAACGGGAAGAACGGTACTTCTCCGATGTCATGTTTGTACGTCTCTGACAGCTCGCATGTTGCCGGGTCTACCATGAACATCTGATACGGCATCAGCATTTCTTCCGTATCTGCGAGCCTGCGCCTGAATGCAGAGCATTCGCGGTCTGTCCAGAATTCGTATATGACATACGTTTCTCCGTCTGTCTCGTCTATCTCCTGATATGTACGCATCACTGCAAGGAGCTTCTTTTTCAGGCTCCTTGACCATACAGGGACTATCTGCGCCGGAGGCACTGGGGCGTATTCTATCTCGCCCAGCTCGTTACGCCATACGTGCAGCCACGCTATGGATGCGTTGGACGCATCTATGCATAGGTCCTTACAAGTCTTGAAGTATTCGTCGCCGAGCAGCTTCTGAAGCGCTTTGTTATTCGTTTCGTCGCCTATGTCAAATACAGGCGGTGCGGTATACATATACGCCGCCTTCTGATTTACGAGCAGACCGTGGAAATTGAGCGGTATCTTGTTATCCGCGTTGTGAAGTAGGTTCACGTCTCCGTTCGCCTCTTCAGTGCTTTTCTTTTTAGGCTCAAATACTATATCCGTCCTGTTGCGGTAATAGTTCTCCGCCTTTAGCGCCCGGCTGACGAAATCAGCGTGTCCGGGCATGTATTTTTTTATAAGCTTTCTCGCTGTTTCAAGCTCCATACTTTCCTCCTGTCTGCTACTTGAATACGCTGATACCGCCTCTCTCGGTCATGCTTTCAGCTATTCCTGTAGTGGCGTCCTGTGCGTCATCGTGCGCGTTCTTTCCCTCGCGCTGGTATGTCGTCATTGATTTATAGTATTCCGGCCAGCGGTTGTGCCAGTCCTCAGGGTAATAAACGTGCTCCATGATCCATGTTGCATACGTGAGTATGCGAGCCCGCTTGTTGTTCGACTGGTGGAACCATTTGATGGTCGTCATGTTCGTTTTAAAGGTCTCTCTTAAAAGCCTCTGAACGTTCCTTGCGAATCCTCGGCCGCCGTTGTTCGACTCTATACGCGCTGTGTTTACTTTGTCAGTTGCGAGCATGTGCGCTGTCTGCGGCTCCGTTACTTCCATCGGTGCCTTCGTGTAAAGGACGTCGAGTATGTACGCGTCGCCTGAGAACGTCACTCCGTAATCTATGCTGCAGAGATAGTCGCTGCCTTCGTCTGCTGTATCGGTATAGTTCCTGATCTCGCGAAAGAGCGGTAGCTCTCCGCTATACGTCTTGAATGACGAGTACAGGCGGCCTTTTAAGTCTATAGGCTCCTGCTGGTAGTTTGCCGCTGCTATCTCCGGACTCATTGACGCCGTCTTTATCCTGTAGTCGGTGTATGACAGTATCTCCGGACAGAGCATCGTGCCGTCTTCCTGCATAGCCTGATACTTTATCATAGTCACTTTGAGGCCGAGGCTTTTGAAGTGTGCTTCAGCCCTTCCTGCAAGGTCCTGACTGTGCCAGCGCGTCATTACTATGATGATCTTGCCGTTATCCTCCAGCCTTGAAAGCATCGTGTCTGTGAACCAGCTCCACTGAGCATCGAGCAGGTCTGCGTTATTTGCTTCGAGGGCGCTTTTTATCAGGTCATCTATGATGAGCAGCGCAGCGCCGAATCCGGTCGCTGTACCTGTTGGCGAAGTTGCCAGGTAATTGTTGTAACCGCCTTCAAGCGACCACATGTTCATCGCGCCGTCACCGCGCTTTATGTGAGTGCGTGGGAATATGTCGTTGTATATGATGCGGTCCTTGTCTGCTCGCTTTTCTGATATGCTGTTTCGGACGTTCTTTGAGAGCTGCGTTGACAGCTTTTCGTTGTATGAGCCGGTCATGACCTTTACAGTCGGATCGCGGCCGAGCAGCCATTCCGTGAAACAGCTTATGGTCCTTGATTTGCCGTGACGTGGCGGCGCGTTTATTATCAGCACTCTGTCATCGGAGTTATAAAAGTCCTGAAGCTCGCTGCACATGTCTGTGAGGAACTTTCTGTCAGGTTTATAGAAAT
>CAVGTL010000005.1:25578-30384 GCA_963632005.1 Succinivibrio sp.
CTGTATCAGCCGGAACCTCTGACTTGATACGCTCTGTATCTGCTTTGAGTTTTGCTACTCTTGCCTTCTGCTCAGCTGTTCCCATGTTCATGTGATCTGCGAGCCACTGCAGCGCCTTCATTCGATCCGCGTACTTGATAGTTACGCCGTCCGATTTCGACGATATCTCCTGGATCAGCGTACCATCGACCTCTTCAGACGGATTCAGCTTTACGTACGACACTTCCTGTTCGAGTATCTTTTCGTTGCCGTCATCGTCTTTGACCTTTACCGGTCCGTACATGCCAATCACCGGCTCAGTTCTCGTTCCGAATGTGACGTACTCTCTGATGTCGCCGAATGCGATGTCCATGTATTTCTGGAAGATATCCTCCGGCTTTATAATCTTTTTAGATAATTTATTTATATTTAACGCGCGCACGCAAGCCGAGACCTTAGCATTTCTTAGCATCCTCGAACCGCATACAGCGGCTACATTCGTGTCTGTTTTGTAGACCTGTTTGTACGCTTTCGTCGCGTTAAAATTTTGCGCATATATGATGCAAAATTCGATCTGCTTCTCTGTCAGGTCGAATTCTTTCTGAAGTTCTAAATACCAAATAATGTCATTTTTGCGTTCATTATGTTCATTTCGTTCATTATCCGCCTGCTCCCACTTTAGCCGCCACCTTCTCAGGGTGCTCTGTGAGACGTCGAGCTGCTTTGATATCTCTTTCAGTGTCTTTCCCGAATCGTAGAGGCGGGCTGCCTCGCGCATCTTCGGGTTCGTGCTCCGGGGCATTTACCTCACCTGCCTTTTTCTCCTGTTTTTTGGGCATAATAAAACACCGACTGTATCAAGCCGGTGTTTTATCTTGTTGCGTTTATTTTACGAAGGAGATGATTTATTGAATATTCTCTCGCATATACAATATCACATTTCATGTGCTCATAACTGCTCATCTTTTCATTTCTTCGAGTGCCTCTTCACACAGACGTCTTGCATGGCTTGGTGAATATTTGAATTCTTCCGCTACCGCTACCCATGTTTTGCCATGTATGTACTTACTGCGGAGCATACGGCGCGGGAGCTGTTTAGGCACTGAGTTTATAGCTCTTTCTATGTCCTGTCGCAGTTTTACACGCTCATCAAGTTTTTCTCTCATCTCGCGCTCTATCTCATCTATGCGTGCCATCGTGCCCGCGAACTTATCATCCTGCTTCGGTGTTCCGGGCGCCCAGGTAATAACTTTGCCTGAGGGCGACATCAAATCGTCCCGCAGTCTGTCTATCTCCTCTTGCAACTGTACTATCTCATCGCCTATATACTTGTACCTCTTCAGTTCGTTTTTCGTCATATGAATCTTACCCCCGTTACTTTTCCGCTGCCTGTTTTTTATGTATGCCGAACAGAGCCGACTGTCTATCCGGCTCCGGCGCAATATATTAATTTTTTCATGTTTCCTCCGTGAAGAATTCAAACTCCGTCTGATACTCGACTATCTGACGGTATTCGCTGTCGTAGCACTTTTCTTTGTACTTGTACTTTTTGCCGCGCGGCCAGATGCGCAGACGTGGCTTCGGTGTATCTGAGACCATTATGTACTCAAGGTACTGGATACCTGTAACTGGATTCACTCCACGGTATATAGAGTCCTGGTCTACGTGGTATCCCTTTATTGACTTAGGGTCGCGGAGCATTTCAGACGCACGTACTTCCTCGACTTTTTTAGGAGGAGCTACTACCGTGCGGGAGCATGAGAAACGCTGCTTGCTTACTGCATCAGGAGCACGAAATGTCTTGTCCGTTTCCTTGATGAGGTATGACGCAAGCTTTCTGTAATCGCCCGAACTATCCAAGTGTGTAGTATGTATATGACCTGCCTTCCAGAGGTCTGCCAAGTCAGCCGTATCCATGTGTGATAATACGAGATGATGATGAGGTCTCCTGTTCTGGTACTCAGTCACTGCGATCCACTTGAGGACCTTGCATTTTTTTCGGAAGTATCTTCTGAGCCTGCCAAGAAAATTCCGGAGTTCTTTCTTCGCTTCTTCCGTATCAGGTACCTCTCCCGCGTATGTAAGGACTGCATGTATGTCGCCCGGCTTAAAGTTATAGTTCAGCTTTATCATGAGTTCTCTTTCAGAATTTTTTCTGTTTATCGCTGCTACAGCTTCAGATGTCATATTCTGTCTTTTTCTTCTCTTTTCCCCCGGTACTCTTGTCGGCGATCCGTAGTACCGTCTGCTTATAATGTTGCCTGCAACAATAGTTTCTCTTTTAATCATGATTGCTTACCTGTAACATGAGCCTTAAGTTAATATCTTTATCAAGCTGTAATACGACCGTCCCCGGTCGTTGTTTTTTGTCGCTATGTTTCTTGATATATATAATGTAGTTTTTGCACACAAAAAAACTGCCGCCTGAATACAGGTCAGCAGTTATGCTATATGCGTATTATATTGTTTTGGATATTATACAGAAGCAGGCTTCTGCAGTTTAGCTGAGAGGGCTTCCTGTAATACTTTAGATACGTTCAGTCCGAGCCTTTCGGCTTCGTAGTTCATCCAGCTCGGAAGTGTCACGTTTCTACGTACCATTTTATTATCCATCTTTCGGCGGTATTCCGAAAAATCAACATCTACAAGTGTAGCCGTTCCGGCTGAATAGTCGAATATATCCGTATTTGCTTTTTCAGCAGCTACGCTCATTTCTGAAGGTTCCGGTATTTCCCGGTCAAAATCTTCCATAGTTATACCTTTAAGACCTATGGCGTCTCTTGCCATTTCTATAGCATCTACAAGGCTGCTCCCTTCTGTGTTTATTTCCAGATCTGGTACATATACAAGATAATCACCGTCAGATTCCGCTATGAATGTCGGATATGCTCTTTTCATCGTCTATACCTCCTGCGTACACAATACACATTTTTTACACACTTGTAAATATATAATACACATTTTTGTATATTATATGTAAGGAGCAGAGACTTATTATTTAAGTCCCCATTTCCTGAGAATCAGCTTTGCTGTGATTTCATTTATTTCCTTGTGACGCGGTACTTGCTCTATGTCAGAGCCTCTGACGTATGTATCGTGGTTTCCACCATGATTTCTAAAAACAAATCCTGCGGACTCAAGTTTTTTAATCAAATCTCTTCGCTTCATCATTTCCTCCTTACAATATATATTATACACATTTTTTACACACTCGTGAATATGTAATACACATTTTTTACACACAATATCGACCTGTATTCAGTTTTCAATGTTCTGCCTACGGCAAAGCCCCGACTATAAGTCGAGGCTGTTAAGCGCTTCTCTGAGAGCTCGCGCTTCTTCATTTGATAATGTAGCGCCCTTGTGACAGGTGCTGTGATCTGCGTTCCATTCGCGGATATCGTACTTTGCATCACGGCCTGCCCACGATACGAGGTTGAGTTCTTTTTTCCATCCGTTGCTGCCGCGGTCGCTAAGTACGGCTATGTGTTTTTTTATTTCAAATCTTATGTCCGGCATTTGCTTTTCCTTCTTGATTATACGTGCTATACGTGTTACAAATTATTTATAAGGAGGTTTATATGTTATTTGTTTATCCTGCAATATTCCATCACGAGGACGAATCTTACTGGGTAGAGTTTCCCGACCTGCCGGGATGTCAGACATTCGGCAGCACTATAAGTGAGACTATGGAGTACGCTCAGGAAGCGCTTTCCGGCTACCTTATAACTGTATTTGAGGAAGGACGCCCTCTTGCCGCTCCGAGTGAGCCTACTTCTGTCGAATGCGACAGCAGCAGTTTCGTTACGCTCGTCTCCTGCGATGTCAACCAGTACAAGGATACTAAAGCTGTAAAGAAAACGCTTACTATCCCTTCCTGGCTCAACGACCGCGCTACAGCTATGGGGCTGAATTTCTCTCAGGTCCTTCAGGACGCCCTTATAAATAAAATCCAGTATCGATGATGAATCAGGCAGCTTTTACGGCTGCCTGTTATTTTTTCGTATAAGCTCCTGCGCCCATTTCTGGTCGAGCACACTTCCAACAGCTGTGAGAAACTGCTGACTTTTAAGCTCTCCGTATGTCAGACCGAGCTTCCTTGCTTCTGCTGATTCAGCGCTTAATTTTTTATTGTCATTATTTGTATGTTTCAGGTATATCTTATTGGTTACGTATTCTTTAATATTTACTCTGCTTTTAGCTATTTCCTTGCATTCGCTACTACAGTATTTCTGATACGGCTCGCTTTTTATAAAAGTTTTTCCACAAAGATCGCATGTGTATGGTCTTCTTATCCGTTCGATTCGTTTAAAGATTTCACGACACTTACCACTACATGTTTTCTCATTTCTTGTCTGAACGAACTTTTCACCACATACCGGACATTTAATTGTCGTTCTTTTCTGTTGTTCTTTCTCCGAAATAGTACGGCATTCACTACATATTTTTATTTTCCCTGGTCTGATTAACTTTTTACCGCATACCTGACATGTGCGTGTTGATTTTTTCTGTTGCTCTTTCTTTAAAGTCTCGCTGCACTTCCCACTGCATGTTTTAGTTCTTCCCTGTCGGATGAACTTTTTACCACATACCTGGCATGTGCGTGTTGATTTTTTCTGTTGCTCTTTCTTTAAAGGTTTGCTGTATTCTTTGTTATGTGTTCCGGTATCTTCTGTTTTAGCAAACGTTTCAATGTATACCTCGCATTCAAGTGCTGTTTGTTTTTTATCTTCCCGCCATTCCTGTAGTTGTCTATGTCTATATACCTGTTGACATTCATTGCTGCATGTTTTTTTATATTTTTCATCAGAGAACTCACGCCCACAC
>CAVGTL010000005.1:30394-37474 GCA_963632005.1 Succinivibrio sp.
CCCACACACCGCACATCTTTCTTTCATAACTATTTGCCTGTAAACGCAATCAATTCCTTATCAAGGCGTTTCTGCGCCCTTCTGTAGTTGCTGCATGTTATCTCGCGTTCCGTAATTCTTTTTTCTATCCGGCGTAACTCTCTTTCATAGATGTTTTCTGCCATCTTTGCTATTTCTTCATCCGGATAGTCCTCATACCAGGGGTGTTTTTTCAGGTCGGCTTTTGCGCATTCTATGATCGACTGCTTCTTAAGATCGATATTACTCATATAGTCACCATTGCTCTCATTATCAGATCTGTATCCTTGCTTTCAAGTTCCTGCATAACGTGTAAATATACTTTCTGAGTTGTAGTCATGTTGGCATGTCCGAGTCGTTTACTTACGCTGGCTATAGACACGCCCTGATACAGAAGCAGTGATGCATGTGTATGGCGCAGTCCGTGCATTGATATAACAGGAGTTTTTAGTTTTTTGCAGTGTCTCGCAAGAGCATCATTAGCAGTCGAATTATATATGACGTTCTTTAGGCATCTGGACTTTATCGGACGCTTTTCAATAAAAACCGGTCTGTCGCTTCTTATTTCTTCCATGAACGGATGCAGCTGCATAGCAAGCTTGAAGTCTATCGGTATCGTCCTCATCGATGCACGGTTCTTTGTCGGTGCGAAGCCTGTGCCGTATTTATAATCCCATGTTTTATTCACCCTCAGGAGCTGCTTTTCTACATCTACATCAGCAGGGGTAAGTCCCAGAATCTCAGCGAAACGCAGGCCGGTCTTCGCAGCTATAAGTATCGCCCAGTCCATACTTGCAACATTGGGGTCCAAGTTTAAATCCCCAAGTAACGCATGCAGCTGGTACTGGTTCAGAAATTTCGGTTTTTTCTCCCTTGGCTCTTTGCCTTTGATTATTACTTTTCTCGTAGGGTCTCTTTTTATGACGCCTTCATCTACGATATCGAGTATCGCTGCTTTCAGATGATGGTGAAAATCTGTCGTAGTGACGCGCTCATGTGTTTTTGCGTATGTGTTTATTATCCGCTGATATGATTGCTTAGTGATATCGCAGCACTTCAATTCAGGAGCTATCGAACGCAGCTGCGTTAGCGTTGATTTATATTTATCAAGTGTTCTGTCAGCAACTGCCCCGACCTTGTACATTTCCACCCAGTCATTGAAGTAATCATAAAACAGCATATCGCCTATTCCTTCATTGATCGTAGCTTCATTCATATTGTTTTCCTTAACTTGCGCGGTCCGGGGCGCTGTGCCCATGCCTCAGCTCTTGTCGCAATTGCCTTACCTGACTTTTATTTCTATACACAGGATGTCAGGCGGCATGGCTGCGCAGCGCTCCGTTGACCGTGCCTATATAGCTCGCGGCGGCGATTTTGTTACACATTTTTCAAGGTAAACCTCGACGCATCTATCAGTGATAATTTATTTGCCGCCGCGCCCGTATAGCGATAGTTTGTTTTAGCTTGCCGCCTTTTCTATGAGATATCTTGCAAGCGTTTCATGGTACTCCAATCCATCTAAATACTTGGAGTACACAAGGCCTTTTGACCAAAGTTCTCTCAGGTCTGCCGGATCTATTTCCGGCATTATGATGTGATGATATAGCTTTCCGACGTGATGCTCGTCTACTGTTATCAGTGCAAACTGTTTGTTTTCTTTTTTAAAGTACCTTTTAAGCCTTTCCCGGAAATTGCAAAGTATCTTCTTTGATTCTTCTTCGCTTGGCTGCTCACCCATGTATGTAAGGATCGCATACATATCACCCGCGCCGAAGCTGCGGTCGAGCTTTAATGTCATTTTTTCGACTTTCTTCCTTACGGCTACAGTCGCTTTGTCGCTTATATGTTTATTTATATTTTTCATTTTCATTTTCATTTTGCGGTTTAATTAATATTCTATATTGCTACGGTTAATATGCTGTCCGCATTTCGGGCAGTAGTCATATATATCGCTGTCTATTTCGTACTCAGTTCCGCAGTTCGGGCATGACCACATGTCATAGATCAATTCGCCTCTATCATTGCATCCATCACCGTATACATCAGGATACTCCGCTATCTGCTTTTCAACGGCTTTGGTAATCAACTTCTGAAGCTCTCTGAACTGGCCGCCTTTAAACTCTCCGGTTTCTCTGATTCTCTTTACGTCTTCGTATGTCATTCTTACATCCCCTTAACTTTCTTGCGGCAGAAGGGGCAATCATCATATGAATTCAATAAAAAGTGTCCGCATGCTGTTTTCCAAAATCCTTTCCATTTCCATTCACAGGAATCATGCTGTTCAGAATCGTATGGTTCAGGCAGCGGCATCCATGCGTCTATGTCCAACCAGTCACCTTTGCCTTCCAACCAGTAGCCCAAACCGTCAAACTGGCATATGTCAGTACAAACATATCCATGGTCTGATATAAGTATCTCTTGACCATCATCAGGCAGTGGACAAGTCAATACTATTGGATATTCGTCTAAATACGGAGTATCGTTTTCCGTTGCTTCTCTCCACGTTACCAGTATCCAGTCCATATCGCTTACCTCCCTCGCATATCCTCAATGCTTAAACTATAGTTATATATCCCAGTGTGCGGGTTCTTTTATTCTTAGTTCCCCGCATACCGGACCGAACATGCAATTCTTGTTGCAGTCGGTCGCATTCTGGAAACACTTTCTTGTCCATTCATTTATGGTGTACTCGCCGAGGGGCTTTCTCTGTACATTCCAGTCAACAGGTTCACTACCTCGCATAAGCTTACACCCGTCACCTGTTCTGTCTGCCTCGTAAAACGGGCAGCGCTCCATACAGTCGGCGTTCGGGTAGTCAGGGTTCTTGCTGTGGAGCCAACAGGTATCATCTGCTCTACTGCATATCTCCATTGCTTCACTTATCGTATAGTCTTTGAGTTCTTTTCTTTCTACTGTCATTCCGTTGATTCTCCGATTCCGTAATATTCATCAGCTATCTGCTTTATAAGCTCGTCCAGTTCCTGATCCGAGCTACAGCTTCTTGAAACGGCTGAGATTCTATTGTATAATCCTTTTAAAGATTTTTCTTTGTTGAGGAGCTTCTCGGCTGCAGCGGTGTCAATGCAAGCAGCTATGAGATGCTCCTCGATTTTTATTATGAGATTTACTTTTTCCTGTGCATCGAATGCAATGCACTGTGCCTGCGCGTTTATATGCCTTACGGCATCATATGCGATCTCCCTGTTTTCCAACGTCTTGACTATTTCCTTTCTTTTCCTTCCGAAACTTTCTGCTTTCTGCGGTCTGCCCTGTGCATACGCTCGTTCTTCCTGCAGCTGTAGATCTGATATCTCCGCTCTGAGTTTTTCAATTTCTGTCTTACGGTTTGATGCACGGTTCTGCTTTGAGTTAAACAGGCAAAACGGTATGCTCAGACCATCCGGCGTATTTTTGTAATAACAGCATCTGCAGTTTTTCATATCGACCAGCGCACCGCCTGCGCGGCCGCAGGTTATACATGCTGACATTAAAATACCTCATCTGTATAATTCTTTCCGATTATGCTCATCCACAGCTCACGAGCACTCTCAGAGGTGACTCCGGCTGCCTTCAGCTTTCCTTCATACAGGAGCTGATAGTGTTCCTGCCAGGCTTTCTTCCTGCGGATCCATAACTCTTCCTTCTGCTCATGCCAGGCTGTGTGACATGCCGGACACAAGTCTACCTGAAATCCCAGTTCTATGGACGCCTGTCTGTTTGGACCGCCATAAACTTCATGTCTTTCCGCGCCGTATGTTCCACAGTAATAGCACACGCGCTCAGACTTGTTTTTATAGCCGTTATACAGCTTCTTTTTTCTTGTTATTTTTGGTTTTGGCACCGGATGAAAGTTTTCCATCATTCCTGCCTTTCTTTACATATTCTCTGAATACTTCGTTTGCGTGCTCCGGGCTTTCGTCGATAGCGTACCGAAGCAGCACATCTGTTTCTTCATCTGTAAGCGCTACGTGTATCCCTGTCTCTTCCTCTACCAGTTTCGTAATGTCTTCATGTGATACATGGCCTGACATTATGCAACTGTACTGAAATAACAGGTGATCGACTATCTTTGCAAGCCGCTGCCTGCCGTGACCGAACAGTTCCTTATTACCAAGCACAACCAGCGCTACAAGCTTCATAAATGCTTCTTTTTCCGCTACAAGGTATATAGCTCTCAGCCTGTCCTCGGTCTCGCCGAGCCATTTTTTCTTTGTTGTTTCAACGAATTCCTTTTCTAACTCGCCTAGTGTGTTTGAATTTATGTACAGGCCGTTGGGGCTTTTACTAAGATTCCTTTTCTTCGTTTTTATACGACTGTTCCTTCCCACATGCTCACCTAACCTTCCAGATCAGCAGCAGGCATACTGCTATAACGACAGCTATCCAAGTCAGGAACTCCATCTTAACTATAACGGCGGTCAACATTTTTCTTTTCCTCTGCTATCATCGACATAACCTCAGCAACCTTTTCCTCGGTTGACATGATTTCAAGCCTTAAGGCTTCTTTTATAGAGCCTCTAAGCGTTTTTACTGCCTTTTTATCACTTAAGATTCCGTCCAGGCATGCTCTGAAAATTTCTTTTACAGACAGACATCCTGATGCTTTAATTGCATTGACCATAGATATGAGGTCTGCATATATATCACTTGAGCTGCCCTCAATTTCCGTTTCTCCATACTTACTTTTTATCATCTTCTCTTCCTTCCCTCGACCATCGAACCATACACTCCGCACAGATGATTCCGAGGCCTGCTACCATCGCGTCTCCGAATATCGTTCCTGCGTCGCCATACCCGCGTGCCAGTATCATGAACAGCGGCCACAGGATGAGTGCTGCTGCTTCTATAATGTGTCTCGTAACAGATACCTCCCTAACAGTACGCCGCATATAATGCCTGCTATCTGTGCGATACATCTGTTGTCTGCTGCCACTCCTATCACTGCCAGGCAGATGAACGGAATCATCGGCACTATGTACTTATTTTTTCGGTCGTTGCTTCCTTTTTTCATTTCTTCTCCTTTTCCCTACAGATCTTCCGTTATGTCTCGGGC
The DNA here is from genome assembly GCA_963632005.1 of Succinivibrio sp. Classification (GTDB taxonomy): domain Bacteria; phylum Bacillota; class Clostridia; order Peptostreptococcales; family Anaerovoracaceae; genus CAKQOE01. The sequence goes on from CAVGTL010000005.1 coordinate 35,466, forward strand.
ATACGTACAGTCTGGCAGGCGTCTTCATAAAACGGTCCGTGTTCCAGACCTTATGACATCTGCAGCATACCGTATACCTTAGCCCGGGCTTTTGTACGTACTTCTCACCTTCATATATGACCATGCTCAGGCTCTCTTAAGTGTAGGTGTATCATCGCTGAATACCTGCGTTTCTATCACTCTCAGGTTATTTTCAGGCTCTACCGATACAGGCTTGCCGGTGTATGCCTCAAGCTTGCCTACAAAAACGCCATATGTATAATTCTTCGAGCCTGGCTTTCTATATGCATAACCTATGTCGTGCCACGGGCTTTCCGGGTCCTGTAAGCCTACACGTAACAGTGTTTCTGACATATTAAGCAATTCTGCTGCTTTTTTGATCGTCATAACTCTGTCGTTTTTCTTGCCCATTTCATTCTCCTCCTTCCTTAACTTGTCGGTAATTTGCCTATAACTTGCCGTCCTCTATCTCTACATTTCCAAGATTTAGCATAGGTATCCCGTACTCTATCGCGCACTGGCGCTCTATCCTGCAGCCGCGCGCGTTCTCCCATCCGGGCGCAAATACGACCACGTCTGCGCTGCCGAGCAGCTTTATAGATTCGCCCAGGTACCACAGCGGAGTTATGCTTGCAGGCGCTTCAGGTATGAAACTGTCTATCAGCTCGTCATTCTCTGTAAGCATTTTCTTTACAGTCTCCCTTACGTGGATGATCTCGTCATCACTCAGCCCGTTCATTGGCTGCGATAAAAATATCCTCAATGTTCTATCCTTTCTATCATTCCGTTTACTTTGACCATGGCTATGTACTTGTTATCTTCGCTCAATATAACGGAAGTTTTAATGCCGAGCGTATCAGCTGCAACCTTCATTCCTAAGAGCTGGTTGATGATCTCGTCTTTCATAGGCGGATAATCGCAGTCATTATATCGTCTGGCTTTTACCGCCATCGTTTTAAGCAGTTTGTAACTGCGAACGTTTCTTATTAATGCCATAATGTCTCCTTGAATCCGTTGACTCTTATCGTAGCGATATACCTACCTGTTTCATCCCAATCCAGAATCGTCTTTATGTTGAACGCGCCTGCTGCGTTCATCACGCCGTCTATGTATGCGTATGCCCTGGCTGCTTCGCAAGAGTATGAACTCTCCATCTTGCTGTTGAGATGCCTCTTAACGAAATAGTTGTACTCTCTTGCCCCTCTAGATATGAGCTTCAGCAGCTGCTCAGCCTCCGACTTTTTTATTGAAATCATTGGATATCCTTTCCTTGCTGTGTTTGTAAAAATTCACTACGGCATCTACTGCCTGCTCGGCAGCCGGTTCTTCTTTGCAAAGCACCAACGCAGGGCGCGGTACGTGTAACGGTTCGCGCGATATGCAGTCGAATGTCACGCCTTCATATTCGGCTGAATATCCATACGGATAAACATCTGAATCGCGTCTTTCAAGCTTGACCTGCTTTCCGGCGAAAAGCTCTATAAATACTTCCTTACTTACTGAGAGCTCGCGTACACCGCAGTTCACTCTCATGCTTCTAACGCCCATTTCTTTCAGCATTTCTTCCTGGCGCTCATATTCTTTTACGCAGTTTACGGCTGCGTCTATATCGAATGGTCTTCTTTCAGTTTGCAATGCAGTACCCCTCCATGTTTATATTTATTCCAGCGGCTTGTTATTTTTCTGTTTCATCTATTCTCAGTGCTTCATGCATTGTTTCTGTCAAAATTATCTTGTTGTTATTGTTAGGCTCGATATTGCAGCGCGCATCCATAATTTTCAAGGTTTCTGTGACAGTATTCTTGTTTTCAGGGAGCAGAGTCATCTTCTCCACAGCCTTTTTACGATGATAAAGACGGTCGCCCCAATCGTCCAATACGTCATTCATTATGTCCGTGGCAGTTATCACAGCAGGTTCATCGTCATCAACTAATTCGAGGATCTGAGTTAAAATATCGATCGCGCCTTCCGCATATGCATAGCGATAGACCGGTGTGTTATATATATCC
>CAVGTL010000006.1:0-15408 GCA_963632005.1 Succinivibrio sp.
CTTACGATGTCATCCTCATGGATATAATGATGCCAAACATGGACGGCTGCGACGCAGCACGCGCCATACGCCGCTCAGGTCGTCGTGATTCCGCGACCATACCTGTCATAGCCGTGACAGCCCATGCATTTGAAGAGGACAGAAATACAAGCCTCGCCGCAGGCATGAACGAACACCTGACAAAACCGCTCGAAGCGCGGAAGTTAGTTGAGACTATACTGCGGTTCTGCAAATAGCCGGCCCGGTGACAGACAACATTAAAATTAGCCGTAAAGAGAGAGTATATAGTACATCGGTACTTTTGCTCTCTCTTGAAATTTTTGCAGTAATAACAGAAAAAACACATAGAGAGCGCATAGACATATTTAATGACAGGGAAAAGCTTTGTTATATACAGAGTTTTTCTTTGTCATTTTTTATATAACTTATATATTGAATCATAACTTGAAATAAGTTATTATATATAAAATAAGTTGTAAACGAGGTGGCATAATGTATTATTTGGAAAAAGTACTTGGAACTGAGATAGTATATCAAAATACGAAATTCAGAGATATGCCTAATTATATAAGTACAAGATATGAACTTAAAATGGTATCACTGGATGGGAACAGTGCGGTATTTATTTACCCGAAAACAGAACCTGAACGGATAGATGTAATAAAAAAACATATTGAAAAAGTGAAAACGAGTTTAGGAATACCTATCGTACTTATAATAAAGAAAATTACAGCGTATCAAAAGGAATATCTGCTCAGAGAAAGGATCCCTTTTATTGTGGATGGTAAACAAATATATCTGCCGTTTATGGCTGTATATTTGCAGGAAAAATGTAATGCTGAAAAACAGCCTGAAAGAGAGCTTTTGCCGTCTGCACAAATGCTATTGCTGTATTTTATTTATTGCGGAGCAAAAGAAATGACGACCAGCTGTGCAGCGAAGGAACTTAAACTGACACCTACATCTGTTTCAAGAGCATCAAAGCAGCTTGAAGAAATGAATTTGATCAAAACAAAAAAATCAGGCGTTCAGAAAGTATTGTTTTCAGATCAATCACCGAAAGAGTTATTTGAAAATGCAGATCCAAAACTGGTAGACCCTGTAAAACGGACAGTATATATACCGGAAAGATGTACAGAAAATAACCTGATGGAAAGCAAATATATGGCTTTGAGTGAATATTCTATGCTCAGTGAACCGACTGTCAGATATTATGCGACAGACAGGATATCACAGTGGAATGGAGTATTGTCAAACAGTTTGCAGGATGCTGATTCACAGGTAGCGGTAGAAATGTGGAGATATGACCCACGGAAGCTGTCTGAAGGCAAGCTTGTAGATGAACTATCACTTGCATTGACACTGAGAAAAGACACAGACGAAAGAGTTGAACAGGCTGTGGAAGAAATGCTGGAAAATTTATGGAGAAGGATAGATGGTAAGAGGAATAAATAGTTTTAAGGAATGGTTTAAGGAAAATAAAGAGCAATATACAATTATAGGCGGTACAGCATGTGACATATTAATGTCAGAAGAAGGGTTGGATTTCAGAGCAACTAAAGATATAGATCTTGTTCTGATCGTAGAAGCACTGGATGCAGAGTTTGGAAAAAGATTCTGGGAATATATAAAGCTCGCCGGTTATGAGCATTGTAATAAAAGCTCAGGATCGCCGCAATTTTATCGTTTTAGCCATCCATATTCAAAAGAGTATCCGACGATGATAGAACTTTTTACAAGAAAACCGGATGCAATTCAGCTTCCTGAAGATGCGGTGCTGACTCCATTGCCTGTAGATGAAGATATATCAAGTTTATCTGCTATACTTCTGGATGATGATTATTATGAATTTTTGAAGCAAGGTAAGGTAAACATTGACGGAGTTACAGTTTTAGGTGCAGCATATATAATTCCATTTAAGGCAAAAGCCTGGCTGGATCTGTCGGAACGAAAAAAAGCAGGAGCTTCGGTAGATAGCAGGAATGTGAAAAAACATAAAAAAGATGTGTTCAAGTTGACAGAACTTACAAGCGCAGAGACAAGGATCATAACTCCTAAAAGTGTATATGATGATATTCATAAGTTTATTGAAATGATGACAGATGAAAATATCGATATAAAGCAATTAGGCATAGAAGGCAGAACAAAAGAAGAAATCTTAAAAGAGCTATCGGAAATGTACATAATATAAGATGAAAAGGAATGATTCTCTGGATATGGATGAAGCTTTTGAAGAAATTGAAAAATATGGTAGTTAGCTTTAGAATGAGCCGTTTGTAATGCTGCATCCGGCGTGTTATAATTCCTTAGAAAGTGCATCGTTACGGGAAAGGAGCGGCAGCGGTCATGGCGGTAAATATTTCTGTCGGAATATCGGAATTTTCTGAGATACGTAAAAACGGATATTATTATATTGACAAAACAGGCCTAATAGAAGAGCTTGTGAAAAACAGCGGTGCAAAGGTCACGCTCATCACGCGTCCGCGCCGTTTCGGTAAAACGATGGCGATGAAGATGCTTGCTGAATTTTTTGATATACGAAAAGACAGCAGGCTGCTCTTTGAAGGACTTAATATTTCGCAAAACGACGATATATGCAGCGAATGGATGAATAAATGGCCGGTGCTGTTTATATCGTTTAAGCGCGTAGACGGATTGAATTTTCAGGATGCTTACGCCATGCTGTGCTCTGTCGTGACTGAGATATGCGCTGAGCATAGATACATTCTCGATGGCGATGAAATTTCAGAGTATGACAGGAAAACACTGGAAAATATAATCGACCAGAGCGCAAGCGTTACAGAGATAAAGAACAGCATAATGTCGCTGACGAGAGCGATAGAGATATATTACGGAAAGCCTGTCATCCTCATAATGGACGAATACGACGTTCCCGTTGCAAAGGCTGAAGCTAACGGGTATTATGCTGAGATGCTCGATATCATGAAGGGCATAATGCAGTCGCTCAAGGATAATCAGGCGTTGCGCTTCGCAGTAGTGACCGGCTGCTTAAAAATCGCAAAGGAAAGCATATTTACAGGAACTAATAATTTTGTTTCCGATACTATAAGCAATTCGCGACTCAATGAATATTTTGGATTTACCGGGAATGAAGTCGATAAGCTCCTTGAAGATACAGGCACAACGGCTCACGCCGACGACATAAGAGCATGGTATGACGGCTATCGCTTCGGGGATATTGACATATATTGCCCATGGGATGTTATGAACTATGTGCGCGACCTGCAGTATGATCCTGAGGCGCGCCCGGCGGGCTACTGGAAAAATACGAGCGACAACGCGATAATACGCTCATTTATAGAGCATTCGGGAGCATCTGTAACAAAAAAACTGGAAACATTGCTTTCAGGTGGATATATAATGCAGAGGCTGGACGAAGACCTCACATATGACTATCTGCATTCATCAGAGGATAATCTCTGGAGCATCCTGTATCTGACCGGATACCTTACAAAAATGAAAGATGAACTTGTGCAGGAAAATATACCGTCAGGTCTCTCAGCGCTTAAAATACCGAACGCAGAGATAAAAGAAATATTTCAGACTACGATAATGAAATGGTTTGACGACAGCGCCAGAGCGTGGAACAGACAAAAGCTGTTTGACGCAGTATGGAGCGCAGACAGTGAACAGCTGACATCTGAGATGACTGCGCTGCTCAGAAAGACTATAAGCTATCACGATTACAAAGAAGACTTTTACCACGCGTTCCTCGCAGGAATATTCGCCGGAGTCGGCTACATCGTTGAGTCAAACAAAGAACACGGCGAAGGCAGAAGCGACGTAGTAGTAAGCGACCTCGTAAACGCCCGCATAGCGATATTTGAAGTAAAATACTCCGCAACGCTTGAAAAAATGTCAGCAGCCTGCGACGCAGCACTGCGTCAGATAGATGAGCGCATGTATGCAGAAGAATATAAAGACGAGTATGATACAATAATATGTTATGGCGTGTCTTTCTTTAAGAAGCGTTGTCTGGTGAAGGTGAAATGAAACTAAGATAAAAACTGCCGCTCAGGCATCTTGAAATAAAATCAGGTGCGGGGCGGCGGTATTTGTTTTTAGCATAATATTTAATGTTTTTACCGATGTCCGTGTCACGTCTATGCCGGCGAAACAAGCAGATCAGCATCACCCTTCTTAAACATCGCCTCCTGGTCAAGGAGCGCATCCAGTATCCTGTTGACAGTTATCAGCGTCCCGGCGCTGCATTTTCTGAGCTTATCGGAGATTTCAGAGTTGATTATGTAATCGCATTTTGCATATGGCGTATCAGAAATAAAAAAGTCTATATCCTTATCGAGCGCGTAGCTGATCTTAAGCAGCATAGGCAGCGAGACCTTAGTCTGCCCGATCTCAACATGGCTCATATGGTTGTTGGAGCAACCGACGAGAGCACCGAGGTCAGCCTGGCTGTAACCCTTTTCGAGACGCGCAGCGCGTATGCGCATGCCTATTTTTTTATAATCTATCTCCGGATGCTGCATAGACCCTTCCTCCCGTTTTCACAAGTACAAAATGAACGAATAAATGCAATTAATAATAGAACAAATGAATAAAACAGCAGCCTTCCCTGCGCCCGGCGCAGCCACAGACCACGCTGCCGCAAAGCTTTAAAGCGCTGCAAAACTTACTTACAGCCATTTTAAATTATAGAACAAAGCATAGCAACCAACTATTAGTGCATATTGCATCTATATATGCAGAATGATATAATTTTAGTGCAGATTGCATTGGATGGTGTACATAGATTACATTGATTCGGTAATGAGCTATATTTGGAGGAATGAAAATGAAAAATAAGATAATTATTGTAGTATCAGTAATACTGATGCTTGGAGTCACAACGGTATTTTCGTTTGCTGATTCAGAAAGTGGAAATGTTAATGGTAATATATCGAATTATAGTGAAACATATAACGGTTCAATAAAGGAAACAGGAGAATGTGGATATAAGGTGAATTATACGTTATATGATGATGGCACGCTTATAATTGAAGGAAATGGCAAAATGTATAATAATGCCTTTAATAGTAGCGAGTATGCAAATACAATTTTAAAAGTTGATATAAAAAGTGGAGTGACAAGTATAGGGAATTATGCATTTAGTGGCTGCAGCGCTTTAACGAGTGTAACGATACCGGAAGGAGTAATGAGTATAGGGAATTATGCATTTAGTGGATGCAGCACTTTAACGAGTGTAACGATACCGGAAGGAGTAATGAGTATAGGAGATTATACATTTAAAGACTGCAGCAGCCTTACAAGTATAAATTTACCAGAAGGAATAACGAGTATAGGAAAGTGGACATTTGGAAACTGCAGCAATCTTACAAATATAGCGATTCCTAATGGAGTAGAGAGCATAGGAGCATGCGCATTTTACAGGTGTAGTAGCCTAACAAGTGTGACAATACCCAGCAGTGTTGTAAGTATAGGTAATAGTGCATTTAATTATTGTATTAGTTTAACAAGTGTGACAATACCAGAGAGTGTTACAAGTATAGGCGACGGAGCATTTTTGAGTTGTAGAAATCTTGTGCATGTAACTATAAATAACGGAATGCCTGCGTTAGGGAAAAACGTATTTGGTTATAATTTTAGTAGCAAAGCTGTATCTTTGGTAGAAATTGAATGTTTAGGAGATGCACCTGAAGAGTATGAGGATAAGACTGATTGTGATAATATTCAGATTTTATATCATAAAGGAACACAGGGTTGGATTTCACCTAAATGGCATGGCATTAAGGCTATGTGTGTAGAAGAAACAGATTTTTCAACATTGAATGATTCTAACTACAATAATCAGGGGATATTGTTCACTTTAAATGAAAGTGCAGGAACTGCAACTGTAGGCGATAATTCAGATACATTATGCAACAGTGGTTACATAGGTGGAAGAAATATAAGCGCTGTTATACCAGATACCGTTGTTAAGGATGGAAAAACATATAAAGTGGTACGTATAGGCAAAAATGCTTTTTCTGGAAACAATAACATACCGAGTGTTACATTTGGTGAGTATATTTCGTCTGTAGATGTAACAGCATTCCGAGGATGTGCTAATTTTAAGGAATTTAAGGTATCAGATGATAATGTGTATTATAGTACTGAACATGGTGTGCTTTATGATAAAGGCAAGATGTATTTATACATATATCCACAGGCAATAGAGGCTACTTCGTTTACTGTGCCGGAAACTGTTAAAACAATTGGAACATATGCGTTTGCATATGCTGAAAATCTAGAAGATATATATGTTGGAACAAATGTAACATCAATAGGTGAGAATACATTTTATCAGTGTAGCGGTTTGGAATCTATAACATTACCTTTCATAGGAGGAGATGCTAAGGGCACTGAAAAAGCATGTTATGTTTTTAATTCTAAAGATATATATAAGCCTGATGTAGGTGAGCGTGGTGATGATATATATGATTTGTCCGGCGAAAAGTTGAAGAATATAACTATTTTAGCAGGAGAGTTGCCATATAGTGCATTTGATGGATGTGAATATTTAGAAAAAATAATTTTGCCTGATTACGACAGATCGAGCGTACCTTATCGGTGTTTTAGTAATTGTATAAACTTAAAATCTATTCAATGGGGCAATTTAACAGCTCAAGATGGAGTTATAGAGATACCTGAAAACTATACTTTGGTAAATGAAAATGCATTTTCGGGATGTCGTTCATTTAATAGAGTTGTCATAGGCAAGAATATCAAAAATATAGGATATGGTGCATTTAAAAAATGTATTAATTTGGTTGAATTCTCAGTAGATAAAGAAAATAAGCAGTACATGTCAGACAAGTGGGGCGTCCTTTATACTAAAGATCAGAGCACACTTATGTATTATCCGACGCAAAGGATATGGCCATATTATAATGTATCGGATAAAACGAAGACTATAGAAAGTGATGCCTTTTATGGAACATCTAATTTAGTAAATTTACTTGTACCAAATAATGTTATCAAATTGAATTATGGAAGTATCGATAATTTAAATGGAGCAACCATATGTGTATACAAAGATTCAGCTGCAGATACGTACTGCAAGTCAAATAACCTAACTGCATGGTACATGGACAACTATGAAATGCAGGGTATCCATATATATAGCCTACCTGAGCAGACGGAGTTTGATACTGCTGATGATATTGATTTTAAAGGTCTATATATGGCATCATACGGCGGTAAGGAGCTGCAGCTTGACGATTACAGCATAGAATATGATCCGGCAGCAACAGGCAAGCAGACTGTTACAGTCAGAAGCGGTGATTACAGTACAAGCTTTGAAATCACAGTTCATTCCCCGGGCAAGGACAGAACCGTAAGCTTTGATCACATTACAGGAGATGCAGACAGATACTACGTAGCAGCGTACGACAGTAAAGGAAAACTACTCTGCACAGTAGATGCTGACGTAGACAACGGAAAGGCAACAGCTGATATAAGCTACGCAAACTACATAAAAATGAGCAGCGCAAAGCTGTTTGCCGTAAAAGCAGGCAGTATGGCACCGGCAGATTACGCTGTAATAACAGATAAGAAAAGCGCATAATGTAGGAACTGAATGTATAGATGCAATAAAAAGCATATATGTAACATTTGAATATGATTTATTGACATAAAAAACAGATATGCGTATAGTAATAGTATGTAGGAAAAGCGTGCTTTTCCAGTGGGCTAACACTTAAATCTGACATGCTTACCGATCATATGATCGGTCGTTGGCGAACAACACTAAAATTCGATATACCTACCAGCATTCAGTTGGTCGTTGGCAGACAACATTAAAATTAGCCGCAAAGAGAGAGTATATAGTACATTGGTACTGTTGCTCTCTCTTTTTTATTTTGCAGTAATAATAGAAAAGTGGACGGTGGAAATATGGAAAATTATTCTTAATAACTATCAATGCAACTTGCACTTATAGATGCAAAAAGTTATAATTCTAATACAAGTTGCATTAAATGATACATATGACGAGAGACTTGTGTATCAAGTGGTTTATGGTTGTTTAGTTGGTAAGCCGGAAGGTCGATCATAAGCTGCGTACAGTGAAATGGAGTGATGTTACTGGAATGAAAGATCTAAAACTTAAGAGGACCGGTATTATGCTGGTATTTTTTTTGCTGTTTACGTGCATTCCGTGTGCGGCGTCGGCTGAGAGCGGCGTATCGCTCAGGCTTGTTTCTGAGCAGAGCGGCAGCAGCCTGAATGTGACTGTTGCGGTCAGCGGTGACAGCAATATAAGCGCTGTGCAGTTTGCAATGTCATATGACAGCAGTGCGCTGAAGCTTGAAAGCGCCAAGATGCAGGGCGCGTACAGGAGTATGTTGAACGCAATAAATACAGACGAGCCGGGGATGGTCAGAGCAGCTGCGGCGTCTGCAGAGAATGTACAGGGCGATGGAAATGTGTTCATGATGGTATTTACTGTTCAGAAGAATGCAGATGTGTCGTTCAAGCTCAGTGATGTAGTCATCGGTTATGAAAACGGCGATCAGAATTACCCTGATGACAGGAGCTTTGATGTTTCATTATCTGGAGCATCTTCAGGCTCAGGAAGCGGCGGAGCATCAGGCGGAAGCTCAGGTTCCGGTTCAGGTTCAGGAAGCTCCGGCAGCAGCGGTTCATCGGGAAGCAGTAACGGCAACGGTGCAAATACCGGAATTACGGGAGATACCGGCACAGACAGCGTAACAGCAGTGCAGCCATTCAGCGACATAAGCGGCAGTTGGGCTGAGCAGTACATAATTTCTGCATATAACGCAAAGCTGATGCAGGGCTATGGTGATAAGGTGTTTGGTCCGGACAGGCAGATAACACGAGCTCAGATGGCCGTCGTGCTTTGGAACTCAGAAGGACAGCAGAAGCCGTCAAAGGCCGCAGTCTTTACAGACCTGAAGGCTGACTGGTACAGGGATGCCGTAGCATGGGCTGCAGAAAAGGGTTATGTAAAGGGTGTCGGAAACAACAGATTCGACCCTGACGGAACTCTGACGCGCGAACAGCTGGCGCAGATACTCATGAACAAGAGCGGTCAGCAGAGCGGAATGGAAACGATGTTCACATCGATATATGATTCGCAGTACCGCGACAGCGGCAGTATATCTTCATGGGCGAAGCCTGCATTTTACTGGTCGCTTTACAACGGGATCCTCTGCGGAAGCGATTCTGTGGATATAAAAGACACGCTGAGCGCGAAGCAGCCTGCGAGCAGGGCGCAGATAGCAGTAATGCTCGTCAGGTATCAGGAAAAGTTTGCTAAAGGAGGAATATGAAAAAATTATTGAGAAGAGCGGTGCTTACTGCACTGGCTTTCGGGTGCATGACATGTGCGGCATTTGCCATGGATGCGGATGTCACTGCGACAGACAGCAGCACAACGCTTAAGCCTGTAAACGGAAGCAACATTACGATGTCTAACTCTCCGGTGACGCTGAGCGATCCGACGAGCTATGAACTGACCTACAGCAGTACTTCTATAAAGTCAGGTGAGCAGTATCTTGTGCTGATGGTGGCGACGAATGATGTGAGCAGCACGTCTCCGGTATACACTATCACAGCCGATAATCTGATATACATAAATCAGACATCGAGCACATCGGGAAGCGTTACGTTTAAGAACGTTTATCCGAGTGGTGTCAGGGATTCGGTGATACTGATCACGGGCGGAAGCCTTACGGCACCTAAGATGTTAGCGAAGGTTGACGCTAAAGGCATCATAGGAGATGTTGATGGGAACGGCAAGGTAAATACCATAGATGCTCAGACTATATTGAGATATTCAGCACGAATGATCAATTTTACGGAAACACAGCTTGATCTTGGTGATGTGGACGGCAATGGCAAGGTAAATACTATAGATGCTCAGACCGTTTTACGTTACTCTGCAAGACTTATATCAAGTTTTCCAAGAGAAAGTTAAATAGAAATCAAAGGAAAGTCGATTAGAAAAATGAAAATTAAGAAATCAATATCGATAATATTATCAGCATTGATGGTGATAAGCATGCTGATATGTCCTGTATATGCTGATGGCAGCGCAGCGATGACGCTTACAGGAGGAAATTTACAAAAAGGCAGTACGGTATCAGTCCCAGTAGTTGTAAGCGGTACTGATAAGGGTATTACATCATTTAACTTTGATGTTGTATATGATACAGATAATCTGGAGTTGACAGATGCAGTGGCAAAATCTCCGGATTTTATGGGAGTACCGTATCAGAAAGGTACTGATCATGTAACAGCTATGTCGGTAACTCCTTATACAGGCAGTGAAGCTATATGTACATTAGTATTTGAAACAAAAGAAAATGTTATCAATGGAAAATATGACGTGTCATTAAAATTAGGACGTGATGATGATTCACTGATAGCTTACAATGATGAGCTCATAACAAATGTAAAGGTTACACCTGCTACGATAACAGTAACAGGCGGAGCAGACAAGCTCACATCTGCAAACACTACTATCTCAGGAATAAATGCAAGCTATGAATACACAGGCTCGCCGATAACTCCTGCGCCTACTGTAGTGTACAACGGCAAGACATTAAGGCTCGGAACTGATTACAGTGTTACATACAGCAACAATACTAATATCGGCACAGCGACTGTAACGGTCACAGGTAAGGGCTCTTATCTGGGTTCCGTTAAGAAAACATTTAAAATAACAAAGAAAGCGGCTCAGATAAATGTCACTTCTACATCATACACAAAGAGATACGGTGAAGCAGCATTTACGCTCGGCGCTTCAGTAACGAGTGCAGCTGACGGAGCAAAGCTTTCGTATAAGTCAAGTAATGCAAATGTAGCTTCTGTTGATAATAACGGAAGAGTTACGATCGTTGGCGCAGGTACAGCGACTATAACTGTAAGCGCAGATGAGACGACTAATTATGAGAAGCCTGCAGATAAGACTATTACAATAAATGTCAGCAGGGCTGACCAGACTATAACGGGTCCGAATAACTTAAGCCTTACTTACGGTGATGACAACTTCGATATCGGAGTTGGGCTCGACCCTGCTGAAACTGGTGCTACATTATCGTATGCTTCATCAAACAGCAGCGTAGTAAATGTGGAAAGCAGCGGAAAGGTAGTTATAAACGGTGCGGGAAGTGCAACTATAACAGTCACTGCTTCTGATGTATCAGGCAAGTATAATTCTGCGACAAAGAAGATATCTGTAAATGTAGCGAAAAAAGAGCTTAAGATCTCGGGAATCACGGCAATATCAAAGTCATATGACGGTACTACTTCAGCAGAGCTCGTATATCCGTCTTCTATCAATGGAATAAAGTTCGGCGATAGGGTAACTGTAACTGCAAAGGGCACATTTACAGATGCGAATGCAGGAACAAATAAAACTGTAAACATTACAGATATAAAGCTCGACAGTATGTCAGACAGAAATTACAAGATAGCTGCTTCAGGCAATCAGGCTACTACTACCGCTGACATAAATAAAGCAGAGTATAAGGGAACTGTTTCAGCAGCTGTAGCTGTTCCTGCAGGAAAGGCTATGAGGGGAAGAACACTGGACATCGCAGTGTTTAAGCTTCCTTCAGGCTTTGTGGATGCAAAATTTGAAAAAGTGGCTTCTCTTGTAAATAATGACGGTCTTATCTCAGAAATGCCGGTCGTAACGTCATCGGGAAGCACAGTTTCATATAATACTGAAGCAACTCTAAGTGGTAGTACAGCAAAGGTAACTGTTCTTATCTCAAGCAGAAACTATGAGGAAGTAGCAGCAACGGCAACGCTGACAGCTCAGGCAATAACTCTTGACTGGAGCAAGTATTTTGCAGCTAAGAGCAGCGTAGTATATGGCACCGCAAGGTCAGATATGTTCAGCAAGTCTGCGACAGCCGGGACGGCTGCAGATGCAGAGGGTAAGGCATTATCAGGTAAATTTGAGATCGTTGGAGCTTCAGAAAAACCTGTCGTTTCGGCGGATAATACAGTAACTGTAAACTTCACTGTAACAGCAAGCGGAGACTACAATGGAGTAGTCCTGACTAACACATATAAGGTACCTGTCACAGCTAAGGAGATCGGCCTTACATGGAGCAATGACAAGAATCTCGTTTATAACGGAACTGCACAGAATGTAAAAGCAACAGCAACAGGTCTTGTAGGCAGTGATGCAGTAAATGTAACTGTTACAGGCGGTAATGCAATAAATGCCGGAACTCATACAGCTACAGCTACGGCTCTCACAGGCAGCGCAGCAGGTAACTACAAGCTCCCTGCTTCAGTTACCAGGGTGTACACTATAGCAAAAGCAGACTATACAGTAGCACTTTCTGCAACGAGTGTTTCAGTAAAGGAAGGAACGGCAGACCTGTCATTCCTGCCGACAGCGACGGCTAAGGGTGTTGCAAATGAACAGCCTGCAGGCGCGATAAAGTTCTACAGCGATTCAGCACGCAGAAATCAGCTGACGGCAGCATATATCAAGGGCATAAAAGCAGGTCAGTATAATATTTACTGGTCTTATACGACTTCTGATGCCAACTATACAGATACAGTAAAGACAGGAACTGTCGCACTGACTGTAACGGACGGCGACCCTCAGAATATATCGATAAGCGGACTCGACGGAAGAACATACGGCGATGCAGCATTTACAGCTTCTGCTTCAGTTACGACTACAGGCGGAGCGGCATTGAACGACCACGGTGATATAACATGGTCGAGCAGCAATACAAAGGTCGCTGAGATTAATGCAGCAACAGGTGTCGTTACAATAAAGGGCGCAGGCGAGACTACGATAACTGCAAAGGCAGCTAAGGTAGCAGGTAAGTACGCCGCAGGCGAGCAGTCAGCAACTCTTACAGTAGCAAAAAAGACACTGACTATAGATAGTATTACAGCTGTCAATAAAACATATGACGGAAAGAAAGATGCTTCGATCACAGTAAAGGTAAGCGGAGCTGTAGCAGGTGATACAGTAACAGTAACAGCAGAAGGTGAATTTGCTGACGCTGCGGTCGGAACAGACAAGGCAGTGACGATCAAGAGTATCAAGCTTGATGAAGCCTCGACAGCAAATTATACGCTTCCTGAAACATTGCCTGATGTAAATGCAACTATATCAAAGGTAGAATCAAAGGATGTAAAGGCTGAGATCACAGACCTTGATCAGAAAACAGGAAGCATAAAGAAGCCGACAGTTAAACTGACACCGGAAGATGCTTCAGCAGATGTAAAGATATTCATAAAGAAGACAGAGAAGGATGAGACTACAGGCGAGACAAAGGAAACGACTGTTGAATGGACTGACGAGACAGCTCCAACTGCAGAAGGATCATATACTGTATATGCGGAGATAACATCGTCAAATATCAATGGAAAGATAACTACACCTGACGCGACACTCAAGATAACTCAGAGATCGACCGGAGGCGGCGGTGGCGGCGGTGGAGCCGCAGCAGCTGCTTCATATAAGGTAACTGTAGACAACGCAGCAAACGGAACCGTAAAGGCAAGTGCTTCGTCAGCAGAAAAAGG
Organism: Succinivibrio sp.; assembly: GCA_963632005.1. GTDB lineage: Bacteria > Bacillota > Clostridia > Peptostreptococcales > Anaerovoracaceae > CAKQOE01. The sequence continues at coordinate 13,549 of CAVGTL010000006.1, forward strand.
CAAGGATGTGACTATTACAGCTACACCTGCAGAGGGTTATGAAACTGCTTCTGTAAAGGTAACTGATGCATCAGGAAAGACTGTAGACGTAACAAAGAACAGTGACGGCACATACAAGTTCACTATGCCTGGCAGCAATGTAACTGTAAAGGTAGAATTTGTAAAGAAGAACACCGAGGTAAAGGATACAGTTTGCACAGATATGAAGGATATCGATATGAGCAAGTGGTATCACGAGGCAGTTCATTACACGCTTGAAAAGGGCATAATGAGCGGCTACAGCAAGGACAAATTCGGCCCGAATGATACTCTTTCAAGAGCAATGCTCGCGCAGATCCTTTATAATAATGCAGGAAAGCCTGCAGCTTCAAAGACTGCAACATACAGCGACGTAAAGTCATCTGACTGGTTCGCACCTGCAGTAAGCTGGGCAGCAGAAAAGGGCATAGTAACAGGCTATTCAGACAGTACGTTCAGACCTAATGACAACATAACAAGAGAACAGCTTGCAGCAATGCTCTACAGATACGCAGGCCAGCCTGCCACAACAGGAAGCCTTGCGGCATTCACAGATGCAGCGTCAGTATCAGGCTACGCGCAGCAGGCGATGCAGTGGGCAACAGCAAACGGCATAATAACAGGCAACGGCAGCGCAACTGTACTCGACCCGCAGGGCAACGCAACAAGAGCACAGGCTGCAGCAATGATAATGCGTTATCTGGAAAAGAAATAAAGTGTATAAAGTGAATTAATAAGTGAATCAAAAGTAAAGTGCAAAATAAATAAAGCCATAAAACTAAGCACCATACTTAAATAAAATTAAATTAATGATCCGCCTGAAATACAGTATGCCGAATGCGGTCGGCATACTGTACAGAGGGTGTGAACTTTCAGGCGGTCCCGACTTTTAGTAGTCCGGACCGTCTTTTATACTATAAGGATATGGCGAGATGAATAGAGATTATAAAAAAATTGGAAAAGAAATTACGTTAAAGGGATTTTTTTCAGAATATCTTCCACTATGTTTTTATTTAGATAGCAATATATTGAACATCATTCCTAAAAAGAACTATGATTTGATAGCACCATATACATTTGACATGAGTCGTTTTAATGGAAATGATGCTCGGCGTATGATATATATACCTGAAATATGTTCGTATCTTGCTAGCTATGATTATATTAGAAATAATAATATTTTAGAAGAATTGGTACTATTTTCTGAAAAGGATGAGCATTCTTTTTCAAAAATTTTAAATGATAAAGATGAAATTAGATATCATGAAGAAAGTTATTATGGATATATAACAAGCAATAAACATAATTGGAATTCAAGTTATATAGATAATGTATGCAAAAAAATAAAGATGGCATCTGGTGCAAGGAAAATTTTAAATTTAGATGTTTCAAATTGTTATTCAAGTTTTTATCTACATATGATACCAGCTATTTTGTTGGGATGTGATATAGCTCAAAATGAATATGAGAATAAGAATAATCAATTGAAAAGTGAAAATTATGAAAAGTATATTAAATATGCTGAACTAGATGCAATGATCAGAAAACAGAATCTCAATAGAACAAATGGACTAATAGTAGGAACCTTATATTCAAGGATTATTGTAGAGGCTATATTTGCAAGAATAGATATTGAACTAGAAGAATTAGGATATAGATTTGTAAGGTATGTAGATGATTATGAGGTGTTTGTTTATAGAGAAAATTCAAAAAATATAATAACTGATTTTTCAAATGTATTAAAAAGATATGGATTTTCGTTAAATTCAGAAAAAACCAGTGAGTCTGAATTCCCTTATTATTTAGTTCAAAATTTTAAAAGAGCTGTAGAAGATATATTGG
>CAVGTL010000006.1:15418-31941 GCA_963632005.1 Succinivibrio sp.
GCTCTACGGTGGGTCGTGATACTTTAATGGAATTGTTCAACCATTTTTTTAAATTAGAAAATAAAGGGGTGAAGGGTGCTATTAGATATTTGATCAAGCTGATAGATCAGGGATTCAATGATATTGAGTTTGATGATAATGAATTATATAAATCATATCTTGTAAATATTATGGTAAATAATGAGCGTTCTTTGAATAAGGCTTGTTTGGACTATAGTCAAGTAAGTAGACACATTTAGTTAGAAGATTTTTTCTGGAAAGAGACATTACGCCTGATTCCAGAATAGTTCTTCTTTTTCGTTAGGTGTTAACATTCCAAGAGAGCCGTGAGGTCTTTTGGAGTTATAGAATCCTTCAATGTACTCAAATATGGATAGCTGCAATTCCTGTAAAGAGTGATATGTTTTTCTGTTCACTTCTTCCTTTTTGAGAAATTTGAAGAAACTTTCGCAGCAAGCATTATCAAAAGGATATCCTTTTTTAGAAAATGATTGCACAACATTAAGAGAATCCAATAATTGCCTAAAGGAGAAGGCAGTATATTGAGATCCTCGGTCAGAATGAAACATTAGTCCTGAAGGACAGTTTCGTTTATCATAGGCTTTTTTGAATGTAGTCATAACAAGGTCAACATCAGGTCTTCCTGAAATATTCCATGCGATGATCTTGCGTGAAAATAGATCCATTACAATACAAAGATAGTACCATTTGCCGGCAACTTTGATGTAGGTAAAATCACTGGTCCAGACGACATTAGGCGATTTTTGATTGAACTCTTGTTGAAGATGATCCATACATAAACCAGTATCTTTATGATGGTAGTTTTTATATGGTTTATCTGTGGACATACGTGGCAGCTGAAGAGTTCGCATCAGTCGGTACACTCGACCGACACTGATGTTTATGCCATAATCACGCTTAAGAACGTAAGTGATCTTGTAAGCGCCGAGACGTTTGTTGTAGTCGGCATAGATCTGAAGGATCAATCTGGAGATCTTCTGATTCTCTTTGGTACGATCAGCAGGTTCAGACTTGTAATGCTTGTAGTAAGTACTTCGATTCACATTGAGAACTCTGCAAAGGGTTTTGACATCGTGCTGAAAACGAAGCTTATGAACAGCGTCTAATCGTTGTTTGAGTGTGGCGTGAATATGGCAATCGCTTTTTTTAATATGAGAAGCTCTTCTTCGAGTTGAGCGTTTCGTTTTTGGAGCTCTTGAACTTGCTTAGCGGTTAGAAATTCGCCATCATCAGTTTTAACGGTAGAGTATTGTTTGATCCAGCGGCTTAATGTCATAGGAGCAATGCCGTATTCCTGGCAAAGGGCAGCTTGAGTTTTGCCGCCAGCTTGGTAGAGATTGACGAGAGTTCGTTTGAAGTCCTCGTCATATCGAATGCCTCTGTTGCTTGTGGACATATGCGGATACCTCCTTTGTGTGTCTACTTTATTGTAATGTATATTTACTGATCGTGTCCACTTAATTAGTATAGATCCAGTTCTATTTTGATTAATAACAGAAATAAGTATAAGCTTAATAAAAGTGATATACATACCATAAAAGAAATATTAGATAAATATATTTCATATGGATATGATCTAGAAGTTATTTGGCTTGTATATCTTTTAGTAATGACAAATAATTCAGATAGTTTAAGCGGTCAAATTGACAATATATTGAAATCAAACAATGATTTAGCAAAATTGATATTATATGATGCAGGACTGATAGGTGAAGAAAAGTTACATGATTTAATAAATCATGCTAAATCATGGATTTTGATATATGAATTATATAGTCATAATGCAATATCCGAGGATGAATTAATAGAAAAATTAAATTTACAAAGTAGTGAAAGCAAAAACTTTTATAAAAAAATAAGCGCTTCTAATATCCATTTTATAGACGTAGACAGAAAGGAGAGTAATTTATATGAAAAATAAAATACTTTCGCTCATATGCTCGCTTACAATGCTGCTGACGCTATGCCCAGCAGGCGTATATGCAGCTGATGAAGAGCTGGGTGACGTTAATGAAGGTCAGATAGTTGACGTGTCTGACGATACTAACGATATATCAAATAATGAAAATGATTTAATAGCTGATGATACAGAAAATACAGTGACTGAACATGCTTACGATAATGAGTATGATGTTGCCGAGCTTCAGGAAAGCGCGGACTTATCTGTGTGTACAGGAACATTTGGAGAGAATATAAAATGGTCTCTGAATATTGAAACAGGCGAGCTTTTGGTTTCCGGGACGGGAAAAATGAAAGATATAAATTATACAGATGATGATCCGCTTAAAAATTATAAAAAATATATAAAAAGTGCTGTAATAGAAGATGGGATAACTGATATAGGGAAGAAGAATTTTAGCTCTTGTTCAGAATTAATTGAAGTGAAATTTCCGAATACACTTGAAAATATAGGCGAAAGTGCTTTTAGTTATTCTGATTTAACTGAAATAACATTTCCAAATACGGTTGAGAGTATAGGAAATTATGCATTTTATAATTGTAAAAACTTAGATACTGCATACTTTGATGGTGATGCACCACAATTAGGATATAGTTGTTTTGACTATAGCAACTCAAATTATGCTCATCTTTTTAATATCGTATATCATGCAGGTAATTCAGGTTTTAGTACTCCTACTTGGAATGGATATTCATGTGCTCCGGCAGAACAAATTTCTGATTATTCGATACTTAATAAAGATGATCGCAATGCTCAAGGAATCATATTTAAGCTTAACAGTGTATCTAATACGGCTACTGTCGGTGTAAATACGACCGATAAGAATAATAGTAAATACTGCGGCGGTCAGGGTGGTGAAGTTATTATACCGGATGCAGTAACAAAAGATGGTATAAGCTATAACGTTATAGGCATAAATCAATATGCTTTTTATGATTGCCCATGGATCAGGACAGTGTATTTAGGCAAAAACCTTTCGGCAATAGAACCGTCAGCTTTTCAGGATTGTGATAAGCTTACACGATTTATGGTAGATAAAGCTAATCAACAATATGCTGATTATGATGGAGTTTTATATGATCATGAGGGGTTGTATCTTTATGTGTATCCGGCAGGAAAAGATGATGAAGAGTATACAGTGATAGATTCCTGTACGACTGTTGGAACTAAGAGCTTTTCAGGTGCATCGAAGCTTAAATCTGTAATATTAACTGACAATATAGTTAATATAGGAGCGGCTGCATTTCAAGGATGCAATAGCATAGTAGATATAACATTGCCATTTATAGGTGGAAGTATAGATGACGATAACCCAGCGGCGTATGTATTTAATGTTGATAACTATGGTCATTATTATTGGCCATATAAATCAAATTTAAAATCTATAACAATATTAAAAGGAAATTTGAAGTCACAAGCATTTTATGGAGCAAGTGATTTAGAAGAAATATATATCAATGATTGTACAAATATAACAAACATACCACGCGATTGCTTTGACGGATGTAGAAATTTGGAGAAATTGATATTTGGCGACGATAAAGATAAAGTAGATTACAATGCAGTAATATTACCAAATACAGTTACAGATATAGGAGGAAATGCATTTTCAAATTGTGATAAACTCAAAAGCTTTATTATATCTGATTCAGTAAAATACATAAATGCTATGGCATTTTCAGATTGTAATGGAATAGAAAATTTCAGTGTAGTATCTTCAAGTAAATACTTTGATTCAGATAAATATGGTGTCCTTTATGATAAGGGCATGAATGAGTTATTATTCTATCCGTCAGCAAGAAAATGGCCATATTATAATGTAAATGAAAATACAAAAAACATAAGAAGCAATGCATTTGTTGATTGTGAAAATCTGGTAAATGTATTTATACCTGAAAATGTAAGTAAATTAGAGAATAGTAGTATATATGATTGTCCGGGAACGACCTTATGTGTATACAAAAATTCTGCAGCTGCAAAATACGCTGTCTCAAACGGTCTGACAGCATGGTATATGGATAATTATAAAATGCAGGGCATAAAGATAAGTAGCTTGCCGGAGCAGTCGATAGTTGACAGAAGTTCGTTGGATCCAGATGATTTATATGTTACAGCGCTTTACGGGGATAAGGAGCTGCAGGTAGATGATTATGAAGTAATAATGCCGTCAAAGAGCGGTCTGCAGACGCTGACAGTAAAAAGCAGCGGGTTTACGGCAGAAGTACCTGTTGTAGCCTATGATAGTAGCAGTGAAGTGATCGAGACATTTACAAATGTTGTAAATGACGGTACAAGCAACATATTTGCAGCACTTTACGACAATAAAGGAAAGCTGCTCAGAACAGAAAATGCAAATGTTATAGGTAGTAATGCGACATTTATATTTAACAAATCAGAATACAATAAAGCTATTAAAATAAAATTTTTTGGACTTGATAAAAAATATGCATCAGTCATAGGAGACTGTATTGAAAGAAATATATAATATATCTATAAACAATAATTAAATAGATGAGGTTAAAATAGTAATGCATGTAAATTGTGTTTATAAACGATTGATTTCCGTAAATATAGTATTGTTATTAATATTTACAATGATTTCTACGACAATTTTTGCATACAGTGATGAAAGTCAGATAGCTGCTGTCAATAATATAAGTAATGATGAGTATATTATTATAAATGGTGTTAAATATGATGCTAACGAAGAATCAGTAGGCAGAGGATGGTCTTATCATGCAAGTGAAAAAAACAGTCGCTATTCAACAAATACATTGCTTTTATGGGGCTATAATGGCAGTTCAATTATTTATTCTGGAAAATCAGGTAAGATGTTAAGTATTAAGGCAATTAAGTTTGCAAACACAATAACAGGAAATAATGAACCGGGGATTCGTTGCCTAAACGGAAATCTTGAAATTTCTGTATTTGATGGGAATAATGAAGATACATCATTTGAAATAAAAGGTGGTGCAAATTATGCAGGTGTAAGCTTGGAAGAAACGGAATCTAATTTGAAGATCAGATCTTCTAGTAGAACATCAAGTGAACGTGCTATTCCTTATATAAGCATTTATGGAGGAAAAAATGCTCCAGGGATAAAAGCAGGAAAAGCCGAAATTAAAACAGGATATAAAAGTAATGTCAACATATATGGTGGAACAAGTGAAAGTGCAGTAAAAGTTAAAAATACATTAGAATTAGGTGGAGATGGGAATATATCACTTTTCGGAAGTGGTAGGGGCGCTGTTGCAAGTGATATCGATCATAGTGAAAAGATGGTCATATATAATGGTAACCAATATAATTTAGTTGCAGGAAATAATGAATATGATGCAGTTAAGATAACTGAATATTCTGGGGAATATTATCTGAAATGTAATCCAATAACTTGTAATCTTACTATTGATGCTAACGGCGGTGCAGTAAATGAAAGTGATTCTATAACTTTAGAAATTCCAATAGGTAGAGGATATACCTTAGATAAATATATACTTCAAAATAATGGAAATGCTCTAATGGGTGATACATATATAATGGTGGCAGGTGACAATAAGATTGTTTGTTATCGTGATAAGTATGTATTAAAGCGTGATGGATATGTATTTGCAGGTTGGTATAAAAATAAGGATAATGAAGGCAAGATTCAAAATGCTCTAAATGTAAGTAAAACAGTAAAGGAAAATAAAAATCAAAATTTTACTGTATATGCAGGATGGTTTAAAGTTGATAAAGGTGACATTATAGTCGATGCAACTAATTATATTGACGGAGATTCAGGAGATTTATCATATCATAACAATAGTCATGCTGCACGATCTGATGGGACCAAGTATATGAAGCTGAACACAGATGAGAATCAATGTAAGCTGCCATATTCTATATATTCAGGCTGGAATAAATTTAATGGTGAGACTCAGCAATATGAATGGACGATCAGAGAATATGAACAAATATTTTGGGCAGATAGAGATGTTCTTGAGGAAAAAGTTTTTACTGATTTGAATGGTAAAGAGTATTATTTAACAACCAAGGGGCTCTATCGTTCAGGTGATAGAGCAAAAAATGATAGTGGTGATATTAAAATATTCGTTCCATATTCTGGAGCCATAGATTGTGTAATTTATAATTTAAGCGGTATGCAGACATATGACAGTGGAAATTTAATAAAACAGGAACTTGTAACTACATCTCAAGACCTTTGTGTATATACAATTGATGACCAGTATATAGATAATCCTGATAACAAAGAACTGATAGGTTGGTCGTTAAAGCCGGATGCGTCAACTCTTGATTATGAAGTTGGTGAAAAAATAGAAGTAAAAACCGGTGATAGAAACATAAATCTGTATGCTATATGGGTAGACAAAAATGAAGGTGATAAAACTGTAACATTCAGCGGTATAAGTGAAAATACAGGCTTATGCTATGCAGCATTTTACGATTCAAAAGGCAAGCAGACAAAAACGGTCGAAGTCATTCCTGACGCAGATCGAAATGCTACAGTCAAATGCGGACAGGAAGAATATTACAGGATAGACCATATAAAGCTGTTCACGATGAGTGCAGACAGATTTGCCCCGGTACAGGCTGTGCAGACAGCTGTCAGGAATAGCAGCGGAGGGTTTGACATCCAAAGGAGCTAATGAAAGTATTATGAATTATATATATAGAAAATTGATTTCTTTAAATTTAATACTGCTAATACTATTAAGTGTTTCGTATTTACCTGTTTATGCAGAATCAAATTTAGATGACTTTAATATTAAAGCAGTGGCAGGCGATACTGATGTACTTATAGTTGATGGCATACAGTATGATCCAGATCAGGATGTTCAGGGTAATGGATGGTCTTATAGTGTAAATAAATATGTTGAGAATGGACCTGCGAATATATATTTAAATAATTATACCGGTTCAGGAATTGTCTTTAAGAAGGATATAAAATCCCTACAGATATATGCATCGGGAAATAATAAGATCACTGGTACAGATACAGCATGCATACAGTATGACGATGGAAATTTGTATATTGAACTTGAAACTGGAAGTAAATTGGATATATATGCAGGTGAAGAAAATCATGCAATATTAGCAGAAACAGTAGCATTGTTTAATAGAGGAGCAGAACTGTATGATAGTGAGAGCAAAGCTTGTCTTAACATATATGGGAGTGAGGGGATAACAGCAGTAAAAGCCGACAGCGTTATTATAGAATCTAAGTTTAAAGGAAGTATACGGATAATAGGCGGTACAGATGGAAGTGCGATAGAGGTCAGTAAAAATGTTGAACTCCAAAGCGGACATTTAGAATTAAAAGGTGGCAACAAGCCTGCAATCATATGTACTTCTGATTCAAATGATTATTTGATTATTTACAATGGAATTTATAAGTATTATGTTGGAGATAGTGAATACAATACAGTTCGGATGAAATCACGTTCACCAGGAGATGGTATCAATACAGGAAGCAGTGGTTCCAGCGGGGGAGGAAGCACTGGCTCCGGCGGAGGAAGTGGTGGCTTCAGCTATATGGTTGGATCAAGTACTATAGGAGATTATAAAAGTGAGATATATCTGAAAACAGAACCTGAAACATGTAATATTACATTAGATGCTAATGGAGGAACTATAGAAGGAAAGGCCTCTATAACAATAGAAGTTGAATTGGCTGACAGAACAACTCTGGATTCATATAAGCCGAATAGAGAAGGCTATCTGTTTGAAGGCTGGTATACCAATAAGAATGCTCCGTATTATGTTTATAATAAGGTTGATTTATTTGACATGTATAGACAAAAACAAATAATTATTTATGCAGGATGGTTTAGCGCTGATAATGGTGATGTGATCGTTGCAGATACGTTTCCAATGAGTAGTAATATGAAGATATCGGCATCTCCTGAAGGCGAGGTATATATGACGATAAGTGATCTTGATAAAGCAATATTACCGTCATTTTTATATAATTATTCCAGTTCATCAGGCAGTAATTTAGTTCGTTATAAAATGAATGTTGACATTTGGATAGATCAGAAATATAACTGGGAAAATAAAGGATATCAGACACTTACAGATAAGAACGGGGAAAAATATGTTTCGTACTTGAATGGAATATATACATCGGGACATGAGGTTGAAAGGGACAACAGTCGTATAAAGATCATGGAACCATTTTCTGCAGTAAATTATAATTCTGTATATTATTATCTGGGTGACGGTGAGGTAAATGGCGGTGGAAATGTGGTTGCAGAAGAATCATTTACATCAGGAGATCTGTATCTTTATGCACGTGATGATACAGGAATAAAATCTCCGATAAATAAAACACTGGTTGGCTGGTCATTAAAAAAGGATATATCAACTATAGATTATAGTCCAGGGGACGTTATAACGCTTGAAGATGGAGCGGTGAAAAAACTATACGCAATATGGGATAAAGCTGATTGTAAAGACAGGTATATAAAATTTGAGGGTATTGGTCAGAATTCAAGAATGTATTACGCTGCATATTATGATAATAATGGAAAAATGTTGAAAAATTTAAGTGTTACAACAGATATAAATGGAGCAGTAAACATAATTCTTGATGAAAACGATTATGAAAAAACTTACCAGGTAACATTATTTACTCTTGATGAAAAATATTCTCCTGTAGGTAATGTTAAGTCTGCAATAAAAAATTTGCAGGGCAGATTTGAAATAACTGCTTAATATACAGATTTATGAGAGCCTATTGATTAAAGCAAAAATGAAAATAAAGCAGGAAAATAATTTAAAAAAATCAAAAGAAAATAAAATAATATCAGCTGTAACCAGTATATATGTGACGCTTATGTGTAGCGTATACCTGCTGTATCCTGGTACCGGCGGCTATGAGCATATAACGCAGTCAAAGTTTGTACTTTTTACAGTACTGACTGCCGGATATGTGGGGATATCGCTGCTGCTCAGGCTGGAGCTGGTCGTTGTTGGAGCAGCGGAGTCAAGTGGGTTTACGAAGGTGATTAGATGCATGCCGCCGGCAGGCTGGCTTATGCTTGGATATGCGGTCATTACTATAGTGTCGGCGCTGTGCTCTGAGTATCGCAGTTTGGCTGTGTGGGGCGGCGTCAGGCGTGAGGGTGCGGTGACTATCGTGCTTTATGTACTGTGCGCTGTATTTACAGCTGTTTCGTATGTGCCGTCGTGGAAGCATATTGCAGTATTTGCAGCGACTGTGTCGCTGAACTGTATTTTGGCATTCATTCAGATAGCGGGATATAACCCTTTTGGGCTTTATCCGGATGGGATGTCGTACGCGGACGCGTTCGTCAAGTATTCGGGTGAATTTCTCGGTACTGTCGGAAATGTCGATCAGATGGCTGCGGTGCTTTGTATAGCAATACCGTTGTTTATTATGAGCATGATACGCATGAAAAGCAGATACAGATTTCTGCTTGCGGTGCCGCTTCTGCTGAGTACAGTATTGCTTTTTATGGAAAAAGTACAGGCAGGCATACTTGGCGTACTTGCAGGTGTAGTGCTCAGTCTGCCTCTTGTTTGCAGGCTGGACAGGAAAAAGCGTCGCGCTGTATATATGATAATATCAATAGTCGTACTGGTATTTCTGGCAGTAATTTACTGCGCCGGAGCGCAGCTTCCGGGATCATTGCATGAATTGTCGCAGATAATGCACGGCAATTTTGATGACAGCTATGCGACAGGGCGATTATACATATGGAAGAATACGCTGCCGCTGGTGCCTGAGCATATCATACTCGGTGGAGGACCGGATACTTTATCGATGAGGCTTGACGCAGGCTTCAGCCGATTTAATGAAGCTATAGGACAGACTGTAACAAGCAGTATAGATGCAGCGCATAATGAATACCTGAATGTCCTTGTCGATCAGGGAATAATAGCACTGATCCTTTATATGGCAGCGCTCCTGGCGCTGGCATGGCAGTGGATAAGAAAAAGTGATAAACGGTCTGTGACCGCGATCTGCGGCAGTGCTGTACTGGCGTATTGCATACAGGCGTTTTTCGGAATCAGCTGCCTTGTATCGGCACCGTATCTGTGGATCGTTGTCGGGATAATGATAAATGATAGTTATGCTGAGAGGATAGCTGCGGAGAAATAAGTGCAGTATGTGTTTTGTTTTTAAGAGAGGTGATTATCTTTGAAAAAGAAACTTTTGAGTTTAAATCTTGTTTTACTGATACTGGTCATGATGGTGCAGCCGGTATCAGCAGGACAGTATGATGCGATGGACTATTTGAATGCAGTTGATAGTATAGCTGTTGAAAGTACATCGATGTCTGCTGCTTATGATATATGGGTGGAGTCAGAGCATTTTATGTCAGATACAGATGCTTTCGGAAAAGGTTGGACTTACAAAGCAGATGAAAATAAATTAACACTTGATAATTGTTTTCTACAGGATACAGCAATTCGTGCTAGTGGAGATCTTACTGTTTATGCTAAGGGAAAAGTCACTATAATGGCCGATCGTGACTCTAAAATGGGATATGGTTATGATGGGATAGAGACAGATGGATTTTTAACTTTATATGCAGCGGGTGATGACCTTAGTATATGGGGTGGTGATGGAGTTGTTCGGTATGGAGTAAGTGCTTCATATGCACAAGGTGGGAATGCTATAACTGCTCGTGGCGGATTTTTGGGAATTTTTATTTCTGGTAAAACTGATTTCTATGGAGGGGAAAATACGGAAGGTACTACGGTAAAACTTGGTAGATTTGGAATTTATGCTCCAACGGTGCAGCTAATAGGTAAAAATAAAGCAAAGGTTGAGATACATGGTGGCAGTAATTATAACACATCTTCAGACAGTACTGCAGGAGTAGGAATAATTGCAGCAAGAATATCTATTGAGGCTGAATCGTATATAAGTGCAGGTGAAAGAGGAACCTGCTCAGCACCTGGAATATTTTTTACTGAATCGTGTGAGTTTGGTGCTGTAAACAGTGAAGTTGTGGGGTCATCAGGAATAGATGGGCGCGCATACGCTATCCAAAATCCTGATGATAGTAAGCCACGTTACAGTATACATACTACAGTTACAGATAAAGGGTACAATGTTAAAACAGCAGTAAAACAATATACTCTTAAATTAATAGGAAATGGGGGACATACATCTAACGGCAAGTCTCAGCTATCGTTCACAGATTATTATCCTGCCAGCTATTCACTTGCCGACTACGTTTTCGAACGTACAGGATATACTCAGATAGGATGGAATCAGTTTGCAGGTATGGATGATTTGAGTGTACCATTAAATAGCGTGTATGTACCTGCCTCACCAAGCCAGCTTACAGCATATTGGGCAAAGACAACTAAGGGTGATGTATTATTAAATTGCCTTGAAGGTCAATTCAGTGATGGAGAATGCTATAAAAATTATGGAAATAAAGCAGTAGAATTGCCTGAAAGCCTGCTGTACAGTGGTAATAAGCTTATGCTGCTTGGCTGGTGTGATGAGCTTGACAGCGATTCAAATGAAAATGACTCGTATGTATACGCAGGAAAATGGTATACAGGCGGCACAACTATAGATCCTGACAGTTCAAAAACGACGGTCATGTACGGCAGAGCAGCCGATAATGGTGTAATATATCATCCAATGGAAGGAACTGTAACGAATGGTGGTAATATCATAGTTCAGGGTTCAAAGGGTACATTAAATACAGATAAAACTGTTAAGGTAATAGGTCAGGAAAAAATGAATGCGCCTGCAGGATATGAATTTGCAGGATGGTCGGTGTCAGAGGGCAGCGATGTGGTCAGATATGAGCCGGAAGACGAAATCGTATTGAAAGCAGGAGCATTATATAATTTATATGCAGTATGGAATAAAACGTCATATACATATTCACCGGAGAGCGGAGTAAATGTTACCTACAGACCTGATGACAAGAATGTAACCGTAGAGCTGACATCGGAATGGTGCAGTAAAAACAGCGTTTCAAGCAGCGTATGCGCGCTTTACAGAAACGGAAAGCAGATAAGCGCAGATACACAGAAATATTCGTCGGGCAGTAATATAAAACTCAGTATGGATTATACCGGCAGTGATGACATCACCTGCAGCATATTCACAGCTGACACAAAATGGAAACCGACAAGACAGCCTATAACATTCAGTGCGGCTGATATCAAATAACAGGTGTCGATATGCTGATCTGCTGAGCGAAGCCGCTGCGGGCCCGGTGACGGGCGTAACGCTATTTTACAATCTATTTGTGTATCTATTGTATTGCTGTTTACGTCACTTTGCGATATAATTCGATATAGAAAGGCGGTACAGTGTATGGCAGTAAAAACAGCAAATGTAAATTTAAGGATGCAGGTAAATATTAAGGAAGAGGCAGAGGCGATACTTGACCGCCTGGGAATACCTCGTTCTGTAGCTATTGATATGTATTACAGGCAGATAATCGCTCACAATGGCATCCCGTTTTCGGTAACGCTTCCGTCAAATACACCTGCTCGTGATGAAATGACAGATGCGCAGTTTAACAGGATGATGATGATCGGCATGAAACAGGCGAAAATGAATCATTCAATTGATGTGGATGAGGCTTTTGACGAGCTGGAAAAAGAGGATAAGCTGTGAAAGCATATACTGTAAAGGTCACAAGGCAGGCATATGAGCATTTACTTAATATAAAAAGATATATTGAATATGAACTGTTAGCGCCTGATGCAGCAGCGAGTACTCTTAAAGCTCTGAAGAAAGCCATAAAAAGTCTGAATGTAATGCCATCAAGAATAAAGCTGACAGATGAAGAACCATGGCATTCAGGAAATATTCGTCGAATGCATGTCAGAAATTTTTTTATTTACTTTTGGATAGATGAAGATAATAGTATTGTTCATATAATAGCCGTAATTTATGCGGCTCGAGATCAGAAAACGATTTTTGAATCTGTCAAAACAGAGGAATATGAATAATTTATTAATAACATAGCCGCTGTGGGCCCGGTGACGGGCGTAACATTGGACCTTTATGAACGAAAAGTGTTAAAAGATGCAAAAATCTTTTCTAAAAACGCCATTTACAGGAACAAACTGTAAATGGCGTTAAATTTTGCATTAATGCATTGTTGAATTACATAGAAGCCTGAAACCTGAACTCCCCATCATCATAGAAAAATCCATAAACCCCGCCGTACTTATCAACGATAGAGATCATGCTCTTGACACCGATGCCATGCCCCTTCTCATGAGAAACAGGAACTCCGTTTTCAAATGTCGGTTCACCCGCGCAGCTGTTTGACATATTTATGCAGAGCCTGCTGCTTTTTTCATAGACACGCAGGTCGATGCAGCGGTCTGCAGGCTCAGGTACCCGGGCGCAGGCCTTGATGGCATTTTCTATGGCGTTAGCAAACAGGCTGCAGAGGTCAGCGCTCTGAAACCTCGAAAAATCAGACGTCGAGATCGATATGACCGTAGTGATGTGCTCAGCTTTTGCCTTTTCAACATACGATGATAATATCAGGTTCAGCGTTTCATCGCTGCAGTACCTTATTATCCTGTGTGATTCCAGATCCTCACATATACTGTCCATGTATGCAAGCGCTTCATCGAAGCGCTTTTCGTTTATACAGCTCTGCAGGAAATTCATGTGGTGCCTCAGATCGTGGCGATAAACTGCCGTCTGCTGCTGCGCGCGGTAAAGCTGCGAGATCTCCTTCTGCGCCTGTGAGGCAGTTACAGACAGGAGAAGATTCTCACCTTCAGCCCTGTTCCTCTGGTTCGAGAGCTCAAGTATAAGGCAGCTGAGCACGATATACAGGAGCACGATAAAGCTGTCAAAGAAGTCGATGATAACCGGTCCTCCGGTGTAAAGCAGATCCGTATACACTGTAAAGGAGTATTCGAGTATGTAATACACAAGAGGCAGCAGCAGGAACATCCACAGAATGGACGAGCTTTCATATTTCAGCCGTACAACATACGGCGATATGTATTTTATTATCAGGAAAAGCAGCGGTATCGTAACGATAATAGTAGTTATGCTCGATATCGTTGCGTCGTAATCAAAAAATGACGACACGAGTGTACCGATCCATTTGCGCGGCGTACACATCAGATACGCCGACAACACAGCTATCGCTGATATGTGTATATTCTTTTTAAAACAGAACCGCAGTATGATAACGAGCGGTATATGTATCAGGAAAGGATAGCTCCTGTAAAGCATATTACTGTTGGTTAAGATATAAAATATCGCCTGCGCACTGAAAAATCCTGAAAGAGTGAGTACATAAGCTTTCTTATGCCCGCTGAACGGTATATCTGCCAGATAAAATGACAAAACTATTCCAAAAAACAGAACAGCGCCATAATTAGCAAAATCAAGAAAATCAGAAATGCTCATCACAACACCTCTTCCATCTGAAAAGCAAGATAATGTTTTTTTATCTCAGCGACCCTGCGCTGCGCCAGCGGTATCGTCTGCCCGTTCTGCAGATGCATGTCTGACGAACCGATCGTGCTGATATACTTCATGTTTACCAGAAATGAACGGTGCGGCAGCATAAATTCCGGATTTTTCATAAGCTCATCGCATACAGACGCAAAGCGCCCGTGGCAGTCGAGAGCCTCACCGTTGTGCAGGTGATAAATAACTTTTCTGTCATATGCTTCCACACAAACGAGCTTAGAAAGAAATATCTTCCGCAGACCGAGACTGCTCTTCACTACTATGAAGCTTTCCTTTTCCTGCTCTGTGCGCTCAAGTATATCGTCGAGCGCGCTGAAGAGACGTTCCTTAACGACAGGCTTTACGATATAGTCAGACGCCTTTACAGAGTAGCTTTCAAGCGCAAACTCCGGCGATGAAGTCAGAAATATCACAGAAGAAGCCCTGTCAAAACCGCGTATCTCCCGCGCCAGCTCGATACCGTTGAGCGCCGGCATGAGCACATCAAGTATGTAAATGTTGAACCCCGCAGAATCAGCAGTAGAAGCAAGCTCCACGCTGCTTGAAAACTCACTGTGCGCGAGAGGCACGGAGCGTTCAGATCTGTAGTCGTCAAGCAGTGCAGCAATACGCCCGAGCTCATTACGGTCATCATCGCAAACAGCTATTTTCAATATGATCACTTCCTTTAAAAATAAATTACTTACAATATCAATAAATTCATGAATAAATGCATGAATAAGTTCAAAAACCCCCGGCCGTCACCGGCCCCACACTCGCCCGGCGTACGGGCGCAGCGTTTGAATCTATTAGTACACATTATCTTTTTAGTATAACATCAAATTAAATATAACGTAGAATCGTATTGAATTTCAACATGTTTATTTTCTGTTTATTTCGCAGATACGTATATGTGCTGCAGGTCTGCGTAAAATATTACTAAGAGGTGCAAATAACTATGATTTTTAACACCACACAGGTACAAATAATTACTGAATTTACTTGATGAAAGGTGCAAGTTATGGTGTAATATATGTATCATATGGGAATATGAAAGCTAAAAAACTCTATTTACAAAGAAAACAGTATGACTGATCGAGGAGGTCTGTTTATGGAACGAATCGCATTGCAAAAATTGATCGACTGGAACAATAACAAGCGCAAAAAGCCTTTGATCATCTGGGGAGCAAGGCAGGTCGGAAAGACTTACCTTGTAGAAGAACTTTTTGCTAAGACCTATTATAAAAATAACTATATATATATTGATTGCAAAAAAGAAGATGAAATACGTAACTTCTGTTCCGAAACCGCAAATGCAGAAAAAATTATCGAATATATTTCGTTGCGCAAAGGAAAGCAGATAAATGAAAATACTTTGCTGATATTTGATGAAGTACAGGAATGTCCTAACATTATTTCTTCCCTCAAATATTTTTGTCAGGATCTCAGAGAAATTCCGGTTATTGCGACCGGTTCAATGGTTCGTATCAAGCTTCAAAGAGAAACTCATAAAAGAGGTTCAGATGAAAACGGTAAATTTCTGTTTCCTGTTGGCAAGATAAACCAGCTGACGATCTATCCAATGACATTCGATGAGTTTTTGATGAATAACAATAAGATACTCTACGACACCGTTAGAAGGGCTTATGAAGAAAGAAAACCGCTGGACAGTCAGATCCATGAGCTGGCGATGGAGCAGGTATACAGGTATTTGCTTATAGGCGGTATGCCTGAAGCGGTAGAAGCATATATCGATGATGGCGATATTCTTGAATCAAGAGAGATACTCAAAGTACTGTATGACAACTATCTGGCAGATATGGAGCTTTATCAGGCCAGTCAGGAGGCAGTATTGCGTTCTCGTGTTCTGTTCCAGAATATTTACCGGGAGCTGAATAAAGAATCAAAGAATTTTTCGCCCGGGCTTATTGCAGAAAAGAGTAAAACGAGAGATTATGCAACCTCCATACAGTGGCTTACAATGGCGCACGTTGTAAATCAGTCTTTTCAATTGAAAGAACACATTACAATGCCGCTTATGCAGGATAACGAAAGTTATTTCCGACTGTTTCTGGGAGATATTGGCATGTTCTCATATCAAAGCGG
>CAVGTL010000007.1:0-31523 GCA_963632005.1 Succinivibrio sp.
CACAGATAGTTGACGTGCCGGTCGATGGCGATGTCGTAGCGCTGAGCGTTGCGGTAACAGGTCAGCAGGACAGGATGCCGACAGGTCATGTTATATTCTCCATGTCGAACGCCGACGGCAATGATATACAGAAGATCACAGCGACAGTAGGCAGTGACGGGAAAGCGACTGCGGAATGGAGACCGGATGTTTCGGGAACGTACACGCTGAAAGCTGAATACGAAGGTGATGACTGCTTTAAGGCTTCAACATCGGGAACTGTTACTATAAATGTAATAACTCCGAACGAACGAAAGCTCACGCTTTCAGGCATGAATATGACATACGGCGATGAACCGCAGATACTGCAGCTTATAATGCTCGATGGAAAAGTAACAGGTGAAGTATCAAGCGAAATTGTTAAAAATACAAGCGTGTCAGCAGTGTGCGGCGGCCGGGCCGCCCCGTACGGCGTTGTCAGGACTTCGGACAGCGGTATTATATTCACGCCTGACAAAGCAGGGACTTACAGTATTACAGCTACTTACAACGACAATGGCAATGTCATGTCGGTTACTAAAAATATAGCTGTATATAAAAGAAATGTAACTATTGTGGCGGATAATCAGAAAACAGCTTTAGGAACGGCTATTTCTCAGGATAAATTGACGTATACTATCGATGGCGCAGCAAACGACACGGATAAAGCACTTTTCGATAATAAAGTAACGCTTTCCTGCGATGGCTTAAAGGCTGATGTAAAAGGTCAGTTCACAATAAATGTAACGTTTACAAGTGATGCAACTATAAACAGCAAGTTTAACGTATCGGTGCGAGCAGGTACATTAAATGTAGTAGAGGATGCTTATCTCGTAAACAATGAAACGAGTGACGCTAACGGCACAGTAAAGCTGACATACAGCGTCGGAAATGTTACGCTTGATGTGAAAAAGGGCGAGCTCGTGCCTAAGGGCGCAAAGGTAACAGCGACAGCATCTCCTGCAGAGGGATATAAAATCAAGTGCTGGTACATAAAGGAAGGCGGCTCCGGCAGTGATTATCATCCTGTATACCTTGGCGGAAGCACCGGAGTCTTCAATACGTCAAATACTTTAGTTATCAGTGATTCACTTGATAAGGAATACAGCGTAAAGGCTGAGTTCGAGCTCGCGTACTACAAGTTGGATCTTTGGATGTCCTACGGCTCGATAACTGCGAGATATCTTTCATCTTCAGGAACAGCAGGCGAAAGCTTCAGCTCCGGAAGTAAAGTCAATCCGATACAGAAGATACAGCTTACGGCAGTGCCTGACAGCGGACAGTCTATAAAGGAATGGCGTATATACAATAATAGCAGCGCTGAGCCTGACAAATACGAAACTTTAAAGGCGGATGACGGCGTGAGCAATTACACGGGCAGTACGTATACTGTATCGGGAATATCGGCAGATACGAAAATAACCGTAGTTACAGAAGATGAATCGTCGCAGACTGTCAGCATCACAGTAAAGGATACTGCAGGAAATGACATTTCGGCGAGCATAAACGGAGTAAAATTTAACGGCGATACAGCTATTGCGGACAGCGGAAAATTCACATACGCGGGCAGGAAGCATGACAACATCACTGTAACGCTCGATATACCTGAAAGCCTCATAGTTTCAAGCTGGAAGGAAAATGCAGGGTCGGACAGCGAAAAGCTCATAACAGACGGACTTTCAAACCAGAAAAAAACGTATGTGATATCCGATCTGCAGTCAGATATGGATATAACTGTAACTTGCGATATACCGAACAGCTATGAAGTCAGAACAGGTATCAGGATCTATGGTGCGTCAAGTGCTTCTGACGGTGGAAGCATAAAGATGTATAGAAGCGGAACATCGACCGAAATAGAATCAGGCTCAAACGTACTTCAGTCAACAGTTATCCGCGTCATAGTAACTGTAAATGACGGGTATGATCTCAAGCGGTTCACAGTAAATCAAATTCCTGTTGAATTATCTGATGCAGGCAGCGGCGATGGGTCAAAGGCGTATACTGTAAACGGTGTGAGCGGAGAAATAAACATGGTCGCTTATATTGCAAGGCGTCCGGTAATAACGCTCAAAGCCGAATGCGATGACGGAGGCAGCGCCCCGGGCGCTGTGACAGCTGTACAGAACGGCAAAAATATCGCATCTATGGCAGCAGGAGAAGCATATGCTTCGGGAACTGTAACATATCAGAGTACAGATGATATAGTTGTAACTGCAGTGCCGGCAGACGGATATGAGGCAGCCGGATTTACAGTGGAACGGGATTACAGCACAGAACAGTATGACGGTATCGATAATGACGATGACAACAGCCGGATATGTAATGTGCCTAGTGGAAAGTACGATTTTGATGCAGATATTACCATTACGGCTAAGTTTAAAAAGATACCGACCTATAAGATAGAACATTCGGTAGTCGACACTAACGGCTCCGAAGACGGCGGACTGAACGGAAGCATCTCAGTGACCGCATCGCGCAAGGGAATAGCGAACAGTATAGCCGGAGCCGATGCATCATACGGTGGAACGACTGAGCTTGATATATACGAAGGCTCAGATGTTATCATAAAGGCTGTCTCTGACACAGGCTACAGGCTGAAATACCTCTGGGTAGACGATGCGGACGTGACTGACGTTGCAGCGGGCGGAACTTACACATTTAAGTCGCTCGACAGCGATCATACAGTAAAAGCGCAGTTCGATGTTGTAGGCAACAATATCTACTACACTGCCGACGCTTCACAGGGTACATTAACTGCGGTCAGCAGGGTATCAGATGACGCAGATGAAAAGCCGTTCGCAAGCGGCGACAGCCTCTTTGTCGGCAAGCTGATACTTACAGCGAGCGCAAACGACGGATACCGCATAGCAGGCTGGTACGTGAACGGAACGCTGCAGACTGATGATAACGGTGACGTTATAAAGGACAGCGAGTTCATTTACGAATTAAACGATTCTGACACAGGCGCAGATATAAGAGTAGCGTTTGAGAGGTCGAGGTATAACGTTTTATTTGACATAGGAAACGTCGGCGGAGAACCTGAAGAGTCGATATGGGGAGCTGTTTCAGCATCAGGACGTGACGTTGAAAACGGCGGAAAAGTAGAGACCGCTGCAGGTGAAGATTTTACATTCACTGTAGCGCCTGACAGCGAGCATATGATCAGCTCAGTAAAAATAAACGGCGTTGAGTATGTTGCTGTATCAGGCTCTCTCGATGCAGAGGAAATAACTGTATCGGCTGTATCGGACGATACAACTGTAGAAGTCCGTTTCGCGGAAATACCTGAATACACCGTAACGGTGTATATAGAAGGCGGCGGTCATGTAATATACGGCACAGATGAGGTAAATTCAGGCGAAACGATAAACGTAAAACGTGGAGATACTGTAACACTTACAGCTGAGGCTGACGAGTTTAACGCGCTTTACGGCTGGAAAAAGGCCGGAACTGACGGATATGTCAGCAATTCTTCGACGTATACGTTCAGGGCTGACGGAGACAGCAGCATAACGGCTGTATTCGGAAAGGCAGGCGCTTATGATGTAAGCTACAGCAAGCCTGACCGTGACAGGGACGGCGGAACTATAGCAAGCATGACTGTAGGAAATACAGAGCATACAGGTGAGCCGGGTCCTGACGGTAAGATAGAAAAGGACAATATTTCAGAAGGAAGTAAGGTAGTATTTAAGGCTGAACCTGCTGCAGGAAAGTGCGTTGACAAATGGACGATCAAGAAAAAGAATCCTGAAACGAGCAGACAGACACATATGATGTCTGTAATGGCATCGGATGATAGTGTCAGCCGGGCTGACGGGGCCGATATTAAATTCATTATTACTGACGGAGGAAAGACGCTGACTATACCGAACCTGACTGAGAGCATAGACGTAGGCGTAACGTTTATGGATGCGGCTGAATACGACATAAAGTCGGTAAAGGATGCGACGATAACAGTCGGCGCGTCAGCAGCAGGACCGGGCGCAGACGATGCGGACAGCGTTACGGCTAAGGCTCCGCGCTGGAGCTCAGCAACGATAACAGTCGGAAACAAGTACAGATTTGATGCGTCAAAGCTTAAAGCTGCTGTCGGAGATAACGCTGAATATTCTGTAACGAATAACAGTGACGGTGGAACGACTGTTACGCTGAACAACATAATCGGCGATATTGACACTACGACGGCATTCACAAAGAAGCCGGAGAGTGGCGGAAGTCCAGGCGGCGGTGGCGGCGGAGGAACAGTAACTCCGACACCTGCACAGAAGTATACTGTGAAGTTCGTCACGGGATGGTTCACAGATCCGGCCGACCAGACTGTAGAAAAGGGCAAAAAGGCTGCACAGCCTGAGCTCGCTGAGCGCGGAAGCTATGTGCTTGAGGGCTGGTATACAGAAGAAACGCTGAAAAACAAATATTCATTTGACAGCACTGTAGACAACGACATAACGCTGTTTGCAAAGTGGAGACTGAAGGACGGAAAGCATGCGTGCGATGCGTTTAGCGACACTGCGCAGCACTGGGCAAAGGAAGCTGTATGCTTCAGCGTGGAAAACGGCCTTATGAACGGCGTAAGCGCAGACAGATTCGCGCCTGACGGTCGCCTGAACAGAGGAATGCTCGTGACCATACTATGGAGAGCAGACGGCGCATCAAAGGCAGAAGCGCAGGCTCAGACTGCATCGAGATTCAGCGATGTAGCTGACGGAGCATGGTACGCTGATGCGGTAGCGTGGGCTAACGCGAACGGCATAGTTACAGGCTACAGCGCAGCAACTGACGGTCAGCAGCGCTTCGGACCTGAAGACGATGTAACGCGCGAACAGCTTGCGGCGATATTATACCGTTACGCTAAGTACAAGGGTATCGACACGACTCAGGACGGCATGGCTGCGCGCGAATATGACGACTTTGAAAGCACGGCAGGCTATGCGAAGGAAGCAATAGACTGGGCTGTAAACACTCAGCTCATTACCGGAGTGACTGCTACAACGCTTGCACCGAAGGGAAATGCTACGAGAGCGCAGACGGCTGCTATACTGCAGAGGTTCGTCGACAAGTCATTCCCGGCGTACAGTCTGCTTGTCGGATAATGATCGACGGTATTATCCGATAAAAAGACAGATAAAAATCTAAAATCAAAATCAACAAAATATACACAGAAAAATAAACGAGCTGCTGTTCTGAAAATATATCAGAACAGCAGCTCGTTTTTAGTAACAATATTAAAAGTTAAATATTAAGATCGCTGTCATCAGAAGATCCGTCAGATGTGTCTGGTGTAAGCTGGACTGTATCGGAAGAAAGGTCTGTTTTTTCTGCTTTTCGAGCGCGCTTTTCGTCTGCAGCATTTAATGTGCTCAGGTCTATGAGATCGGTATCTATCACAGGAGCTTTCTGATGTCTGAGCAGTATATAAAGAACTGCTGCGATGATGATAGCCAAAAGGCTTATGACCTGCGCTGTCTTTGCAGGGAACACGAGGAAGTTTCCTATGTGGAGCACGCCGTCAACGGCTGTCGGGTCGTAGCCTGCTTCCTGAAGCGCCGTAACAAGTGATTTAGGACCGATGAGCAGGCTGTCTGTACGCAGCTCCTCGACAAAGAAGCGTTCAAGCGAGTAGAGCATGGCGTAAAGGCAGATCGTCTGACCGTTGAAGCTCTTACGCTTGTCTATGAACGAAAGCATGAAGAACAGCATGAGGCACCAGATGGACTCGTACAGGAATGTCGGGTGTACTTTTACGCCGTCTACCATGATGCCCCATGGCAGGTCTGTAGGACCGCCGTGCGCCTCTGAGTTGAAGTAGTTGCCCCAGCGTCCGATGGCCTGAGCGAGGGCGACGCACGGGATGGCTGTATCGATCATATTGAGGAAGCCGATCTTTTTGTAGCGGCAGACGAGATACGCTGTTACTATGCCGAATATAAGCCCGCCGTGGATCGCGAGCCCGCCTGCACGCGTATTTATAATGTCAAAAAATGTATGATAATAAGCTCTATTAAAGAAAACGTACCATGCGCGCGCGCCTACTATGCCGATCGGTATGGAAAAAAGCAGCGTGTCGAGCAGGTCATCCGGTTTTATGCCGCGTTGCGGGCAGCGTCTGTAAGCGATAGCGCTTCCGATTATCATTCCCGCGCATATCAGCAGCGCGTACCATCTGATGTCGAGCCCGAAAAGCGTAAACGCCACGGGGTTAGGTGTAAAGTCCATTTTATTTACCTCCTGAATATTTTAAATAATGAATGCAAAAAGTAGCGTGCGTCACCGCACCCACGGCAGCGCGGCTGCGTTTATGTGTCCGCCGGGCGGACGGCAAGCATTCATTTTTCATTGCTCTGTTGATTAACTGTGCAGATTGTTGTAATATAAAATTTAAATCTGAAATACAGCATCAATATATTATGCTGATACATTGTAACACAAAATGAGAAAATTGATTAAGAAGATGAAATAATTTATTAAGTTTGGCACACGATAAATAAAATGAACGGAGATGGATGAATAATATGACATGGAAATTACTGGCTGCGCCCGTGATAGGCGCGATAATAGGCTACTGTACGAACTGGCTGGCGGTGAAGATGCTTTTCAGGCCTCGTGAGGAGAAGTATATATTCGGGTTTAAGGTCCCGTTTACTCCGGGCGTGATACCTAAGGGGAAGAAAAGGCTTGCGGCAGCTGTGAGCAAGGTCGTGAATGAACAATTGCTTACGAAGGAAGCTGTGGAGCAGCGGCTTCTTGCGCCTGAGATGCTTCATATGATAAGGTCGTCTGTGAACGAGCGAGCGGCGCTTATAAGGAATGATACTGAAAAGACTGTAAGAGAGACGCTTGCTGCTGCTGTATGTCAGCCGGAGGAAAGCCGGATGTCGGGCATATCGGAATCGGATGATCGGAAGCAGGAGGAACAAGGAAGGGAAATTCAGCAGCCGTCTGATATAGCGGTATACGGTGATGACCCGGAGAGCCGCATAAACGAGCTTGCGGCTTCTGTAAAGGTGTTTATAACGGACCGTGTGTTTGAAAAGGTAAGCAATGCGGGTCTGGGGCAGATAGCCGCGGACACGGTAAATGAAAAGCTGAGTCAGGCGCTTTCGGGTTCGTTCCTCGGACATATGATGGGCGGCTCTGTCACTCAGATGATGGGTCCGGCTGTGGCGCAGACTGTTGACGGCTATATAGCGGAGCACGGGCGCGAGATGATCGGAAAGATGGTGGATGAGGAAGTTGATTCCGTACTCGACATGAAAACGGCGTCGATAATGGAGAATATTGACAAAGTTGGTATCGACCTCGGGGCAAAGGCTGAAGAGATATACAAGTCAGCCGTAAAAAAGAAGTCGGGCGAGATGTTGAAGCTGCTGAACGTAGGCGGCATCATGCAGGATACGATAGAAAACATGGACAACGAGCAGCTTGAGGAGCTTGTAATGTCAACGATGAAGACTGAGCTCGGCGCTGTAGTCAATTTCGGCGCGCTTATCGGTCTGGCACTCGGTATCGTCAATATGATAATCTATCTTATTTAATTCAGAAAAATTAATTGAAAAAATCAAACAACGGCGCGAAATGAGCAGGCGGCCCTGAAAAGAGCAGAAAGCAGCCACTCGTTCGCGCCGTTTTTGCACTATTGATATATTTGTTTAAAGCGTAGCAGAGCACTGACAAGCTTGCTTGATCAGTGCGGCGCGTAGCTTGCAACGGCGCCAGCGGAGCTTATGCTCCGCTCGAGTTTCAGCGGAAGATTATGACCCACCGCTGAAACTCGGGAATGGCCCCGCTGCTTATAGAATCGGGGCCATATGGCGCTACGTTATTTATGTTCTTTATTCCAAAGTAAATTATCTTTTTAATGGATATTCGCGGGCGCGCCGGGCGCGCGGACTATGAAAACACAGTTACATTTATGATTATTCTGATATTAAATAGTTTGTTTTTGTATTAAATATGCATGAAATATGAAACAATTTCTGCATACCCGAATTTTGTCGAAAAATCTGTTCCATTTTTCATTGTCAGACGTATTTTTTTCTTGAAAAAGGGAGTGAAGTGGGGTATAGTGGAGAGGTAAGGTCACGATAGTGGGGGAAAGGCATGTTTAGTGGAACATATCAGAACAGCATAGACTCCAAGGGGAGGGTCATAATTCCGGCAAAGTTCAGAGATGAGCTTGGACAGGGGTTCGTTCTGACAAAGGGACTGGACAACTGTCTTTTTGTTTTTCCCGCTTCAGAATGGTTGGTATTCCGTGACAAATTAAAAAAAGTCCCGCTGACAAGCAGAGAAGGCAGGGCGTTTACGCGTTACTTCTTCGCCAGCGCGACAGAGTGTGATATGGACAAGCAGGGCAGGCTTACCATACCGCCGACTCTCAGAGAACACGCAAAGATCGACAAGGAGCTCGTTACTATCGGAGTCGACAGCCGTGTTGAGATCTGGAGCAGAGAGGAATGGGAGGCTTACAACGATATCCCTGAGCTTGACAGCGAATCGATTGCAATGAATATGGAAGGGTTAGGTATTTAATTAAATATGGAATTTTCACATGTACCTGTGCTTTTCAATGAAACGATCGAGAATCTGAACATCCGTCCCGATGGTATATATGTGGATGGAACTCTTGGCGGCGGCGGTCATTCACGCGGTATATGCGAGCGTCTTGGGGAGGACGGTCTGCTTATAGGTATCGACAGAGATACTGACGCGCTGAGGGCTGCTCAGAAGAATCTTGAGGAATTCAAGTGCAGGAAAATTTTTGTTCATGACAATTACTCAAATATCAAAAGGGTGTTAGAAGGGTATCAGATAGAACGCATAGACGGTGCGGTGCTCGATCTCGGAGTATCGTCATTTCAGCTTGATGCTGAGGAACGCGGCTTCTCATATATGAAGCCTGCTCCGCTCGACATGCGTATGGACGCTGAGGCCCCTTTTTCAGCTTATGATGTTGTAAACACATATACTAAAAAGGAGCTGTGCGACATAATAAGGTCATACGGTGAGGAAAAATGGGCTTCACGCATAAGCGATTTTATCGTAAAGGCGCGCGGACCGCATTGTGAGACACCGATAGAGACTACTGATGCGCTTACTGATATTATAAAGGCAGCTATACCGGCTTCAGCCAGAAGGGAAGGACCTCATCCGGCCAAGAGAACATTTCAGGCCATAAGGATAGAGGTGAATGATGAGCTCGGGGGACTGCGAAAGGCAGTAGATGAGTTTGTTGATGTCCTGGGGGAGAAAGGACGTTTATGCATCATTACCTTCCATTCGCTTGAGGACAGGATAGTAAAGGAAAAGTTCGCTTATAGAGCAGACCCTTGTACATGTCCTAAGAATCTTCCGTGCGTATGCGGAAAAAAGCCTGAGGTTAAAAAGATAAGCCGTAAGCCTATCATACCATCAGAAAGCGAGATTGAAGAAAATCCGCGCTCAAGGAGCGCAAAGCTTCGAGTAGTAGAAAAACTTTAGATCTGAAGCTTCAGATCAGAAACTTTAATAAGTTACTTTACTGTTAAGCTGTTTAGTCTGGGGGTTGTTTAAGCATGTTAGCTGCTGAGGAATGGCACAGATATCAGGAGGACTACGTCAGATACGGAGTCGAGCTGAAACCGGAAGAGCCTGATGTAAAGAAAGAGGAAAAAAAAGGACAGAAGAAAGCGTCCGTTAAAATAAGCGCGTCGGAAAAGGCTGTAGTGCTCAGTTTCATACTGGCAGTCGGCATTTGCTGTATCGCGATAATATTTCTGCAGGCATTTACTTCTAACATTAGTTACAATATATATGAACTTAATCAGAAGATAGACGCGGTAGAGGGTGACATCGACAATCTGAATGTCACGCTGCAGAGTCAGAATAACCTGAGTCAAATTGAATATTATGCTACGAATACTCTCCAAATGGTCTACCCTGAAAAGGAACAGCGTGTTTCTATCAGCGGACTTGTGGGAAGCGAGGAAGTTGATGCCTACATAGCAGCTCTTTCGCAGTCTCAGAAAGGCGTGGCTGTAAATAAGAATATTACGGTCGCAGTCGCGGCAAGGAAGCTTCTCTCACAGGCATAGGGCAGGCGGTACGCTTTCTGCGCGTCAGGCGCGGTATATTATCAGAACAGAAAGCATAGAGTTCATATAGCGATTTGTTTAAGACGCCCAGTGTAAGCATTAAGCATACATCGGCGTCTTATGCTGTTTTTAAAGGTGTTTTTGGGAGGATAATATGGCATCAAAGAAAACAAAAACAGTATCACAGATGACGGCGAGAAAGAGGCTGGTATTCTTTTTTGCCTGTGTAATATTTATGATGATCGTTGTAGCGGCGAGGACCGGCTATATACAGATCGTAAAGGCTGACGAATATTCGGCGAAAGCGCTGAGCCAGCAGACTCGTGACCTGCCTATAACAGCAAAGCGCGGAAATATATATGATACAAATATGAAGGCTCTGGCAATAAACCAGTCGACGAGCACGATATGGGTAAGGCCTAAAGATGTTGCTGAGGCAGAGGAAAAGAGCAAGGGCTTTACGCGTCAGATGGCAAAGACGCTGGCAGGCATACTCACAGATAAAACGGAAGACGAGATATATGAAACCATAACATCAGATACGTCGCTTTTAAAGCTGGCAAAATATGTTGACGATGAGACTACAGAAAAAGTGCGCGCAGCTATGAAGGATACTAAGGATCCCGAAACAGGCGAAAAGATAAAAGCAACTGTAACGGGTCTTCAGATCGCTGAAACACCGCATCGTTATTACCCGATGGGAGAGTTCGCATCGCACGTAATAGGCGCGACTAACGATGATAACAATGGAATGTTCGGGCTTGAGCTGTATTACGATCAGTACTTGACAGGGACTGAGGGACGCTGGATAAGGAGCGCCGATGGAAAAGGACGCAGCCTCAATAACGGTATCGAAAAGTACTATTCAGCTGAGGACGGATACAGCATAGTCCTGACTATAGATGAAATAATACAGCATTATGTAGAAAAAGCCATAAAGCAGGTGCAGGCGAACACAAATGCAGACCGCACGATGGCTATAGTTACGAACCCAAAGACGGGCGATATACTTGCTATGGCGTCGTATCCTGATTTTGACCTGAACGATCCGAGAACGCCGCTTTCTGAAACAGAACAGCAGAAGCTTGAGGAAATGACAGATCAGGAAAAAACTGACTACTGGAATACGATGTGGAGAAATCCGCTCGTAAACGATACTTATGAGCCTGGTTCGCCGTTCAAGCTGCTCACGACATCGATGGCTCTTGAGGAGGGTCTTACCAGTGTAAATGATACGTTCTACTGCAAGCCTGTTAATATATTTGGGCAGATACTCAGCTGCTGGAAAAAGAACGGCTCGCACGGCACTGAAACGCTAGCGCAGGGTGTAGCGAACTCATGCAACCCCGTATTTATAGCGCTTTCACAGCGCCTCGGCATAGAAAAATTCTATGAGTACCTCGAAGATTATGGTTTTATGGGAACTACAGGCATAGACTGCCCGGGCGAAGCAACATCGATACTGCAGAACAAGAATTCAGCCGGTCCTGTAGGTCTTGCCACGATGGCTTACGGCCAGGGTATCGCCTGCACGCCTATACAGCTCATGGCAGCGCTTACATCGAACGGCAACGAAGGAAAGCTCATGAAGCCGCGTCTCGTGCGCGGTCTGGCAGATTCCGACGGAAACATGATAGAAGAATTTGAGCCGACTGTTGTAAGGCAGGTCGTTTCAAAGCAGACAGCGTCTGAAATATGTCAGATGATGGAAGGAGTAGTCAGCAAGGGTACTGGTTCGGAGGCTTATCTGCCGGGTTACAGAGTCGGCGGTAAGACAGGTACAGCGCAGAAGGCTGTAAACGGAAGATATACAGAGTTTACGTACTCTTCATTCTTTGCCATGGCGCCTATGGACGATCCGCAGATAGCAGTGCTCGTAATAGTCGACTCGCCTAAGGGTGTTCACTACGGAAGTAAAACAGCAGGTCCTGGTGTACGCATGATACTCGAGGACACGCTCAAATATCTGAACGTAGAACCTCAGTATACAGATGCAGAGCTCAAGAAGCTTGGAAAGAGCGATGCAAAGGTGACTGTGCCTGATCTCGTTGGCAAAACATACGCAGAAGCGTCAGAGATACTCCAGAAAAAAGGCCTGACAGCTGTAGCATGCCCGACGGCAACAGAGACAGAATTCAGCGTAATAGACCAGTATCCAAAGGCAGGATCAAGTGTAAATGAAGGCAGCTCAGTCTGCTTATACAAGGAATAAACGATACATCGACAATAAACGATACATCGGGAGCGGCCGCCCGGCGGCCCCGCACTGCGCGCATGATATCACAAAGCGCGCAGCAAAGACCATTTATTGACCATAAGGAGGCATAAATAAATGCAGACTATAACATTAGCAGAATTAATGAAAAAATCAGGTCTCGACGGCTCCGCCGACATGCCGGAGGCAGCGGGCGCAGCAGAGATAAAAGGCATAAGCTACGATTCAAGAAAAACGCAGCCCGGTGATCTGTTCGTGTGCGTAAAGGGCTTCAGCACAGACGGTCACCAGTACGCAGCAAAGGCAGAGGCAGCGGGAGCTGTTGCGATACTTGCGACAGATAAGCTTGATGGTATAAACATACCTGTTATATATGTAAATGACGGAAACGACGGCAGAAAGGCGCTTTCGGCGGTTTCAGCCACATTCTTCGGCAGGCCTTCCGACAGCATGACTGTTTTCGGAGTTACGGGAACAAATGGAAAAACAACTATTTCGTACCTTTTAAGGGCGATAACGGAAGCAGCAGGCCACGAGTGCGGCGTGCTCGGAACTATAGCTTACGTTTACGGCGGAAAGACATTTGAGTCTGTAAACACTACGCCAGAGTCTTTTGAGCTCCAGAGGATGTTCCATGAGATGAAGGAAGAATATGGAATAAAATATTGCGCTATGGAAGTATCGTCGCATTCTCTAGCACTGTGCAGAACTGATGATATTTCGTTTGATTACAGTGTTTTCACTAATCTTACGCCCGATCACATGGATTTCCACCATAATTTTGAGGATTACTACGCTGCAAAGAAAAAACTTTTTGAGCAGACAGATAAATGCAGTGTCATAAATACTGATGACAAATACGGCAAAAGGCTGTACAATGAACTTTCGGCAGAAGGCAGGAAGGTGATCGCATGCGGTATAGACGATGAAAAT
Organism: Succinivibrio sp.; assembly: GCA_963632005.1. Lineage (GTDB taxonomy): Bacteria > Bacillota > Clostridia > Peptostreptococcales > Anaerovoracaceae > CAKQOE01. The sequence goes on from CAVGTL010000007.1 coordinate 13,240, forward strand.
GCTCATTACAGAGCGAGCATCATTGCAGCATCAGCAGCAGGTACAGATGTTGAGATAACTGCGGGAGAACAGAAGCTCGGGACTATGCATATAAACACTCCGGGCAGATTTTCAGTGTCAAATGCGCTGTGCGCTGCGGCGATAACTCTTGAAGCAGGCATAAGCTGGGATGCTGTAAAGGCAGGCATAGAGCAGACGCCTGGCGTTGCCGGACGCTTTGAAAGCGTTGCTAACAGCAAGGGCATACCTGTAATAGTCGATTACGCTCATACACCTGACGCGCTCGAAAAGGTCATAAAGACTGCGCGCGAGTTCACAGAGGGCAGAGTTATAACAGTTTTCGGATGCGGCGGCGACAGAGACGCTACGAAGCGCCCGCTCATGGGTAAGGTCTCAGGCGAGCTGTCTGACTACTGCGTCGTTACGAGCGACAACCCGCGTACAGAGGATCCTGATGCAATAATAGCTGACATAATACCGGGAATAGATCCTACAGGCTGCGAATACGTAGTCGAGCACGACCGCAGACGCGGCATAAAGAAGGCTCTGAAGGAATGGAAGCCTGGTGACACAGTCATAATAGCAGGAAAGGGTCACGAAAATTACCAGATAATAGGAACTGTAAAGACTCATTTCGATGACAGAGAAACGGCTATGCAGATAATAGAACAGGAGCTGTAGAAACAGTTAGATAAATTTTCATGTGAAGGAGAAATGCCATGAAAAAGATGAAGGCAGATAAAATAGCGAAATTCGCAGGCGGCAGGCTTATCGGCCCTGCAGGCAATTACGCAGAAAGTGTTGAAACAGATTCAAGAAGGGCTGCTGAGAACAGCCTTTTTATAGGACTTAAGGGTGAAAAGAACGACGGAAACGATTTTGCTGCGTCAGCGTATGAAAACGGCTGCCGCATGTTCATGCTCTCTTCTGAGGAAAAAGCAGCAGAGATAACAGACGCACACAGCGATGCAGCTGTGATACTCGTTGACGATACACTCATCGGCATGCAGCAGTTTGCAAAGAACCTCATAGAGGATGCAGACATATATCGCATAGCCGTTACAGGAAGCACAGGAAAGACATCTACAAAGGAAATACTCAAGTGCATATTCTCGTCAAGATACGCTACAATATGCAATCATGAAAATTTCAATAATCATATAGGCGTGCCGCTGACAGCGTTTCAGATAGAGAACGACACAGAGGTCGGAATATTTGAGATGGGCATGAACCACAGCGGCGAGATAAAGGTGCTTGCTGATATAGTAAGGCCGGAAACTGCCATAATAACTAATGTCGGCATATCACATCTCGGAAATCTCGGAAGCCGCGAAAACATACTTGAAGCAAAGATGGAGATCACATCGTTTATGGACGATATGGAACACCTTCTTATTTACAATGCCGACAACGACATGCTTCAGGAGATAAACGGCGAGGACTTTGATTTTGACAAGGTAAGAGTAGGCATAAAGGGCGGCAAGCGCGGAGCAGTTATAAGCGATGTGGAGGATCACGGCGAGGACGGCGTTGACTTTACACTGTCATTTGCCGGCGACAGCGTTCGTTTCCATCTGCCTGTTCCAGGAAAGCATAATGCCTGGAACGCTTCTCTTGCAATAATAGCCGGAATACGCTACGGCATAAATATGCGTGAGAGTGCAGCCGCGCTTCAGAAGCTTGATATTGCAGGCAACAGACTCAATATACAGGAGTCTGAAAATAATATAAAGGTAATAAACGATGCGTATAACGCAAGCCCTGACTCAGTAAAAGCAGGCATAGACGTGCTCATGTCTCTCGATGCAAAGAGGAAGGTAGCAGTACTTGCAGATATGTTTGAGCTCGGAGACGGTTCCGACGATTATCATAAGGAAGTCGGTAAGTACGCAGCGAACAGCGGCATAGATGTGCTCGTAGCAGTAGGCGAAAGCAGTACTGCAAATACAGCGGCAGCTGCGGCTGAAATAATGGGCGCAGACAGAGTTTTCAGCTTTGCTGATGCTGAAGCTTTTGCTGCCGGTGCAGGCAGCATACTTAAAGAAGGCGATGCAGTTCTCGTGAAGGGCTCGCATGGAATGCACATGGAAAAAGCAGCAGAATTTATACTTAATATGGGAGCTTAGTAATGGACGGTCATTTTCAGATAATACTTACGATAATAATTGCATTTGTAATAACTGCGATACTCGGACCTGTGGTGATCCCGATACTTCACAGGATAAAAGCGGGCCAGAGCATAAGAGAAGAGGGTCCGAAGGCTCACCAGGTAAAGGCGGGGACGCCTACTATGGGCGGCATTATGATAATACTTGCCGTTATTATTGCCTGCGTGTCAGTAGGTCACGGACTGAACGCTGACATGGGGATACTTCTCCTGTCGTTCGTGCTGTGCGGTCTTATAGGCTTCTGTGACGACTTTATAAAAGTGGTAAAAAAGAGAAATCTTGGTCTTACCGCGCTTCAGAAGCTGATATTTCAGATAATAATAGCGATAATAATCGCTGTGTATCAGGCAAAGGTGTCTGTTTACGGAACGAGCGTATATATTCCGATCTGGAAGCATTATGTTGATTTCGGATGGTTCTACATACCGTTTATCGCATTCGTGCTCGTAGCGGCTGTAAACGCTGTAAATCTTACTGACGGCCTTGACGGTCTTGCAAGCGGATGTACTGCAATAGTAGCGCTTTTCTTTGCGATAGTAGGAAATGCCATAGGATGCACGAGTCCTACTGTATTTACGGCTGCTGTAGCAGGCGCATGCATAGGCTTCCTTCTCTTTAACCATTATCCTGCAAAGGTCTTCATGGGAGACACAGGCTCGCTCGCGCTCGGCGGAGCGCTCGCTACTGCGGCTGTCATGATGAATATAGAAATGATACTGCCGCTGGCCGGCGGAATATTCGTAGTTGAAGTACTTTCTGTAATGATACAGGTAGTCAGCTTCAAGACGAGAGGAAAGAGAGTGTTCAAGATGGCACCTATACATCACCATTTTGAGCTGAGCGGCTGGAAGGAAACTAAGGTCGTTGCTGTATTCTGGAGCATAACGCTGATATTATGCGTTATCTCGATGCTTATATTATAATTTTCATAGAAGGTCCACGGGGAGGTCGATGACATGGAAAAAAAGGCAGAAAATATACGCGCGCTCGTTATAGGACTGGGAAGATCAGGTAAGGCAGGAGCGGAAGCTCTCGTACACATGGGCGCTGAAGTAGATGTTTACGACAGCAATGAAGATATTGAGAAACGCGACTGGGCCGGCGGCATAGGCGCTGCCATAAGCTTTGGCGAAAGGCCTGTAAATGTAAAGGGATACGATATGCTCGTACTCAGTCCCGGTGTACCGACAGATAAGGAATTTGTAAAAGAAGCGGCTGCCGAGGGCGCTGAAGTCATAGGCGAGCTTGAGCTTGCATATAGATACGGTAACGGAAAGTATGTGGCTATTACCGGAACTAACGGCAAGACGACTACTACGACGCTCGTAGGCGAGATATTCAAGGCGGCTAAAAAGAAGACAGAGGTGGTAGGAAACATAGGTGTAGCTGTAATGACAAAGGCTATGGATGTAGATGACGATACTTATCTCGTTACTGAATGCAGCAGCTTCCAGCTCGATACTACTGTAGATTTCAAGCCTGAGATATCGGCATTACTGAATGTAACACCTGATCATCTCGACAGGCACAAGACTATGGAAAATTACGCTCATGCGAAGGCTAAGATATTTGCAAATCAGGGGCCTGACGAGTACTGCATCTATAATTACGATGATGAGATCGTCAGAGAGCTTGTAAAGGACTGCAAGGCAAAGCTCATTCCTTTCAGCAGAAAGAGAGAATTTGAGTGTTCGTCTGCTTATGTTAAGGGAGGCAATATAGTAGTCCGCGACGGAAAATTCATATTTGTAGTATGCCGTGAGGATGCGCTTAAGATACCGGGACTCCATAATCTGGAAAATGCACTTGCTGCAGCTGCAATGTCTTACTTCGCAGGCATAAAGATAGACGATATCGCTAAAGTACTTAAGACATTTAAGGGCGTTGAGCACCGCATAGAGGACTGCGGAACTGTAAACGGTGTAAAGTATATAAACGATTCTAAAGGCACGAACCCTGACGCAGCTATAAAGGCTGTAATGTCGTTTAAAAATATAATCCTTATAGCCGGAGGCTATGATAAGGGCGCTTCTTTCGATGAATTCATAGCAGGATTTGACGGCAGAGTAAAAACTATGATCCTCATGGGAGTTACAGCGCCAAAGATAAAAGAAGCTGCCGAAAGGGCAGGCTTTACAGATATCCATATGGTCAGCAGCATGAAGGAGGCTGTAACGACGGCGAGCAGGCTCGCGGTAAAGGGCGATACTGTATTGCTCTCTCCTGCATGCGCAAGCTGGGATATGTATAAAAAGTTTGAGGATCGCGGCGATGATTTCAGAAACTGCGTTAAAGAGCTTGAAAAATAGCATCCTCATTTTTTGCGGGGAGGTATGCTGATGTCAGCACAGGACAATGTCATACAACTGAAAAAAAGGCAAAAGAAAATAAAGAAGAAAGAAAAGCCGAAAAGGATAATGCGCGGCGGAGATTTCTGGCTGGTAGCACTCGTTTTTGCGCTTGTCGTTTTTGGTGTTGTCATGGTATTCAGCGCCAGCTATTATTATGCGATAAGCAAGGACGGAACGCCGTATTCTTATCTGATAAAGGATATTATCTTTGCGCTGATCGGAACGGTGGCATTTATGATCGGCGCTGTATTTGATTATCATATATGGCGAAAATTAACAGTACCGGTGCTTATACTGAGTATAATACTGCTGTGTATCCTTCTCGTTCCGGGACTTCCATTCGTAGTTTCACTGAACGGTAAAGCCAGATGGATAGGTCTGGGACCTGTCACTGTCATGCCTGGTGAAATAGCAAAGGCTGCTGTAATATTATGTGTAGCTACGTGGCTTTCAAGAAAGCCTAATATGATACTAAAGGTCAAAGAGGGCATACTTCCAATGTTCCTGCTGATAGGCGTCGTAGGAGGTCTTATCGGTATAAACAATGCGATAACTGCTGCGACTGTAGCTGTTATAATAATCGGCATGATGTTCATAGCAGGCATGAAGATAAAATATCTGGTCGGACTCGGCGGGCTTGGAGCGGCAGCGCTTGCAGGACTGGTCGTAGTTGAATCTTACCGTATGGATCGTATAGTCAGCTTTCTGGATCCGTTTGCAGATCCGCGCGGGTCAGGATATCAGGTAGTACAGTCGCTTCTTGCGCTTGGCTCTGGAGGTCTTTTCGGAAAGGGACTTGGAAAGAGTGTTCAGAAGACGCTCTACCTTCCTGAACCACAGAACGACTTTATCTATGCCATAATAGGTGAGGAATTAGGTTATATAGGATTGCTGCTGCTGCTGCTTGCATATCTGCTGCTGATATGGCGCTGTGTTCATATATCGATGAATGCGCCGGATCTTTTCGGCACGCTGGTAGGCTCAGGCATATCCATAATGCTTGCCGTTCAGGTCATACTTAATGTCATGGTAGTTACGTCTCTTGCTCCTCCTACGGGTATCATACTTCCGTTCGTGAGCTGGGGAGGAAACGCGCTTCTGATATTTATGGGAGCGATGGGAATAATGCTTAATATATCAAGGCAGATGCCGCGCTGACGCGCGGCAGTCTGAATGCTGCAGTTAGACAAGACAAATTGGAGAAGTGAATATGAAGGTCATAATGACAGGCGGAGGCACCGGAGGCCATATATATCCGGCGATAGCGATAGCTGATGAAATAAAGTCAAGACATCCTGATGCAGAGATAATATTCGTCGGCACTGAAAGAGGAATGGAGAAGGATATAGTCCCGAGAGCTGGATATCCTATAAAGTTTATAACAGTAAGCGGTCTTAACCGCAAAAATCCGATAAAGCTGGTTAAAACTCTGAAAGATCTTAATCACGGTCTTCATGAGGCAAAACAGATAATAAAAGAATTTCAGCCCGATCTTGTAATAGGAACAGGCGGTTACGTGTGCGGTCCGGTGATGAAAACGGCCGCAGGCATGGGTATAAAGACGTATATCCATGAGCAGAACGCATTCCCGGGGCTGACAAACAAGCTGCTCAGCCGCAGCGCGGAGCGTGTGTTCGTAGCTTTTGAGGATGCTAAGAAATATTTTAAGACAAAGAAAGAGCCTGTAACTGTAGGAAACCCTGTAAGACATGCTTTTACAGAAGTGGACAGGCAGGCAGCGCGCGAAGCGCTCGGCGTAAAGGACGATGAATTCATGGTGCTCAGCTTTGGAGGAAGCCTGGGCGCACAGCGTATAAATGACGAAATGACTGTTGCAGCCGAGAGGCTGCGTGACCGCGCAGGTCTGAGGATATTTTTCGTTACAGGTAAGAGATATTACGGCAGTATAATGGAAAATGCTGATAAGACGAACGCGAGAGTTACGTACCTTCAGTATATCGACGATATGCCGAAATACCTTAATGCGTGCGACCTGGCGATAACGCGTTCAGGCGCGCTTACAGTTTCGGAGATAACAGCATGCGGGCGCGCGTCAGTGATGATACCGTCACCGTATGTTACTAATAATCACCAGTATTACAATGCAAAGGTCGTTGCTGACAGAGGCGGCGCAATACTCATAGAAGAAAAAGACCTGACGAACGGTGAGGTTGCTGATGAGATAGAGCAGCTGATGAACGACCGTCAGGCTCTTGAAAAAATGGAAAAGGCTTCTGCTGCACTCGGTACGGTAACGTCTGCCGGACAGATCTGCGATATTATAGGGGTATAGATCAGAGCGGGACTTTATGCCGCGCGCCGTTAAGCGATGGTTGTAACAAATGCCTCCTCATGTGCATATAGTGAATGACAGAGGAGGTGTTTTTTTGGACATTTACCGTATAAAGGGAGGCGCACGGCTTGAGGGTCGTACACGCGTCAGAGGCGCTAAAAATGCTGTTTTGCCTGTAATGGCCGCATCTGTTATGTGCCGTGGAAAATGTGTCATACATAACTGTCCTGACCTTTCAGATGTAAGGATCATGATGAGGATACTGGGAACATACGGATGCGTGTGCAGTCTTGAAGATGGAACACTTATCATAGACGCGTCATGCGCGGGAAGCGCAGACGCTGATCAGGAGCTTATGAACAGGCTGCGTTCGTCTGTATTCCTTATGGGGCCGGTGACGGCCGCCTTTGGTTCATTTGATTCGGTACGTCCGGGAGGCTGCGCTATAGGCAAAAGGCCTGTGGATATGCATATCGATGCCATGCGGTGTCTTGGTGCTGAAGCTTATGAGGATGATGTCGGCATACGCTGTCGGATCATTGGAAAAAGGCTGACAGGTGCAGATATCCGGTTTGAGGGGATAAGTGTCGGGGCGACTGAAAACGCAATGATGGCGGCATGTATGGCTGACGGTGTTACACACATAAAAAATGCAGCAAAGGAGCCTGAGATAATACAGCTTCAGGATTTTCTGAATGCTGCGGGAGGCCGCGTGAGCGGCGCAGGTACATCGGTCATTACTGTAGAGGGCGTCGAAAGGCTTTATCCTGCTGAGTTTACTATAATGTCAGACAGGATAGAGACAGGAACGATAATAGCTGCAGCGGCGGCAACAGGCGGCAATGTCATTCTGGAAGGTGCGCCGGCAGAGCATATAGGCAGCGTTACAGATGTTTTTGAGACGGCAGGCTGCTTGTTCAAATATGACAGGCACAGGGATGAGCTTGAGATAAAAGCTCCGAAGCGTCTCAGCAGTGTCGGAAGGATAACAACGGCTCCGTATCCGGGATTTCCTACCGATATGCAGTCACAGCTTATGGCGGCTATGCTGCGGGCAGAAGGTGAAACAGTAATTCGAGAGAATATTTTTGAGGATCGATTTGCGGCAGTGAGTGAAATGAGCAGGACAGGAGCCGTTATAAATGTAAGTACGGATGGCCGTGAGACTGTTGTGACAGGTGTCGATGGCATCAATGGCGCGCGGATGCGCGCGAAGGACCTCAGGGGAGGTGCAGCGCTTGTTATTGCAGCACTTTCAGCTGCCGGAACGAGCATTATAGAAAATGTTTGCTATATAGACAGGGGATATGATAAATTAGAAGTGATACTGCAAAATCTTGGCGCAGAAGTATACAGAACAAAAGAGGAAATAAATGGAGAATGGCAGAGATAACGACTCTGATCGCAGCCGGATAGATATGTACAGGACGCAGGAGCTTTACAAAGACACGCAGACTGATATATATATGGGCTACGATACAGATTACGATATAAGATCCTGGCAGACAGATGATGAAGATACCGCAGCGCAGGATGACGAGCCTGAACAGCCGGCAGTACCGGCCAGAAAAAGGAAAAAACGCAGAAAAAAGCATTATTTTCTGAGATTTCTCGTGCTCGTCGCGCTGATAGCGGGTGCTTATGTGTTTATGACGTCTTCGGTGTTTTCAATAGACCGCATAACGGTCGAGGGAAATACTCTGATGTCTGATGACGATATAATAAAACAGTCAGGAGTAAATATCGGCGACAATATGTTTGAGCAGACAGGACGCAGGGTGAAGACTGCGCTGTCAGAAAATAAATATATTGCTGACGTAAAGGTAAGCCGCGAGCTGCCTAACATATATAAAATAATAATAACAGAAAGAACGCCTGTGATAGCTGTCAGCTATGAGGGAAAGTATGTGATACTTGACGAGGAAGGCTACGCTGTCGATGAGGCAGACAGTACTATGCATGCTACGCTCGTAACAGGGCTGAAAATAAATAAGTATGAGCTGGGAAAGATCCCTGAATTTAACGACAGTGCAAATTTCAGGGAGGCCAGCCAGCTGGTAAAGGCTGTAAATGATTCGGGAATGTTCTTTAAGAAGGTCGAGCTTGGAAGCTCGATGACTGTAAAGGGATATGTGACCGATACTATGGTATGTTCTGGTCAGAGCAATGACATTATTTCACAGCTTGAGGAAATAAAGGCTGTGTTGTACGACCTTGACCAGAAGGATATAAAGAGGGGAGTTATACGGGTCGGATCTGATAATTATATTTCGTTCAGTCCGATAACCGAGTAGCGATAAAATTGAAGGATCATATTTTTAAAAGTGAAAGATATGTATTGGTTTTAATACACTGAAAGTGCAGGAAAAATATTGGTTCGACAGCAAGCAAGATTGTAAAAAAACGTCGAAAAATAACTGAGATCATGTGGTTATTTTAATTGCAAATTATTGCGATTGACGGGTCGTTATGGTAGAATGTTTCGTATATAGGTAACAGGAGGTTACTAGGGTTATGTTACAATTTGAAACTAGTGTAGAAGACAATGCTCAGATCAAGGTCATCGGTGTAGGCGGAGGCGGCGGAAATGCTGTAAACCGCATGATCGAGGCCGGTCTGAAGGGTGTTTCATATATCGTTGTGAATACGGACAAGCAGGCGCTCAACGCCTCAGTTGCGGAGACTAAGGTCCAGATCGGGGAAAAGCTGACAAGAGGTCTTGGTGCAGGCGCGAATCCGGAAACAGGTATGAAGGCAGCCGAAGAAAACATCGACGAGATCGTAAAGTATTTTGACGGAGTGGACATGGTGTTCATTACTGCCGGCATGGGAGGCGGAACAGGCACAGGCGCTGCTCCTGTAATTGCCAAGGCGGCAAAGGAAATGGGAATACTCACAGTAGGCGTAGTTACAAAACCGTTTACTTTTGAGGGAAGCAAGAGAAGAAAGCACGCAGAGCTCGGTATCGAGTACCTTAAGCAGTATGTTGACTCTCTTGTAGTAGTTCCTAATGACAGACTTCTTCAGATATCAGAGAAAAATACTACTATGAAGGAAGCGTTCGGCATGGCCGATGACGTTCTCAGACAGGGTATCCAGGGCATAACAGACCTGATCACTGAATCAGGCGTTATCAACCTCGACTTCGCTGATGTTAAGACAGTAATGAGCGACAGAGGCATTGCACACATGGGCGTTGGTACAGGCCGCGGCGAAAACCGCGTTATCGACGCAGTCAAGGAAGCTATCGGAAGTCCGCTTCTCGAAACTTCTATCGACGGCGCAAAGGCTATCCTGCTCAATATCATGGGCGGATACGATCTCGGAATGCTCGAAGCGAACGAAGCTGCCGACCTCATCGAAAAGGCTGCTGCGCGTGACGCAAACATCATATTCGGTGCATCTATCAAAGAAGATCTCGAGGATGAGATCAGGATCACTGTCATCGCTACAGGCTTTGACGACGGTGAGGCTGAAGCAGAAGCACAGGCTCAGGCAGAGGCGGAAGCACAGGCAAGAGCTGCTGCGGAAAGTGCTGCTGCTCAGCAGAATGCAGAACAGGCACAGGAAGCAAAAAAGGAGCCGGCTGCTTCAACTGAAGACGACAGCATGATAGTTCCTGACTTCCTTAAGAGAGCTTTAAAGGATCTTTAATAAAACAGCTAAACGATTAATGGTACATAATATGTTAAATATATATTATGGAGTCATCATTTAAACAGGAAAAAACAGGGGCGGCCTATGGCCGCCCATTGCACGTATATCAAGTGTATTGAGTATATCAAAAAACAGGTAAAAGGTTATGAAATGAAGCGCCGACCGGCGGTCATTTCCGCCGGTATAAAATATGAAAAAGATCACATCATCTGATAACGAAATATATAAATCATTCGCGCGCCTTTATAAACGAAAGCATCGCGACCGCGAAGGTCTGTACGTCATAGAAGGCATAAACCTAATAGAGGAGGCCGTAAAAAACGGTGCAGCGCTCAGAAGTATTTTTGTGCGCGATGATTTTGAAATATCAGCGCTGGAACGCATCACAGGCGATAAGGAAAAAGATGTTCCGGTGTATATACTGTCAAAAGCATTATTTGACAGAACAGCAGATACCGAGACGCCTCAGGGTGTAGCCGCTGTCTCAGAGAAGCCGGAATGCAGCGAGGAACGTTTCTTTGAAGAAACTGACAATGTGATCGTTCTCGACAGACTGCAGGATCCCGGAAATATAGGAACTGTGATAAGAACAGCCGATGCCGCAGGCTTTGCAGGCGCTGTTATAATAAAAGGAACGGCAGATCTGTTCTCACCAAAGACAGTGAGGGCTGCTGCAGGCTCTCTTTACAGAGTAAGGCTGCTTTTCGCGGATTCACCCGAGGATGCGGCCGAAAGACTGAGAGAGCACGGCAGGCGCATAATATGCACATCGCCTTATGCAGAAAAGCTGTTTTATGACGCTGATATGGCGGAAAAGACAGCGCTGGTAATAGGCAATGAGGCAAACGGCGTATGCGCTGAGCTTCAGGATGCGGCTGATGTAAATGTCAGACTCCCGATGGAGGGAACTATAGAGTCGCTCAATGCGGCTGTAGCGGCTGCAGTAGTAATGTACGAGGCAGTAAGACAGCGCCATATGCGCTGATCGAAATATAATTCATGGAGGAATGAAATGCAGAAGCAGAAACAGCTTAAGACTATTCTTGAGGAAGTCAGATCTCAGATAAATGAGGCGGCTGCTCCGGAAAGTGTAGAAGAAATCAGAGTCAAGGTCCTTGGTAAAAAGGGAAAGCTGACAGAGATACTCAGATCTATGGGTTCGCTCAATGCTGAGGAGAAAAAGGAAGTAGGAAAGCTTGCAAATGAGGTCCGCGGCGAGATCGAGAACATTATAGAGAGCAAGAGGAACGACCTTAAGGAAATAAAGAAAAAGGCAAAGTTCAGAGCTGAGAAAATAGATGTTACAGAGCCGGGCAAAGTAATGCCTCACGGCGTAAAGCATCCGCTCACTCAGACTATAGATGACATGTCAAGGATATTCATGAACATGGGTTTTGAGCTCGTGGAAGGTCCTGAAGTCGAGACTGTATTTATGAACTTTGACGCTCTCAATGCAGGTCCTAATCACCCTGCAAGGGATATGACTGATACATTCTATATCGATGAGAACATACTCCTCAGAACACAGACTTCGCCTGTTCAGGCTAGAACGCTGCTCACTAAGGAGCCTCCTATGAAGATCATATCACCGGGACGCGTTTACAGATGCGATACTCCGGACGCTACTCATTCGCCTGTATTCCATCAGGTAGAGGGTCTTGTCGTAGGCGAAGGCATCACTATGGCTGACCTTAAGGGTACTCTCGCTGAGTTTGCGAGACAGATGTTCGGACCTGACACAAAGACTAAGTTCAGACCTCATCACTTCCCGTTCACTGAGCCTAGCGCAGAGGTAGACGTTTCATGCTTCAAGTGCGGAGGCAAGGGCTGCAAGGTATGCAAGGGCAGCGGCTGGATAGAAATACTCGGATGCGGTATGGTACATCCTAATGTTCTTAAGATAGGCGGCATTGATACTGAAAAGTACACAGGCTTTGCATTTGGTATCGGCGTAGAGCGTATCGCGATGCTCAAGTATGAGGTCGATGATATCAGATTATTCTACGAGAATGACGAAAGATTCCTGAAGCAGTTTAAGTAATTGAAAATTTAAATACTGCTCAAAAAAATACGATATCATAAACGCAAAACAGAGGTGAAAATAAATGTTAGTTTCCGTAAATTGGCTTAAAGATTATGTAGACATAGACGTGCCGGTAGATGAATTCTGCGACAGAATGATACTTTCCGGTTCAAATATAGAGACTGTTGAACCTATGGGAACGAAGTTCTCAAAGATAATGGTCGGCAAGATACTGAAAATAGAAAAGCATCCTGATGCAGATAAGCTCGTAGTATGCCAGCTCGACGTAGGCGAGGACAAGCCGCTGCAGATCGTTACAGGCGCTAAGAACGTTTTTGAGGGCGCGACTGTTCCTGTTATCCGTGACGGCGGCGTGCTTCCTGACGGCACTGTTATAAAGAGCGGAAAGCTCAGAGGAGTACTGTCTGACGGTATGCTCTGCTCTGCTGCAGAAATGGGTTATGAGGATAAGGTAATAAACACACTTATCAAGGACGGCATCTGGATACTCGATGACGACCTGAAGCCTGGTACAGATATAGCTGAAGCGCTCGGACTTGAGGACAGTGTAGTTGATTTTGAGATAACTCCTAACAGACCTGACTGCCTTTCAATGCTTGGTATGGCGCGTGAGGCTGCAGCTGTTTTCGGTCATGAGCTCAAGTATCCTGATACAAAGGCTCAGAATGAAACGGGCGATGTAAATGATTACATCAAGGTAGAGGTAAAGAACCACGAGCTCTGCCCGAGATATACAGCGCGCGTAATAAAGGACGTAAAGATCGGCCAGTCACCATGGTGGCTCCAGAAGAGGCTCATGCACGGCGGTATGAGACCTATAAACAATATAGTAGATATAACTAACTTCGTAATGATGGAATACGGCCAGCCGCTTCATGCTTTCGATATCAGAGATATCGCAGGCGGCAAGATCGTTGTAGATACTGCTGAGCAGGGCGCTAAGTTCACTACTCTCGACGGTACTGAGAGAGAGCTTTCGGACAGCATCCTCATGATAAACGACGCTGAGAAGCCTATCGCTGTTGCGGGCATCATGGGCGGTCTCGATTCTGAGATAAAGGATGACACTACTACAGTAGTACTTGAATCAGCAAACTTCAACGGCGACTCTGTAAGAGCGTCATCAAAGAAGCTCGTTCTCAGAACTGAAGCTTCAGGCAGATATGAAAAGGGCATAGATGCAAATCTGTGTGAGGCTGCTGCTGACAGAGTATGCAGGCTTGTTGAGATGCTCGGCTGCGGTACTGTAGTAGGCGGTTCTGTAGACGTATATCCTGAGGTACAGAAGTCAAGACCTCTCGATGTAAGAGCTTCAAGGATAAACCACGTACTCGGTACAGACATCCCTGAGGAAGATATGGTAAAGATCTTTGAGAGCCTTGAAATGACTGTAGAAGCAAAGGGCGACATCATGACTGTTACTCCTCCTACAGTAAGACAGGACCTTCTTATAGAGGAGGATTATGTAGAAGAAGTAGCTCGTATGTACGGCTACGATGAGCTTCCTGTTTCACTTCCTTCAGGCGGTCAGGCTGCAAAGCTCACAAAGGCTGAAGAGCTCAGAACAAAGACGAGAAACATACTTACAGGCTACGGACTTGACGAGATACTGACTTATTCATTCGTAAGCCCTAAGAGCGTTGACAAGGCAGGAGTTTCAGATACTGATATCTCAAAGAGAAACTTCGTTAAGATCATAAATCCGCTCGGCGAGGAAAACAGCGTAATGAGAACTATGCTGACTCCTAACATGATGGAAGTCCTCGCTAAGAACTATGCAAAGGGCAACAAGTCTGCAAGACTGTTTGAAATAGGTAAAATATTTAACAATGTAAAGATAAACTGCGACGGCCAGCCGCTCGAGGCTGAGGGCCTGTGCATCGGTACTTACGGTGACGGAACAGATTTCTTTGAGCTCAAGGGCATCGTTGACGGACTCCTTGAGCTGCTCGGCATAAAGGGCGCTGAGTACGAGGCGGAAAGCGGACTTCCTATGTATCATCCGGGAAGATGCGCTAATATCATAAGCGACGGAGAGCTCATCGGTACTATCGGTGAGATGCATCCTGACGTTGCAGAAAGATACGGCATAAATGAAAGAGTATACACTTGCGAATTACTCTTTACTATAGTAATGGCACAGTCAAAGACTGAAATAATTTACAAGCCGCTTCCTAAGTATCCTGCTGTTACAAGAGACATCGCGCTTCTCGTTGACGAGAACGTTACAGTAGGAAGCATTATGGACATCATCGAAGAAAACGGCGGAGAACTCCTTGAAAAGGCTGAGCTCTTTGATGTATACCGCGGTAAGCAGATAGAATCCGGCAAGAAGAGTGTAGCTTTTGCTCTCACATACAGAGACAAAGAAAAAACACTGACTGATGACGAAGTTTCAGAAGTTCATAAGAATATACTTTCAGGACTTGAAAAGGGATTAAACGCTGTCCTGAGAGAAATGTAGATATTTATCCTAAGGAGGAAATATTAATATGGGGGAAAACGGCAAAGTAACTGTTAAGATCTACGGACAGGAATACACGATAGCAGGCGGTGACTCAGGTGACCGCGTCGTGACCGTCGCGAGACACGTTGATAAGGTAATGAATGAGCTCGCGAAGGCACTGCCCTCCATGTCAGTTTCATCACTCGCTGTACTCACGGCTGTAAATGTAACCGACGACCTTTACGGCTCACGCGCCCGCGTGAATGAGCTTGAGGGAGTAATAGCAGACCTCAGGAAGGACGCCGACCACTATATACAGCTGTGGGAGGATGCAAAATCGAGCTTCAAGCAGTACAAGGAGGACGCGCAAAACAGCGTGGAACAGCTCCGCGAGCTGCAGCGCATATTCAATCTTAAAAATGTAGAGCTCAACAAGGCTGCCGATGAGATAGAATCGCTCAAAAAGCAGATCGATAAGCTTAATGAAGAGCTTGAATTTGAAAAGGAGCTCAACTCTGAGACGGAAAAAGACTCAGACGAGCTCAAGGATCTGCGCGTAAAGTACGATGATGCAAAAGCAGAATCAGACAAGCTCCGCGACAGGATAAAGGAGCTTGAGTCTGAGCGCGACAGCGAATCTCAGGATGCGAGTGAGATACAGGATAAGTACAAGGAGCTTGAAAACAGCTTCTTTGACATTCAGATGGAAAATCTTCATCTTAAAAACGAACTCGATAGTCTCAAAAAAGCCGGAAAGTAGTAAAGGCAGGAGTGCATGAACGAAAAGGTTTACAGAGTATTAGAATTCGATAAGATAAAGGAAATGACAGCGCAGAAAGCGATTTCTCCGATGGCCCGCAAGGACATCGGAGAAATCGTTCCTGTGTTTGAAGAACATAAGATCAAGGACATGCTGGCGGAAACCGATGAAGCGGTTTCCGTTATTATGCATAAGGGGTCTTTACCGCTCGGCGGTCTGCGCGACGTTAAACGGAGCGCGCGTTACGCTGAAAAGGGTGGTGTGCTCTCTATGGGCGAGCTCCTTGATATAATGACGAGCCTGCGCGTGGCGCGCGAGGTGCTTGAGTTTATGAAGGACGACGCATTCAGCGATCCCGATTCATTACATCACATAAAGGGCTATATGGAAGTCATAAACCCGGAAAAGCGCCTCGAGGATCACATAGACAGCTGCATAGAGAGCGAAGAAACTATGCGCGATACGGCGAGCCCGCTGCTGCATGATATACGCCGCAGGATAGCGAGACAGCGCGAGGCTGCGCGCGACCGTATAAACGCTATGGTATCGTCAAACACTAATAAAGAGCTGCTCGCTGACGCGGTAGTAACTATGCGAGATGGAAGATTTGTTATACCTGTAAAGCAGGAAAACAGAGCAAAATTCCCCGGCATAATCCACGACAGATCGGCTACGGGCGCGACGCTCTTTATAGAGCCGCAGTCTGTAGTAAATATAAACAATGAAATAAGAGAGCTCGAGCTTAAGGAGCGCGAGGAGATAAACCGCATACTCGCCGAGCTTTCACGCGAAGTCGGCATCGCAGTAAGGCATATCATAAGCAACCAGAAATACCTTACGCGCCTCGACGTAATATTTGCAAAGGCTAAAATGTCTGTTCAGATGGGCGGCTCTGCCGCTAAAGTGAGCAAGAAGGGCATAATAGACATAAGGCGCGGGCGTCACCCGCTGCTCGACCCCGAAAAGGCAGTGCCGCTCGATATTTACTGCGGCAAGGACTACAGGACACTCGTAGTTACAGGCCCTAACACAGGCGGCAAGACTGTAACGCTCAAGACTGTAGGGCTCATGATGCTGATGCACCAGTCAGGCATGCATATACCGGCGGGTCCGGGCACTTATCTGCCTGTCATGCGCAAGATATTCGCTGATATCGGCGACGAGCAGAGCATAGAGCAGAGTCTAAGTACGTTTTCATCACATATGAAGAATATAGTGGAAATAATGGGCGAGGCTGACAATAAGACACTTGTCCTGGTGGACGAGCTGGGCGCGGGAACAGACCCTACAGAGGGTGCTGCGCTCGCGATATCCATACTCGACTGGCTCAAGGAGCGCGGCTGCATGACGTTTGCGACGACACACTACAGCGAGCTTAAAAAGTACGCTATAAGCACTGAGGGCGTAGAAAACGCGTCCATGGAGTTCGACGTAGAAACGCTGAGCCCGACTTACAGGCTGACTATAGGCGTGGCAGGCAAGTCTAACGCTTTTGAAATATCAAAAAAGCTCGGCATACCGTCCGACATAATAGACCACGCACGCGAGCTGATAGACACGGAAGAACTTGAATTTGAAAATATCATAAGCGCTATAGAGGAAGACAGGAGCGCAGCGGAAGCGGAGCGCGACAAGGCGGCTGCGCTGAAGCAGAAGCTCAACAGGCGTGAAGATGAAATACGCAGACGCCAGGAGAACGCCGAAGAAAAGCGCGAAAAGATGCTTAAAAAAGCCCGTCAGGAGGCATTTGACATAGTAGCCGAGGCGCGCAGATTCGCAGACGAGATAAAGCAGGAGATGAAAGAACTGCGCGACATGCAGGAGAACGCTCCTGCCGCAAGCGCCGAAATGACGCGCAGGCAGCAGGTAGTACGCAGAAGGCTCAGACAGAAGAGCGATGAATACCGCGAGACGTTTGAGCCTGCTGTAAACGCAAAGCCTGCTTCGCGAGACGAGCTGCAGCTCGGCGACAGGATAAACCTCGTAACTATGGGCCAGAAAGGCATAGTCGCTTCGCTGCCTGACGATAAGGGCAATCTATACGTCCAGATCGGCAATATGAAGCTCAAGGTAAAGCTTGCCGATATAACAAAGATAGACAAGCACGGAGTTCAAAAGAGCTTTGACGACGAAAGACCGCAGCGTTCAAACTATAGCGGCATGTACTCGCAGAAGACGATGAACATCTCTACGAGCATAAACGTAATAGGCAAGGTGCTTGACGACGCAATAATGGAAGTAGACAAGTACCTCGACGACGCCTATATGGCAGGCCTGCCGCAGGTAACAGTAATACACGGCCGCGGCACAGGAACACTCAGACGAGGCCTCCAGCAGCTCTTCCGAAAGCACGCCCACGTAGACTCGTTCGAAGCGGGCAGCTTCTACGAAGGCGGCGACGGCGTTACAGTCGTTAATCTTAAACAGTAAATTAATTTTATAGACAAAAAGACGCCTCAAAAGCGGGCAGACATGCAGACGAGCGGAGCGTCGGAGCAGAATGGTGATGCTGCCAGCGAGGTGAGCAAGGCGGTTTGCACTGCTGCCGCAGGCAGCAGATTCAAA
>CAVGTL010000008.1:0-31212 GCA_963632005.1 Succinivibrio sp.
AGCGGACTATGCTATTTTTCGTCGCTGCTGACATCATCACTTTCATCCGAATTTTCATCCGAACTTTCAACGCTGATGCTAAAGTCAGCATCCTCATTGCTGATCTCGGCATTCATATCATTATCATTCTCTGACCTACCGATCTTCACACGGCTGCCGTCCTCAAGCGCTGATATTTCCATGGATCCGCCCGTTTCAGGGTCTTCGCAGCTCAGCACGTCACCTTTTTCCACGTTGATCTCTATGCTGCCGTCGCCCTTTACCGCAGTCGCAGATATAGACTGTCCGTTGAGCATTACTTTAACTGCCTGTACGGGGTTGGCAGTCTCACCGCCTGTAGCCGCAAACGTCGCCGCTGACATGGCGCAGATCAGCGCTGCCACGGCCGCGCATACGGCTATCGGTCTGCTTATCCTCAGTCTTTTGTGTGCGCCGGGCGCACTTACCATATCGGCTATTTTTTCATTCATTTTTGATTCATTATTATCCGCCATTTCGTCCTCCATCCTGATGCACGCAGAACAATGAAGCCTTGAAAATGTCGCTCTGTATAACCTTTTATTATTACTCATCTTCCCATCCATCCTTCAGGACCTCCTTTAGCTTAAGCCGCGCGCGCCTGAGGCGCGTCCTTACCGTAGACTCGTTCATACCGAGCATTTCCGCTATCTCCGCCGTGCTGTAGCCCTCGTAGTAAAATAAGTGGATGACCACCCTGTATTTTTTTGGAAGCCCCATAACGGCGAAAAACAGTGCGCTCTCCTCCGGGTCCTCGTATCTCAGCGACTCCGCATACTCCTCAAGCGGCATGCTCTTCCTGAACCACGACGATACAGACACCTTGCGGCACTGGTTTACCGCCACCTTCAGCAGCCAGTTCCTTATATGCTCATCGCTTTCAAATTCCACATCGCTCTTCAGGAGCTTGAGAAGCACCTCCTGCACTATGTCGTCAGCGTCCGACGGGTCCTTGAAATAATTGAACGCCACTGCGAACACATTATCCATATACATAGCCGCCGCGCGCTCGAACCTTTCATTTTCCAAAGCATCACTCCGCTTTCCTTTTGAATTTACCCTGTTGACCTTCCGGCCGGACAAATGTACAAATGTACAAATGTACGAATGCATTAATGCACCGGCACGACCTGCGGCGGTCACCCGCCGGACATGCTGCGCAGCATCCGTAAAACGCGTTTCACTGATTATATCCTTCAGGCGGTCAAAATGTTTCATCAATAGTCAAAAAATAACCAAAAAAACAAAAAATACGGCAGACTGTCGTGCGCCCGGCGCACCCGCAGAAAGCTTATCGCTGAAAGTAAAAAAGTACGCTTAATTCAGCGCACTTTTTTACAATATTTATATTATTTGTATTTTAAGATCATATCCGGCATTGCCGATGCTATGCAGCAGCGTTTGAACCGTACAGGTATCTTACCATTATCTGAGCCAGCTCCGCACGTGTAAGCACGCCTGAAGGGTCAAGCATGTCTCCTGTCTTTCCTGTTATAACACCATTTTTGACAGCCCATGCAAATGCATCTGATGCATATGCTGCGATATCCTTCGCGTCACCGAAGCTGCTGAGATCGGCCTCCGCCGCAGGTGAGCCTGACGCTCTCCATAATACAGTTACAAATTCCTGACGTGTGATGAAACGAGTCGGTTCAAATCTTCCGTCGCCTGTGCCGTTCACTATGCCCTTGTCTTCTGCCCAGCTCACAGCCTCTGTATAGTACTTTCCGGTCGCTACATCGTTAAATGACGATACTTCTCTCACATACGGCACGCCCGCATTTCTGAAAAGCACTGTAACTGTCATCGCTCTGTCCGCATATGAAGCAGGGCTGAACATTCCGTTGCCTGTTCCGTTCATTACTCCCTTTTCAGCTGCAAGAGCTACAGCCTCAGCATACCAGCTTGCAGGATCGACGTCTGAGAACAGCTTATCGTTGCCGCCGCTGTTATTTATGCCGTTCCCTGTATTCTGGTCATTATTTCCTGTATTCCCAGATGTGCTTCCTGAATTACCATGATGTGAGCCGCCGCCTGCAGCAGTAGTCGCTGCAGATACTGACGCAGTATCACTTTCTCCGACGATGCTGTTTGCTCTGATGCTTACAGTATACTCAGTTGAAGCATCAAGTCCGTCAAATACGACCTGCTCTGATGAAGCTTCAACAGTCTTTTCTGCTACGATCTTACCATCTTTAACTATACTTATGATATAGCTGTCCGCAGGAAGTCTGTTTGCAGATGCTTCTGCTGCATCATTCTTTATCTTTACAGTCAATGATCTCGATGAAGCGCTCACCTCTGCAGTCGGCGCAGCAGGGACCTCGAGCTGTCCTGTAACAGATCCGACAGCCTTGTCTGATGTCACAGTTACGATCTTTGTTATCAGCTTATCCTGATCGACGTCAGTAAGGACGCTTCCGCTCTCGCCTGTATTCCAGCTGTAGATATAATCATCAGATCCGAGAGGACCGTTTTCCATATACACCGTAACGGTGTATTTTCCATTATCCTGTTTTGTAGCGCTTATTACAGCCGTTCCTGACATTTCTGTCTTTTCTGTAATCGCAAGATACGGCGTTTTAAGCTTTATTACAGCATTTTCCAGCTCTTCATATGAAGGCTCTTCTGTTGACATAAGAGCCTGCGCGTCTGCTATCGCGCTCTGGAGCGCGCTCCATTCAGGCTTATTTCCGTATTCAGACTCGTTCAGCTTCTTTGCCTCGTTTACAAGGTTATTGAGCTCTATGAGCTTCTGGAACGTCTGGTGCTCGTCTTCTATATCGTCTATAAGCTGATGGAATTCGTATTCGATGTTGTACGCAGTCACTACTGCCTTATGTCCTATCTTTATACCGTTTTCATTCATAGCTGCCAGGAATCTGTCGAGAAGAGCCTCCGGCATATTCGCCATGAGCATGAATTCAGTATCAGACACCTTACCGGTGTATGCTTCGTCATTTTTCTCATATCCCTGACGTCCGATGAGATATCCGACTGTCTGACCGAGCTGTGAGTCTGCAACGTCTACCGCCTTTATGCCGAGGTCTGATAATACGCTTCTGAGACGATTTCCGAGCGATTTGTCTGTTCCGAGGTTATAAAGCAGGACCTCAGGAGGGTCTATAGTCTCATCATCGCCTACGACAGGCACTGATGCTGAAACGTAATCTACCTCTTCGCCCTTCCACTCAGTATGCGGCAGTCTTAATTTTATGAATAATCTATTGCCCGGCGTCAGCACAGCTGACTCATAGAAGTCTACAGTGAGCTCGCCCTTTGTCTGATCGTTATAGCGGGAATTGAGCTTTCCTACGCTCTTGCATACATTGAAGTTTTCCCATATTTCATTGTCGCGTATCTCATCGTCTGTATAATCAGCAGGTACGCTGTATATGGTCACATCGCAGTAGAAATCATCGCCCATAGACAGATATTCGTCGGAATAATCTGTTACTATCTTTACTGACTTCGCGTCAGATCTGACAGCGCTTTCGTTAAATGCTGCGTACGGCGTTCCCCAGTCAGGCGAAGGCTGTACTTCTATAACATTTGATCTTGTTTCTGTGCCGTCAGTCGTAAGTACGAGCTGAAGCTTACTGCCGGCTTTGAGTCTGCCGATGCCTACATACAGGCTCGTCTGTCCGCCTGCAGTCAGTGTGCCTGACACGAGCTTCTGCGCATTTTCTGTGTCGAGCGTTTCTCCGTCAAACTGATATAACACATAACTGCTGTCTTTTACGCTCTTGTCAAACAGCATCGTGACATCGACCGTTGTCATTCCTGCTGTTACCTTCTGGCTCCTTATATATGCCACAGAAGGATCCTTTTCAGGCGCTGTCTCTATAGTCACAGGAGCAGACTGCGCAGCCACAGTTCCCGAAAGTCCTCCGCTGTAAAGCACTGCAACGAGCTTGCTTCCTTCCTTGAGTTCTCCCGTTATGTCCATCTTCTGCGATGTAGATGTCGCAGACGGCAGATATTTTATTCCAACGTAAGCAGCGCGCTCTTCTGATGTAAGGTCTTCAGCTGAGAAGCTGTCTCCGTCATACGTATAAAGCACTGCGAGCATCGGATCGTCAAATTCAGCCGTTACATATACAGCCTGTGTTTCTGTGTTTACAGATCTCGTAACTATCGAAACGCTGCTTTGTACAGGCTCTTTTGCTATGGCTACTGCATTTGAATAGGCATAATATGTACGGTCACTGTCCTCATCATATCTGTATAATGTTGCCTGTATCGTATTTCCGCCCTTGAGCTTTGACGGATCTATCGTAAACTCATATACACCCGATCCTGTGTACTTCTGACCCGCCAGGCGAGTCCTGCTGTCAGAATTATTATTGCTTGACGGTGTTCCTGTATTTACACTGAGCGTGCAGCCTATGAACGAATCATAGCCTGATGCTGTTACAGTTACCTTGTCAGACTCTACAGTAAATTCGCTTTCATTTATTACCATGCTGTTTTCTGCAAGCGGCTCGCTAACTGTTATGTCAGGACCTTCCAGCGTGATAACGTCACCGTTTTTCCCGTATCTTACTACGAAACGCAGTCTGTCTCCGGCCTTCAGACCCGATATGCCAGTAAGCGTTATTTTGCCGGGCTTCTGTCCGAATGCTCTCGCTATATATGAATCTTCAGAAGTTATATCAGTCTTACCATCTACTACTCTGCACAGTCCTACAATGTAGAGGTTAGTGTCCTCCATTCCAGGACCAGCCTTTACATTCACCTCGACTGAATCAGTTTCAGTCGTTATAAGGCCGGAATGCTCTATCGTAAAGTCAACGGCCTCTGTTATCGTCGCAGGTGCTGACACGGCTATTACATTTCCTGCATTCATAAGGAATGCTGCAAGCTTCTTTCCTGATACCAGAGCGCCGGCGCTCGCAGATACAGTGACAGGTCCATTTCCCGCGCTTACATTCTGTACGGAGCCTATATATGTTCCTCCTGAGACTGCGATATCTGCATCCTGAGTATCTGCATCAAACATTTTTACAAGAAGATTCGTTCCGTCAGGAACGTCACCTGTAATGTTTACTTTAACAGAAGTGTCTCCTGCAAATATTTCACCGTCAAATTCTGCGGATGCAGGACTTTTTACCTTTATGGAATCATCCGGACGTCCGAATGATTCCTCGTAATCGTTTCCCTTAGGTACGAAAACATCTACATTCTGCGTCCAGTACACTACCGCCCTTACACGATATCCTGCTTTGAGCGGAGATGTCAGCGTTACTTCCTTATCGGTAAATGCCTCAGTTATATCATGCATGCTCAGGAGCGATATCTGATCATCACCTTCAAAATCAAACTTTTCTCCGTCAGGATACTGACCTACTGCTGCATTTATAGTTATCTTCTTTTCCTGAGCGTATTTGAAGAGGCGCTCGTCGCCTGTAAGTGTAAGATGAAGCTTCGTATCTCCCGCATTCAGCTCGCTGTCAGAAATGTATATATCTGGATATACATAATCGACAAAACCCTGTCCGTTTTCATCAACGACCTCAAGAGCCTGTGATGTTACGGCGCGATAGAAATCCTCGTCGAGATCGACCCACAGATATGCCGTGACTTTGTATCCTATAGGGATCTCTGAAAGATCAATAGTCTGCGTTCCTGTATATCCGTCAGTTACGTTGTCTACAGCTCCCAGCCGCTTATTGAACTGAGATTCGTCATCAAACTGCGAATTCCCCGGATAAGCGCAGAAGAAAAGCGTGCAGCTTTTTATCGAGTCATCGAGCTTTACCGAAAAATCGACTGACGTGTCTGTCTGCCTGAGCGCATCAGTCCTTATGCTGCCGCCGTTCATAAGCGTCACAGAGCAGTTGTTAAGTATCTCGCTGTATGTCTTTCCTGCTGTAACTGTTACAGCGTTTGAGACGTGATCGATCATGGAGCTTCCCGATGAATCCCTCATTACCGCAATGACCTTTTTGCCTGCTGTAGGCTTTGATGTGAGAGTCAGCGTGTTCCTTCCGCTCTTGAGTGTTGTCACCACTGAAAAATGCAGTGATGTATAGCTATTGAGCTTAGAGCTGTCATATACATCATCGGCATCCATTTCTATTACTCTTAAAATTCCCATAGACGGCAGCTCGTCTATGTTTACATCTATTTCAGATGTTCTGGATGTAATGCTGTCAGTTACGATCGATATTTTCGCTGTATCGGCGTATGATGACGACGGTATCGTGATCATCGATACGATCATAGCGAAAACTACCACTAAACTGATCAGTTTTCGTTTTTTCATAAATCTTTTCCTCCTCATAAAATTGGTGAACACACGATACAATGCACGCGTTTGATTCCCTGCAGCACTATATTCCTGTACATGCCGTGCGTCTGGTTAGAAAGCACTAACCAAATGTTAGTATAAACTAACTTTGTCGCAAAATCAAGTTAAAGTTACATTTCGCATAATAGATTTCCTGTTTAATTGTAACTTTGTGAATATTCAATAACACAGCGCCAAATATCTACTCCATACATCCGCGCGCCTGGCGCGCCCACGCCGTTTTTTCAGAAAGCATTCTCAAAAAACGGAATAAGGCGGCCGCCTGCCGGCCGCCGCCTTCTTCTTCATTCAGTTATTCACGATATATATTTAAAGCGTAGCAGAGCACTGACAAGCTCGCTTGATCAGTGCGGCGCGTAGCTTGCAACGGCGCCAGCGGAGCTTCTGCTCCGCCCGGGTTTCGGTGGGAGATTATTACCCGCCACCGAAAGTCGGGAATGGAACCCGCCGCCTATAGAGGCGGGGGACATCTGGCGCTACGTTATTTATGCAGCCGACGACTCACATGACCATTACAGGTCCGCCGGATACATTTTTTATGCAGCTGATCCGCCCGAACCGCCGGAAGAACCGCCTGACACACTGCCGGAGCCGGAACCTCCGCCTGATCCTGAAGAACCGCTTGATGAACCGCCGCCGGAAGAGCCGCCTGATGAGCTATCAGTAGAACCTCCGCTTACTGCCTTTATAAGCACCGGAAGCTCACCTATAAGATCTGCTGCATCACCGTATGTAGCATTAGTATTATTTGGATCTATAAGTTCAAGTCCTTCTTCATAATGCTCCTTTAAAACGAGCCAGTCAGAATTTCCTGCTGCAAGTCCTGCCTTTCCTTCATCTGATTCAAGTAAAGCTGCAGCCTGATCTGTAAGCTCCTTTATCTGCTCTTTCTGCGAATCTCTTATAGGACTCACACCACCATGGAGGACATCTGCAGTTACATTAAATTCAGCGCTGTAATCTGCATATCCTAATGCATAGATAGTTACCTTCCACTTGCCTACACCATTTGTTCCCTCAGGCAGCTTGCATCTGAGTGAATCTGTAAGTCCGAGCTGGATACCGTTCTTGCTGTGCATCCAGTTATCTCCAGCAAACTTAGTGCCGTAGCTTGCAAGTACAGTATCACCATCACCATAGTAATCCCATCTTACAGTCTGCATCTTAGAACCGAGAGGACCATAATTACCCTTAAAGTCTACTCTTATGAAATCACCGAACTGGCTTGCTGCTATAGTATCAGAGCTGCTGTCCATAACAAGCTCTAATGTTGATGCATCAGTCTGATCGCTTCCCAGCAGGCCTGAGCCTGTACCCGTAGTTCTTGCAGCAAACGACCACTTTCCTGCAGACCTCGAAACAGCTTTCAAGCCATTAGTTTTATCGGTAACATACGCTGTCGCAGTATAGCTCTCAAGGTTTCCTTCTGTATATCCGCCATACATCGGATCACCATTCTCAGTTACTTCATATTCACTGCAGAAATCAGTAAATTCATCTGCAGGTACGGCTGCAGGTACATATTTTATGCCTTCAAGCGATGTAAACTTTAAGACCTCATTGTAGTCAACATTATCTAATGTATATGATATATCCTTACCGCTTATAGCAGCATCCACATGTTTGCCGTCTATGTCAAGAACTGCCAGAGTTTTGCTCTTCCAGTATGATATCGGAAGCTTCTTTCCTGACTCAGTATTCATATAAGTTTCCTGCTGGAAGCTTCCTCTGTGCCAGCCGTGGTTTGTAGTCGCTCTTGTTATCGCATCAAATGCGCCCTTATCATACTCGCCTCTTGAATCAACTTCTTCGTTTGATGATGTATCGCCTGCAGCGTAAACCTTTTCATTTGCCCAGTATTCGCCATAGTCAACAGCTGCGTATGCGTATATAGTCTCAGGTACCGTAACTGTAAAGCTCAGCGTACCGTCATAGCCTGCTGCTTCGATCTCGATATTGTAAGTATCGCCGCCCTTCATTCCTGCAAATACAGGTGAGCTGAATTTAACAAATCCGAGATCGTTAAGTATGCCTGCTGATGCTCCGTATTCCTTACCATTTGCCTTAACTGAAGTTATCATGCCGATGTAATCAGCGATCTCATTTTCAGCTGCAGAATCTGATACTACTCTGAGCTCTGATGCATCGTATGAAAGATCGATCGTTTCACTTATAACATCACCGCTTACTGTCGCTGATGCTGCATAGCCTGATGCAAATGCTACCATTACTGAGCTGCCTGCAGCTGCATCGATCGTTATTACGTTAGTGCTTTCAGTTACAGAAGCTACCTTATCGCCATTAACATATATAACTGCACCCTTAAGGCTCTCATCGCTCTTTACTGTTGCCTTGCCTTCACCTGTGCGTACAAGCTCTATGCCTGGAGCAGTTACGTTTGCTGAACCTGCTGTTGTCTTCTTTTCTGTGAGAAGCTCAGTATTTGCAGCTGTAGGCCAGCTGTAGCCTGCTTCTGTCATCGCCTGCTTTATAGCATTTCCTGAAACTGTAGCACCTGTTACAGCGTCAACACCGTTGAGGCTTCCGCTGAGAACGCTGACAGCCTGCCTGTTGAGTGACTTTTCAGCATTTTCAACATATCCTGTGTTGTCTGCGAACTGTTCAGCATTATCTCCTGTTACGCCGCCTGCTGTATACGTGCTCTTATTTGAAGCTACCTTTGCAACATACTTTGTTCCGTCGAGCTCGTAATAATAAGGCACTACGTCGATAGTATAATCTGTGTTTATATTCTTAGAAGTATTCTTAGCTACAGAGATCGTCACTGCGTCGCCCTTTGTAAGCTTTGATTCGTTGAGCTCATAAGTCTTGCTGTCAGAAGACTTTGCAGTTCCTATAAGTACGAATATGCCTGAGCCTGACGCTGCGGCAGTAGCGTAATATCCCTTGCCTGCGATATATACGATACGAGTGTCGAGCGCCGTTGTGCTGTCGTCACTGTTTATACTGTATATAGTGTAAGACTTGCCTGCACTGTAAGATCCTACAGGGATCATGAGTCTCGCAGACTCGTCTGACGTTACATTGTAAGCTGAAACAGCGTCTGACGCTGATGCACCTTCTATTTTATCTGCGTATGAGCCCGGATCATTTATCTTTTCAGCAGTAACTGCTGCATCACTTATAACGCTGATGTCTGAGCCTTCGACATCCTTAAGCGGCTGCTTAGAGTTCTTCTTTACGACCTTTGCGCCGTCAAGAGCATTTTCTACAGCTGCGAGGATGCCGTTTGCAGAGTACGTAGCGCCCGAAACGCTGTCAACATTTGTAGTGCTTCCTGCGATGATCTTGTCTATAACTGACTTCGCGCTGTTCATATAGCTTGATGACTCTGCGCTGCTGTCTATATTTACAGATGCGATCTTGCCACCTGTTACCTGAACAGTAACGTGTATAGATGTACTGCCGCCGTAGCCGGACGCAACGCCTGTATAAGAGCCGTCAGCTATATACCAGTCATCGTAATTTATCCTGCTGTATGAAGCAAGCGAGCCGCTCGGACCGTGACTGCCGCCTGTTGAGCCTGTAGTAGAAGTATCCTTGCCGCCCTCTGCCTGTGAAAGGCATGCATTTATAGCGTCAAATATACCGTTAGACGTTCTCGTTGCGCCTGAAACTGCGCTGATGCCTGTCGTGCCGTTATTTGACTTTATCTTGTCGAGCAGAGTCTTTGCGCGCTCGAAGTATGAGCCTGTCTCGCTCTGGCTTACTACCTGGATGTCTGAGATCTTTCCGTCCTTAATAGTTACCTGTACCTTGATAGTACCGCCGTAGCCTGCGCCAGTGCCGGTATACACCCCATCGGTGTATACGCCCTTAGTTATTACCTTGTGCTCGTCGAGAGCAGCCTTGCTCCTGTTGAGCACTGTAACGCCCTCCGCACGAGTCAGCGCTTTTTTCGGATTCAGCTTCTTGTTGTCGTCGCCTGAAACGTAACCTGCCTTTATAAGAGCTGCAACGCTTCCCTTCGCCCATTCTGAAACGTCAGCAGCGTCAGCGTATGCGTCGAGCGCTGAAGTATCGGAAGTATCGAGCTTTAATATCCTTGCGATGATTACGAATGCCTGCTCGCGAGTTACAGACGCTTCAGGTGACATAGTTTCATCTGATGTCCCTGAAAGGTAAGCTGCCGCGAGAGCCTTTGCCATATCCGATCTGTACCAGGCTGAAGCGCTTACATCCTTGTACTTTGAGATGTCAGAGCTTTCATCGCTGTATCTGAGCATCCTGTTTACTATCGCAGCAAACTGTGCTCTCGTCATAGTTCCGTTCGGGTTATAATTTCCGTTTCCGTCGCCGTTGAGGTACCCGTCACTAATGAATTCCTCAAGCGCTGCCTTCGCCCAATGACCGTCGATGTCAGACGCGCCCGAGCCGTCACCGGCTGCATACACAGCAGGAACAGCTGAGAACGTCATGCACACAGACAGCATGGCGCTCATAAATTTACTTTTCCTTGTGATCATAACTTTTTGTTCTCCTTTGTTTTAGCAGTTAGATAGAACTAACTTTATGCTGTTACTAAGGATAAATCAGTATTTATCAACGGTCAATCGACTTTTTATCCTGCTATTTCCGATAATTTCAAATTTTCGAATAATCGCACGAATAAATTTTTCACGGCGGCAGCCGCCCGGCGGCTGATATACAATGCTTTTTATTTTTGCCTGCTCTGCCGGATAGAGTTAGCTGCAGCTAACATTATTGCATATATTAAAAAAATGAATGTAACTGTATTGTTTTTTTGCCTGTCCAAAATGATAAAAAAGCTGCCGTACATTTTTGTGCTGTACGGCAGCTGTAAAGCTTATCTATTCATATTTAAAGCTTATTGTTATATTATACTGTTCGTCTGATATACTTATCTGGACCAATACATTTGTTAAGCGCGTGATCTCTGCATTCAATTTTTTACCATCTTTATTAAATGCTTCAACAGTGAATCTGTCAGCAGTAGAGCCTTTATACTCTGATGATATCGGTACATTATACTGTGTCAGGTATCCGTCTGACCATTTGTCTGTAAGCTCTGTTACTTCAAGAGCTACTTTATCGCCATCCATAAGTCTGATAGTTTCAGGCACCGGAGAAACTGTAGTTTCCACCATAGTATATCCGAGTGTTATAGCGCCGAAAGCTTCACCTTCGCTGTTAAGTAATTCTATCTGTAATATATTATCACGGAAATATTTAAGTGTCGCATTTAATATATCTCCGTCTTTATTCTTTATCTCAACATTAAGTTCACTTGCAGGTGTGCCTTTAAATTTGCTGTCGACCGTAAGATTTAACTTTCTGAAATAATTATCATCAGGCCATTCGTTGCTGAGTTCGCTGAGTTCTAATACAGTTTCATCACCTTTCGTGATCTTCAATGTTTCAGGAACATATGATATTTCTTTTACTTCAAATGTATAATAAAGTGTTATACCTCCGTACGGATCTCCGCTTTCATCAAGAAGAGTTATCTGGGAAAGAAGCTTTTTAAAACTGTACAGTTCAGCGTTTATCGTTTCGCCAGCTTTATTCTTTATCTCTACTTTAAGGTCATTTACAGAAGTTCCTTCGTATTTAGCATCAAGCACCAGACCCGTCTTAGTAAAGTAATATTTACCCTCCGGCCATTCTTTGCTGAGTTCGCTGAGTTCTAAAACTGTCTCATTTCCCTTTGTGATCTTTAATGTGTCAGGTACCAGTTTATCTATCTCAACAACTGCCGATACTGTCACGCTGAATGTCTGTGACTCAGCGCCGTCGATCGAAACTGTGATCGTCTTTGTTCCGATGTCGCCTTCTGTGAATTCATAGCCGTTAGCTGGATCGCACGTAAAGCCGCGTCTTAGTGCTTCTGACCATGAAAGGCTGAGTGTGTTGTCGTTTTCTGTGATCGCGTTTACTCTCACGCTGCTCATGTCGAGCTTCTGTCCCGGCTGATATTCTGCTGCTTCAGGTGCTGTGAGCGTGAATGACTTTACAGCTGAATCGTCCTTTATAGCTCCAACGTCAACTCTGTATGTAGTGAATCTCCATGAGTTTCCTTCACCCGGGTCTACATTCGAGAGGTCGAATGACCAGCTGTTGCCTGCCTCGTAGTATTCGCCGTCTGCAAGTTTCGTATCGCCCTCGTAGAGCTCCATCGACGTTACGCGGCTGATAGGAGTCAGTACATAGCGGAACTCATCGCTTGACATGTTTATTATTTCCTCACGCTCGTTCGCATATGTCACTTTTACATGCGTCGCTTCGCGCTGGTTGGTGTGTACGCGAGTGTATACGTTCATGTACGCAGCTGCGCGTGAGATCTTTTCTTTGAAGCCTATTCTGAATGTGCTGCTTGAGTCTACGTCATCCCTTGTTATGACTTTGCCGTCTGTTACGACAGTTTCATCATCGAGCGCCGCTGTTATACCGTAGTCTGATATTTCAGTGCCTTTTACCTTTACAGGCGTTGTCGGATCGTCATTGAGGTATACGTTCAGAGCCACGCTGCTCAAGTCAAACTTTTCATCAAAGTATGCGATAGAAGGCTTCTCTGCTATCTCCATCCATGCGATCTTCTGCTCGCCGCCTGCGCGTGAACGCGCGAGAGCGCTTTCCATTGCTGTTACGTATGACATTCCTGAGAATGTAGCGCCTGTTATTACGTCATAGCACTCGCCGCTTCTTTCTGTTATCTGATCTCTGAGTTCCTCAACGCTGCTCTTTCCGATCGCTTTTACAAAGAGCCTTTCAGCCTTTTCTCTGAAGCCGCCGTTATCGTCTGCAAACTTTACAGTTGAAACATCTTTTATTATACCCTTTTCAACTGTTACTCTCAGGATGTTAGGACCTGACGTCATGAATCTGTAGCCCTCTGTAGACGTTCCGTACCATACACCGTCATTGAGCGGAGCTGTCGGGTCGTCTCCCGGTATCTGCTCTTTTACAGCCTGCCTGAGTGCATTTTTAACTGCGTTTATTATTGCATATGATGTCTTTGTAGCGCCGGAGATAGCGTTTATCTTATTCGTAGTCTGACCTGATATTATTTCTTCTATGATAGTCTTGCCGCTGCTCGTCTTTCCGAGTGCATTAGCATAATAGTTCGATGATTCGCCGTTGTTTTTAAGAACTATCTCTGTTATCCTTCCGTCTGCAACTGTAACTGTCGCCGTAACGCCCTGGTACGAATATCCCTGAGCTGTTCCTGTATAAGTCCCGTCCTTCCAGTTTCCGTCAATGTCATCATCAGCAGGTTTTGTCACATTTCCGCTGCCGCCGTGACCGCCGCCTGTAGAGCCTGTAGTTGACGTGTCCTTACCGCCCTGAGCCTGTGAAAGGCATGCCTTTACAGCATCGAATATACCGTTTGATGATTTTGTAGCGCCTGATACTGCGCTTACACCGTCTGTTCCGTTATTGTCGATTATCTTCTGTAATATGCTCTTTGCACGGCTGAGATATGAGCCTGTTTCGCTGTCGCTCAATATCTTTATATCGCTGATCTTGCCGTCTTTTATCGTAACCTGCAGCTTCATAGTGCCGCCGTAGCCTGCACCCGTTCCCGTATACACGCCATCGGCGTATTTATTCTTTACCTCAGGCTTCTGGTCCTGAGCCTTTCTGCTGCGGTTCAGTACTGTAACGCCCTCTGCACGAGTCAGCGACTTCTTTGGATTTATATTTCCGTTGTTGTCGCCTGATACATAGCCTGCCTTTATCATAGCTGCAACGCCGTTTCTCGCCCATGCTGAAACGCTGCCTGCGTCCTTATACGCTGCAAGCGCCTGCTCTGCTTCGCTGTCAGTAGCGCTGAGCTTCAGTATCCTCGAAAGTATTACGAACGCCTGCTCACGCGTTACAGGAGCCTCCGGCGACATTATATCTGCTGCCGTGCCTGACATATAGCCTGCTGCCAGAGCCTTTGCCAGATCTGCCTTATACCACGCGCCGTCCTTTACGTCTGTAAATTTAGATATGTCGGCGCTCTCGCTGCTGTAGTCCATAAGTCTGTTCACTACCGCCGCAAACTGTGCTCTGTTCATCTGAGCGTCAGGCAGATATTTTCCGCCGCTGCCCTTCAGGTAGCCTGCGTCTATGAATTCCTGCATAGCAGCCTTTGCCCAGTGTCCGTCGATATCAGACCCTCCTGCCGCGCCCGGCGCACTGTCAGCCGCGTAAACAGCAGGTACAGCGCTTGCAGTCATGCAAAGCGACAGCATCACACCAAGTATCCTGTTCTTTCTGTTGATCATTTTCTCCTTCTCCTTAAAGCGTTGAATCAAAATGCTTGAAAAACGCAACGTGCCAAAACAGTTAGCACACTCTAACTATCTTCAAGATTAAACGCTGCCACAGGGGAAGGTCAATTCTGAAATTCTTTACTGAAAATTAATATCTTCAATTTTCAGCATAATCATTACAGTTTGCAGAAAATTTTTCTGTATATTTTTCAGCATACATTGTTGGTCTGTTTATCGGTTACATGCAGGAATATATGCTGTATGCCTTGATGTTACTCATATCCGATTTTGCATACAGTCATTGATTATCAATAGTTTATTTGAATTTTAACTTTTCTTTACACCGTATTATTTCAAAAAATGAAATAATCGATCACAGCACGTTCTTCTGCATACCTGGGAATATCATTCCCAAAATATTTCACAAAAAGCGCATACCACCGAAATTTCTAAATCAGCAGCATGCGCTTTTCATCATATTTGCTTATTTATTTTTCCTTCCGGTCACTTCTGCCTGATCTGTCCTTAGAATGCTCAGCTATCATTTCTGCCAGACGATCCGGATCTATCGGCTTCGCCATGTGGTCGTTCATACCGGCTTCCAGGCACTCACGTGCACTTTCCGTCGTGACCTGCGCCGTCATCGCTATTATTACGATATCCTTTGCGTCAGGCCTTTCGAGCTTCCTTATACGGCGTGTAGCTTCGAGTCCGTCCATTACAGGCATCATCACATCCATAAGTATCATGTCGAATCCATACGGCTCTGAGGCAGCAAATGCATCAACAGCTTCGCTTCCGTTCCACGCCTCAGTTACGAGCGCCCCGCGCTCCGTCAGATAAAATTCACCTATTTCCATATTCAGGTCGTTATCCTCTACGAGAAGGATACGCATGCCCTGCGGCATGCTGAGAGCTTCAGCGCCGTTTGCGTCGCCTGCCTCCGCACCTGCTTCTGCGCCGGGCGCAGCATCTGCATTTTCATATTCTTTGTCGAGCATGAACGGCAGTCTGAAAACAAACGTTGTTCCTTCACCTTTTACGCTGTCTACGTGTATGCTTCCGTTCATTTTCTCTAAAAGCGCTCTTACTATCGAAAGTCCCAGACCCGTACCCTGATACTCAGTACGTGCCCCGGCATTTTCCTGCGTAAACGGCTTGAACAGCTTATTTTCTATGAATTCCTCGCTCATACCTATGCCCTTGTCGCTTATCTTGAACTCATAAAGCACAGTATCTCCATCGCACGATATCTCTTCTGCATATGTGTCTATGCTTCCGCCGGACTTATTGTATTTTATAGAATTGCTGAAAAGATTTAACATTATCTGTTTCAGATGCAGCGGACTTCCGATCAGATGCGTATGGACTACGTTCTTTCTGTGCTTGCTGTGAGTCAGTCCGACCTCTGTTATCTGAGCGTCAAGCAGCGAAGCCACCTCATCCATAAGCTCGTTCAGGTCGAACGGTATCTCTTCTATCTGCGAACGGCCAGATTCAAGTCTGCTCATGTCGAGCACATCGTTCACGAGCGCCAGCAGATGTTTTGTTGACAAATGTATCTTTTCGAGGCATTCGTCCGTTTTTGTATGGTCGTCGCGGTTTTTCTTTATGATATCGAGCATGCCCATTATGCCGTTTATCGGCGTACGGATGTCGTGACTCATTCGATTAAGGAAGTCAGTCTTTGCGCGGCTCGCGGAGTCAGCCTCGTCAAACGCCGTCTGCAGGCGCTTTTTCTCCGCCTCTGCCTTCTCGTGGAACTCCGAAGTGTCCTTAAACATTATCATGCCGCGGACTATGCTGCGCTCATCGCCCGTATCGCTGTCGTATACAGTTTCGCGCGTCATGAGTACCGTCTTTTGCAGCCATATGAGCCGTCCTTCGCGCCCTTCCTCCTGAAATTCAACAGTTACCTGCTTTTCTCCGTTTTCAAATCTGCCGAGCAGTTTTTCCGATGAATCGACTATCCTGTAGCTCTCAAGAGTTTCCTCAGTAACGAATCTGCTCTGCCGCATGCAATAAATATCATATGATGCAGGCGTCACCGCCTCAATAGCGAATTCCGGATGATCTGTATGGAAAAACATATTATTGATGATGTCATTTGTAAGGTCAACTGTATATACGGCCTCAGCAGACTGAACGAGCGCTTCCATATAGTCGCCGCTCTCTGCTATCTGATGTCTGATCTGGTCGTAATATCTTGCGAACTGCGCCTTTTCGTCTGAGCTGTCGCTGCTGATGTTCCTGAATTTTTCAAATCCCATTATAAAATGGTGCAGGCGGCCGTCCTCTGCGGCATCGCAGAAAAGTACTGTTATGCGGCCGTGGCGCAGCTCTGTTTCAACAAAATATTTGCACAGCAGATCCATTTCAGGCTCTTCTGCTGACAGATATCTGCTGATCGATGGCAGCTGCATCATATTCCACATATCTTTTCTGGTCTCTTCTACAGAAAATTTATTTACGATCTCTTCTACAGCGCCGGAATAGCTCCCCTCCTCTGCCAGTATGAATGACGAGCTCGCGCGCAGCATGCGGTACTGGTCGAGCAGTGCGTCGCAGTACATGCAGCTTGAAAAATCATAGCCGCGTTCCTCTACGCTGTGAAGGAGCGCTATATCCTGTCTTTTTCTTTCAGCAGCTTCTTCCATTTTTGCGCGGTTCTTGTCAACATACATGTTTTTGTCGGCATATCTGAAAAGGTCTCTCATAGTGCAGCCGTCAAGATCAGAAGACAGGGCATAGCCTGCTGCGTAGCTTATCGGCATATCAGGATGCTCCTCTGAATAATCCGCAGCCTGCTTTTTTAGGGCTTTAAGGCATTCCTGCACGTCATCGTGGCTTACGCCTGTGAGTACCGCAATGAATTCATCGCCTCCGTCGCGTCCCGCGAAGTACTGCTCAGGCAGTGCTTTTCGCAGCTGTATTGCGAACGACTTTATGTACTCGTCTCCTTTTTCGTGACCGAGGTTGTTGTTTATAGTTCGTAGATTATTAAGGTCAAATACGCATACTGCAGTAGGTATGTCATCGCCTGACTCGTCCTTTGCTATCGGCGCGTCAAGAATTTCTTCGCACTTATTTTTGTTTGGGAGACCTGTAGCTTCGTCAAGGTATACCTTTTTCTGAAGCATTCTGTTCTGAGCTGCTGTGCGAAGCGCTTTGAAGAGCTCGAGGGCTATGAGCGCTATGAGGCCGCAGATATCGGCTATGACTATGCGTTCAAGGATATTCAGTGACGATGCTCTTTTCTGTGAGTAAGCGGCTGCGAGACCTGTCGCTTCATCGCATACTCCGAAGAAATTTTCGCTTTTTTCTATTATTTCTGTATTTTCATAGCCTTTTTCTCTGACAAGCTGTATTTCCTGCTTGAGGTCTTCGAAATCGGCATCGAGTTCTTTCATCTTTGACTGGAACTTTTTGTCATTTAGTCTGACGAGATCGAGCTCGTCGCTGCCGTTCTGCAGGCCGTCTATGAACGATGTTACGTCAGCAATCATGCCGTCCTGCGGCTCGCCTGCGTTTTCAAGCTTTATGATGCGCTGTGTTTCTCCGCGTACGAGGCCTGCGTAATTTACTACTCTGGCTGTTCCCTGTATGCTGTTTACGAGCAGTATCATGCAGAAGAAGAGTATTATCATTACTACTGTAAGCGTCATCATGCATGTGCGTATAATATATGTAAGCTTTTTATCGGACGTACTTTTTTTAACAGTATCCTTCATTGTTTTGCAAGCTCCGTTTCGTTTTTGTTTTTATTCAGTCAGTTGGCGCGGTGACGCGCAATTAAAGTATATTTTTTGAAAATACAGGACGCCTTTCTGTTGCCTGCGAAATATACGGAACGCTCCGTGTGCAGGGAATTTCAACTGCGCTTATCCGTATATTCTCCGGCATTATTGGGCGTCTTTTTGTGTTAATAACTGTCATATTAGAGTATAACTTTTATCATCTTCTGTTTCAATGTAATATTTAATTGTATGTATCAAGTATCATACATGGTCGTTGTAACTGTATTGTTTTTCGGTAAGTGCGCGGTTTGATCCATTTCAAAAAACAGAAAAGACCGATAGCTTGTACCGGTCTTTTCTTAAGTTTGTTATTTTAATTTTTATTATTTTACTAATTTAACTGTAGGATCCGCAAACCATGAACTCGGTATTGTTATTTCCATCGTCACGTCGCTGCAGCCAGCTGATGATACAACTACAGTATAAACTATGTCATCTGCTCCCCATGAAGGCGACTGCAGATATAAATAGATCGCTCCTGATTCTTTATCTGTCGCATACTCTCCTGTAGAACTCAGATTCCACATTGAAGTCTCTTTTGTACCGGAAACGCCATCTACCTTGATATCTGAGACTCCACCTATCCAGTCTTCAGAGCCTGTAAAAGTAAGTGTATACACGCTTCCGTTCTTTTCTATAGATGGGGCTTCTGTTGGAATATTTCCTGTTGTTTCGCCAGGCTGATCAGGCTGTGACGGATCTGTAGGGTCTATAGTTCCTGTATTCTTTATCTTGAATGTAGGATCTGAAAAATAATCTGCCCTGTCTGCTTCTAAAATAAGGTCGCTGCATCCATTTGCTGATATCTTAACTTCACACGGATATGATGCAAATGAAAATGGTATTATAGCGATCTTTCCATTTTCCTTATCTACAAAATACTTTCTGCTTCCAAGATCATTTATTGAATCTACAGCTTCATATTCATCTCCACCAAACACTAAACCTGTTATATTATTGAACCATGAAGCAGATGCGTCTTCAAATTTAAGAGAGTAGTATTTGTCTCCTGTTGACTGCTGTTCTCTTGATACCTCAGGATCTGATGTCGGAAGCTTGATCGTTTCTCCCGGCTGATCCGGTTCAGACGGATCTACAGGTGTGCTACCTGTATTTACAGTACCGTCTTTATTTACCTTAACTGTAAGAGACTTGTAGCCTTCTGCCTCGATAACTACTTCATTATCTGTGTCCTTTGTGAATGCGCTGCCGCCTATTACGAGCTCATCGCCGTAAGCACCCATCGTCCATTTGAATTCCGTTGAATCCGCTGCAGGAGAGCCGAGCCATCCGCTGAATTCTGTGTATTTAACACCGTTTACTGTAATGCTCTTTGCTGACTTCGCAGCTGTCCTCCATGCTGAAGCTTCCTCCTCAGTAGTTATATACTCACCGCTTTCGTCTTTTTTACCTTCGAATGTCAGAGCATATAAATTATTGTAATTTATACTTCCTGCTATAGTCATATCAGGAACTTCATTTACGACTACTTCGCCCTCTACAGTGAAATCAGCTGTAAGCGCTTCATCGTAGTACTCTGCTGAGATGCTGAGCGTGTATGTTCCAGGTGTTACGTTGTAGAGGTCAAGCGACTTCTTATCGTCTGCGATCACGTAATATACTGCATCGCTGCCTTCGTAGCCCTTGTGGTAAACGTTATCTGTTTTTCCATCCTTTGTAAGTGTAACTGACTTGAGGTTTCCGAGGAAATCGCCATCTGAGCCCTTTATCACTACATGGACAGGCTGGTCTTTTTCGGCAGTTATGTCGAGCGCCAGGCCGCTCTCATTTACTTTTCCGTATTCGAACTCTGCCTTAAGAGGCTTGTAGCCTGCAGACTGTACAGTGAGCTGATTCTTTCCGACCTTCAGGTACTTTGATACTGTTATAGTGCCTGCTTCTGCATCTATCGTGTATGCATCCTCTGAGAGCTCGCGCCAGTCTCCGTTGAGATAGAGCGCTGTTACCTTGCTGAGATAATCAGCTGCGCTGTCGCCTGTGAATGTGAATACTGCGTCCTCGCCCTGCTTTCCTGAAACTGTGTATTCAGGAGTTTCGAGCCTGCCTGATATGCTGCTGTCCTGTATCTCGCCGAGAAGTCCGTCCTCGAGCACTTCCTTTGTAGCGTGAGGTACGCTGAAGTCTGCCTCTGCATTTTCACAATATTCTGCGAACGGTACGTACAGCTTGCCCTGAGTCTGAGCGGTATTTACAGCGCTTATGTAATTGCTCCATGAGTAATAAGATGTATCGCCTACATTAAATACAGCGTCTGATATAGTATTGCTCTCCCAGTAATCGAGCACGATGCCTGCTTCTTTTGTTTCCGCATCGAGCTGTTCAAGTATAAGCGCATTTGCGAGGAGGTCGCCCTTAAAGAGCAGGTTAGCTGATACTGCATATCCGCCGTCTGATGACGAACCGCCTGAAGATGAGCCTCCTGATGTTGCGCTGCTGAGCGCGTCTACTGATGATGACGCTGCCTTTACAGACCTTCTGTCCTGCTCGCCCGCCTCAACATGGAATGTGCATCCAAATGTCTTGAAGCCCGCAGCCTCTATAGTTATAGTGTAATTTCCTGTCTGAGTCAGATGATTCTTTCCGTTTTCAGCTGTCACATCGTTATACAGCACAAAAAGATCCTGGCTGAAATGGAAATAATCGTTTATGTTTTCCAGCTCTTCAACAGTTCCGTCAGGAGCAGTCAGAGTCACCTTTTCTATCGGGCTCGTTATGCCGTAGACCATGTTCTTAAGCTTGAAGTGCAGGTTCCTGCCCGGCTGAGGAGTTTCTGAAACTGTGAGCTCAGGCGCATCGTGGTTCACTATCTGGATAGGAACGAGTGTGTATGACTTCTTTCCTGTTGACGCGTCAGTCGAGCATACGCGGACATAATATCTGCCATTGCTTCTGAAATTGTCCTGACCAAACGGTATTGAAAGTGTAGCTACAGTATTTCCGTAGTGGTCTGCTGTGCCCTTTTCAAACTGCAGGTTGTAATTAAGTACTGTCTTGTACTGGTCGTATGAAACGAGCTGAAGCGCGCCGTCATGAACACTTCCGTCATATTCAGCGATATTATCGAACCATGTCTTGTCCTTGTCCTCTGTATAGTTGAACATGATAACGGTAGTTCCGCTTTCGTTGTTCTCATCAAGAACAGTATTTTCCGAATAGCTTGGATGCTCGTTCACAGCAGCAGCCGTGCCAAATGTAGTCTTTTTAGCACTTACGCGTACATTGCCCTCGTCATCGTAGTTAGTCAGGTAATAATCCCACATTGCAACAGGACCGTGTGACAGGAAGTAATCAGGCAGGTAGTCATCACCTGTGTAAACTGCGCTGCCTTCCGGAGCTGAACCGAGAGTTACAGTCTGAGTCTTGCCGTTGCTTGTGAGCTTTACTACGCCCGGCTTTGCGATAAGCGGGAGCTTAGCCTTTGATCCGTCGTCTGTTACGTTGGTTACATATTTTGTAACATCTGTACCGTCAACAGTTACTGTTGTATTTTCCTTTGTGTAGCCGTCCTTGAAAACTATAGGGAGCCAGCTGCCTGCATCTGTTGTTACGACCTTCATCTGTGACGCTTCGGCTATAACAGCAGTCGTTGACTCATCACCGCTCGATGAGCCGCCGCCCGAAGAACTTCCACCTGATGAGCTTCCGCCTGATGATGAACCGCCGCCGGTCGTGCCGGAGCCATTCGAGCTGCCTGAACCTGCATTTGAACCAGATGCTACGTTTTCTGTCTTTCCGTCTTTAACTGTAAACGTACCCTTTGCAGCTGAAGTATTTCCGCTCGAAGCTACCTTGTCCACACTTCCGCGTATGATGATGCGACCTGTAACTTTTACATTGTCAAGCTTTACATTCTGCGCTCCGTCAGCGATTATCAAGTCGCCGTCTACAGTCACTCCGCTGAGAGTTACGTTGCTTTCACGTACTATTACGTTGCCCTTAATATTTTTTGCATCTGTACTGCTGCTGTCTATATATTCAGCAGCCAGGCTGCTCATTATCTTTGCAAATTCTGCGCGAGTTATGTTCTTCTTTGGGTTCAGCTTTCCGTCAGCGCCGTTTACATATCCTCCTGAAACGAGAGCTGCAGTTGAAGATGCCGCCCATGACGCTACATCGCCCTTATCTGTGAATGCATCGAGCGCTGCGCTGCTTCCGCCGTCCAGCGCAAATGCTCTTGCTATTACTGTGAATGCGCGTTCACGAGTTACAGGAGTCTCAGGGCTGAGCTTCCCGTTTGAACCCTCGAAGGTACCCATTTTTACAGCCTTTGCCATGTCATTGTAGTACCATGCTGAAGCTGCTACATCTGTGTAGCCGTCAAGCGAAGCTGCTTCTTTTGCTCCGAACACACGGTTTATTATAGTCGCAAGCTCTGCCGCAGTCAGATCGCCTGACGCGTTTATCATTCCGTTTGAGCCTGTCAGCAGCCCGTTGTTTACTGCCTTTACGAGATATTCAGTTGACCAGTCTGACGGCATGTCTTTAAAGTCAGACGCACTTACAGTACCGGCGAACACGTTCATCGGCAGAAGCATTGCTCCTGTAAGTATCAGTGAAATAATTCTTTTTCTGATCATTTTTCAAAAATCCTTTCCTTGTTAAATTGCCTTCTTCAATTAAAAATTCTTTAATTAATGATCTTGTAACGATCTGCGCCTGCTCACGCAGGCAAAAGTTAGATAGCGCTAACTTTCATTGCTCAAATAAAATAGCACAGAAAAATGCTGTCGGCAATACGCTTTCGCGCGTCTGACGCGCCCTCGTTTTTTAATTGTTGCGTTTTTTGCAATAATCTAAAAACTGTTGAATATCAATACAATTTCACTTTCAAATATGGAATTTTTTTAATTTTGCATGATCGATACGATATCTCATACACTGTCTCTGCTGCCCTTAAGTTTGCCGGGGCAACACTATGCAGTTACAAAATATTCCTTTGTTTTCTTTTTGAATGTAGCTTTGTATATTTTTCTAATATGCACGCGCATTCCACAGGTCTGTCGGTAAGATGGAAAAATTTGCCTTATTATGTAAGGTCGATTATTCGAAAATTTGCAATAAAAAATACAGCTATACATGCGCGGGCGCATGAATACGTGCGGCATTCGGTATTTCAGGCACCGAAAAATATATTTTAATTTCTGCAATAATTAATTTTGGGTTGACAATCGGCTGTTTATGATTTAATTTATTTAATGGGTTAGCACAAGCTAACCTTTTAAAGGAGATAGCGGTTAGCGTTAGCTAACATATATTGATAGTACACAGGAACAAAAGTCAGCAAAGAAGAGTGAATATCATGGATACAAAACAGTTGAGATATTTTCTGGAGATGGCAGACAGGCTGAGCTTCAGGGAAACTGCGGAGGCGCTTTACATATCGCAGTCAGCGCTGAGCAGGCAGATATCTGAGCTCGAAAAGGAGCTTGGCGCAAAGCTTTTCAGGCGCTCCACGCGCAAAGTCGAGCTTACGGATGAAGGACACATATGCCTTAAAAACGCTCAGCGTATAATCGACGAGGCCGACGATATGAAGAGCAAGATAATACGCGCTGTGGAAAATCCTTCGGGCAATATAAATATCGGATGCTACGCAAACGGCAGA
The DNA here is from genome assembly GCA_963632005.1 of Succinivibrio sp. GTDB lineage: Bacteria > Bacillota > Clostridia > Peptostreptococcales > Anaerovoracaceae > CAKQOE01. Next base: position 23,998 of record CAVGTL010000008.1, read on the forward strand.
CACACTCTTTTTTATGAGCTGCTTTACCGACTGCAGTCGCGCTACAGGATGATAAACGTTGATCTGACTATGGGCGAGATGCCTGAGATAAAGCGGAGATTTGAGCGCAATGAGCTCGATGTGGTAATAGCGCTGCGCGCTTCATTTGCTGACATCCGGGAGCTTGAGTTCACAACAGTCGAGGCCGGGCAGCTCTATGCCGTAGTGCCTGACGGCCACAGACTCGCAGCGCGCGATCACATCACGCCGGAAGAGCTTCGCGATGAAACTGTATTTATAAAAAATGAATTTACTCGCTCCATACTCGACAGCGTTATAAAAGATGCCGGACTGCGTAATATAGAAGTGAGCAGTGAGTCAGGATCAGGCGTATCAAGCATGATCCGCGTAGCACTCGGTGAAGGCATAATGCTCACGCCTGCGCTCGGACATGAGATGACTCTTGAAAATACAGGCAATGTGGTCGTTCCTGTTCAGATCGAAAATTCTGAAATGTTCGACGAAGTTATCATCAGGAAAAAATCCAACAGAAACACAGCCTTCAGGTATCTGGCTCAGATAATAAAAGAATACAATTCAGAAAACACTGACGCAGCGTCACCGCTGCCGATGAGCAAATGCGTTTAACATTTTACTGAAAAGCATTCATGATGCATAACACTCCATATCTTTAATATTTAATTTTAAAATATCCCCTCGGACGATCTGCTCGATCTGACAGAGGGGATATTTTTATCGTATTTATTTACAATAAGAGAACTATACTCATCATTTTAACAGCTTTATTCTTCAGCGCTTTCCGATACAGCTTCATCTGTTTCTGATTCAGCGTCTTTTCCGACGTCCACACTGAATGCGAGCGGAGTCTTGTATCCTGTTGAAGTTACTGTCACTTCGTAGGTCTTGCCCTGTTCGAAAATATTCTTTCTGTTGCTCTGAGCTGTCAGGTCTATAGCGCCTGTTTCAGAGTCGATGATCTTTACAGAGCCTCTTCCTGACGCTGCGTAGTCAGTAGCTTTTTCTGCGCCTTCAGCCTTTACAGATACCTTGCTTATGTTTTCAAGGTAATTTGCGAGTTCTTCGTCTGATGCGCCGTCAGCCTTGACTAACTTCTTCTGGTCTGCATCGTACTGAGCTGCTGAAACGTCGCTCTTTATAACGAACTGCGCTTTTACAGGAGCGTATTTTCCTGCACCATCGCTCACTGTGAGCGTGTATGTTCCGGCGAGCGGTGATCCCGTCCAGCTGAGCTCATTGCCTGCTTCATTTACGCTGAAACCGTATTTTTCTGTTACGTCAACGCCGTGCAAATCAGTTACTTCATACTTCTTATTATAAGAAGCGTCAAAACCTGTGGCTGTTATTGCTGTCGTCTTTCCTGAATCGCAGTCTGCTACGCTGAACGTATGCGTAAACTTTACAGGGACGTAAATGTCATCTACAGGGATAGAGAATGTTCCGTTGCTTGTAAAGTAAACTACTTCGTTTATAGTCTTGCCCATCATAGACTCATAATGATCTGACGAAGTCGGGCAGTTGTGGACTGCTGTCGTAAAGCCCGTGCACCATGCGAGCTCCGTTCCGAGCCATATATTTTCAACATGTCTGAGACCGTACGCGCTGCCGTCTGTCGTCTTTATGAGAGTGCCGTATATCTTGTCGTCGTCATGATCGAACTCAGTTATCCCGATAAGATCGAGCTGGTAATCACCATATGACGAATCAGTGCTGAACGAAGCTGTAATGCCCTCCAGCTTCGTTACGCTGCCCAGGGCAGCCCCAAATTCCGGCTGACCGTTTTCGTTGAATTTCAGCAGCTTATAATATGCAGGAGCTTCATTTGTTAAGTAGTACGAATAGCTCTTCTGCTGGAAGAGGGCGTCACCGCCCCTATATACTACTGTATTAGTCTGACCGCGGTTAGTCGTAGTTATCTCTACTTCCGAATCGTCTGTGACCTCGTCCCCGCCAAGCGCTTTCAGCTTGTTGAAATCGGCCTTTTTAACGAGTACAGGATAGATAGAGCCTGTTATGTCTGAACCGTCGCTGTTTACGTGGTATGAGCCGCCTGCGAGCGAGCCTGTCATAGTCTTTGCCTTTGTTGCTGACGTCATGGCGTCTACAGGGATCGTATTGCTGCCTGTTTCTGCTGCGTAGAACTTGTCGTACGGGATATTTACGAGCATGTACGCGTACTGCTGTGAAACGTCGCCGATCGTCTTTTCTGTATCGAGCTGCGTTCTTGCTGCGTCTGTAAATGTCGCATCGTAGCCCGGTGCAAATACTGCGTCTGCGCCGCTGCCTACGTAATCCTTAGTTACTTCCTTGCCGTCGCGTCCGGTAGTTGTTATGGTCGCATAATATCTTCCCATCATTACTGCTGATGCTTTGTAAGGATCTGCGCTGTCTGATGCATACGTTCCGTATGTATTGCCTGTCAGAGTATACGCTACTTTTGAATCGCTGTATGTGCCTGACTTTCCTTCTGTTGCGCCGTCAAATATGTAGATATCGTTTCCGCCGTTTTCGCTGCTGTTGCCGCTGAATGTCGAGTCCTTAACTGTCAGCGTCGATGTGCCGTATGCGGCTATCGCGCCGCCGTAAGGCGCTGAGTTGTTTCTGAACTCGCAATTTGTCAGTGAGGCTGACGAGCTGTTTGAGACCATTACTGCTCCGCCGTAGCCCTGAGTATTTACTTTATTATTTTCAAATACGCAGTTGTCGGCTGTGAGGCTTCCGCTTTTTATCCATACTGCAGCACCGCCGTTGCCCGGCATGCCTGACTTGTATGAAACGCAGTTTTTGACCGTGACGCCGTTCATCGTAAGCGATGCTCCCGTTCCGGCTATGTAGATGCCGCCGCCCATTCGTTTTCCGTAGGCTGCGCCGTCTATCGTCAGGTCGTTCATGGCTATGCCGCCGCTTACATTAAATGTGAATATAAGATGCTCCGGATCGTCGGCGTTTGATATATCATGGCCCTGACCGTCTATCGTCAGATTTTTGCTGAGCGTGAGCATGCCGTATGTAGCTGATGTTACAGCATCTATGTATGTTTTTTCTGATGCTCCGCTGTCTGAGCCTGAAGCGCCTTCATCAGCGAGCGCTGCTGCATGAGTCTGCGCGCTTCCAGATGAAGAACCGCCGCCGTGACCGCCGCTTTCAGCTGACTGGTCATCTTTTGACACTTTTGTGTAGTCCTCGCCTGCGTCTGTAATATCCTTTGTGAGCTTTATGATGTCGCCGTCAGCGGCTTTGTCTACTGCTTCGTTGAATTCTGCCCAGTTTGATACTTCGAATGTGTATGCTTCTGTGACTGCGTCTGATGCCTGCTTGAGTGCTGCTTTTATGGCGTTTATTATCGCGTACGAGCTGCGTGTCGCGCCTGACACTGTATCGATGTTGTTGGTCGACTGGGTCGACATGATCTGGTCTATTATGGTCATTCCGCTCTTATTCTTGCCTGTGGCGTTTGAATAATAGCTTGATGTTTCGCCGTTGTTCGTCAGCTTTATAGAAGTAATGACGCCTTTTTCTACTGTGACCTCTGCAGTTACGCCTGCTGATGAGTAGCCCTGCGCTGTGCCGGTATAAGTGCCGTCAGCCCATCTGCCTACAGCGTCATCATCAGACGGCTTCTGTGCATTGCCGCTGCCGCCGTGACCGCCTCCTGTAGAACCTGTAGTTGACGTATCCTTGCCGCCCTCTGCCTGTGAGAGGCATGCGTTTACTGCGTCAAATATTCCGTTTGACGATCTTGTAGCGCCGGAGACGGCGTTTACTCCTGTTGTGCTGTTATTATCCATTATTTTCTGAAGGAGCGTCTTTGCGCGCTCAAGGTATGAGCCTGTCTCGCTGTGGCTTACGATCTGGATGTCAGCTATCTTGCCGTCTTTGATAGTTACCTGAACTGTAATAGTCCCGCCGTAGCCTGCGCCTGTTCCTGTGTATACGCCGTCAGTATATACTCCCTTCGTGATGACTTTATGTTCGTCAAGCGCTGTCTTGCTGCGGCTGAGGATCGTCACGCCCTCTGCGCGCGTCATCGGCTTCTTTGGGTTTATCTTTTTATTATCGTCGCCTGAAACGTAGCCTGCTTTCACGAGCGCTGCTGCGCTTCCTTTTGCCCAGTCCGATATTTCGGCTGCATCGGAAAACGCTTCGAGTGATGATGTATCTGATGTGTCAAGGCCGAGTATCCTGGCGATCATGACGAATGCCTGCTCGCGTGTTACCGCCGTCTCCGGCGACATAGTTTCATCTGATGTGCCTGACATGTAGCCTGCTTCCAGCGCTTTTGCCATGTCTGATCTGTACCATGCTGACGCGCTTACGTCACTGTACTTTGATATATCCGAACTTTCTGCGGTGTATCTCAGCATCCTGTTGAGTATCGCGGCAAACTGTGCTCTCGTCATAGTTCCGTCAGGCTTGTATGTGCCGTTGCCGATGCCGTTGATATATCCGGCATCTATGAATTCCTGCATCGCTGCTTTTGCCCAGTGCGATTCTATGTCCGAACCGGCGCTCTCGCTGTATGCGCTTACGCTTGTCGATACTGGCGTATCGCCTGCCGGAGCAGCATCCTGAGCAAATACCGCCGGTACCGATCCTGCTGCCATGCACACAGACAGCATGACGCTCAGAAATTTTCCGTTTCTTCTGATCATTTTCTCCTCCTCATTCACTGCTGTAGTTAGCATTAGCTAACTTACAAAGTATCTGCATTTTATTTCATGAGGATGAAATGGTCAATATCAGCTCGAATTATTGAAATTATAAGTTTATTTTTGCTTTTTGTGCAATAATATACAGGAATCACAAAAGGGGCATGCGGTATCCCACATTGCCCCTTTGATTACTTTATTCTATTACCGTATGATCATATTTTATTAGCCAATTACCTCTTCAGCCATTTTTACCAGTTCATCCTCTGAAAGCGCGCCGTCTATCTGCATAAGCTGATACTGAATATCGTCCTTTCCCCATGTTACGCTCTGTACTTTACTGATCTGGACATCTGATGAGCCATAGCTGAATACAAGCTCGTCGTCTGCTTCTGCTTTTTTATCTTCAGCAGTCTTCTTGTAGTCATTTGGAACGACCTTATTTGTATAGCTGTAGTAATAAATATCCGTACCATTTACCGTTTCAGCAATATTTCCGTCCATATCGATCTTTGAATTGAATTTATCCTGTGAAAATGTTACTATATCGCCGTCTTTTTCGTAATCAAATGATATTGACTTGAATTTTTCTACTGATTTTCCGTTTTCATCTGCAAGGTTATTGTTTACGATGTTTCCGTTCTTAAACTTATAACCGTTTTCAAACGAGTCGATCAGGACTGTTTCATATCCTATATCCTCAGTTACCTGCTGTTCTGTCGGAAGCGATGTATAATCAGGGATCGATGATGATGAACCGTACCAGTTTGATATTATACTTCCTGCGGCAAATGCTGTTGTACCGAGTGCGAGTGTTGCTACTGCTGCGATCATTGATATTTTCTTTTTTGAATTCATTTTGACAGACTTCCTTTCATTGTATACAGGATGTGCGGGGTGTAACTGATATTCATGATCGATCTCAGCGTTTACGCTTCGTTTGATCGTCTGAATATCAATATCAAGCGGACCTGAAACATTATGTTCTCTGTTATCGATATTCAACTCTTCAAACAAATCTCTTTTCTTATTCATGACCTTTCCTCCGCATCTGATAAAATTTTTTTAAGCTTACGTTTTCCTCTCGAAAGTCTGGTTTTTATGGTAGATATGTTTATTCCTGTCGCTTTTGAAATATCCTTCAGCTTTTCATCAAATTTATAGTATCTGACGAATATTTCGTTGTCCGGCTCGCCAAGGCTCATTACTGCGTCCCATAACGCGCTGTTTTCCGCGTTTTCTTCGATAGGCGATGCTTCGTCCTCAATTTCAATGTCATCGATGTTTGCGTGGTCAGTTTTCCTGTTTAATCTCTTTAGCGCAAAATTACGTGCTACTGCTGCTATGTATGACCTTATCGTGCCTTTCTGCAGATCTATTTTTTCTGCATTTTTCCACAACGCTACAAATACATCTGATACTATTTCCTCAATATCCTCTTTTGAAAGTCCGTTTCCGACCATATTATACAGGACCGTACTCAGGTACGGCGTATAGATATCGATCGCATCATCTATTGAATTTCTTTCCCTGCTTCTGAGCCGCGCCAGCAGCTTCACTTCATCTTCCATTTCAAACCTGCCTTCTTATGCAAAGTTAAAAGCTTTTAATCTTTACATTCCTATATATCCTCAGAAAGCCTGAAAAGTTTCATTTACCCTAAATTTTTTTCATTTTGCTCGTGCCGGAATATTTCTCGATAAACGCCCGGTGTCAGACCTGTGAACCTGTTGAAGTAATTTGTAAAACGGCTTTGGTCGGAAAATCCTGTTTTCAGCGCAGCCTCTACAGGCGGGACGCCTGCTTCCAGTAATTTTCTGGCATTGCCTATTCTTATATTTTCCAGATAATTATACGGTGTTACTCCTTTTTCTTTGGTGAAAGCTTTCAGAAGGGCTGATTTGCTCATACCCGCGTGTCTGCATATCATGTCGAGCGATATGCGTTCGGCGAAATATTTTTCCATAAACTTACATGCTTTTTCTATTTCCGCGCGTGATTCCGGGATGCAGCTTTCAAACGGCTTCCCGTAACGTTGTATGAGAAGTGTTATGAGCAGGAGCAGTTGTTCCTTTATGAAATCGCTCGTTTTTTTCATTATCATATCGTGCAGCGGGCGCAGGCAGCATATTACATCTTCATCGCTTATCACATTTTCTGAAAATCCGGGAAGCTCTTTCTTTCCGGTCAGCTCCTCAGCCAGGCTGAGCATCGTATCCTTTGAAATATTAATGCCGCGATAATCGAGTGTTACTTCGTCGTTCTGCATGCAGGCGTGGTTGTCGCCTGGATTGAAAATTATTACATTTCCGGCATGCAGCGTATATTCTTTATGTTTGCAGGAAAGGCACCGCTCACCGCTTTCAATGTATCCGATTACGTAATATTCATGGAAATGATTAGGAAAAGTCTGTAATATATTCTCAAATCTGTAAGCTTCAAGCCACAGCTCATCGTCGTAAACTACCGTCCTTACTTCTTTTTTCATATACTTTTTCTCCCTTGCAGTCGCTGCTGATATTGTATCATCATGGGCATGCCTGTAGCT
>CAVGTL010000009.1:0-30233 GCA_963632005.1 Succinivibrio sp.
CTCTGCCGCGAGTTGTTTTTGAATCAAACCGCTGCGAGACAAGCCGCACGGTGCCTACTGTTCAGCGACCGCGGAGCGACTGCATGCTATGCCTCTCCACCCCGCGTCCCAGCAATGCAAAATATAAGTTTACACGTAATAAAATTGTAATTGAATATCAGCACTTTACACTAAATATTAAACAGTAAATGTTGTATACTATATAAGACTGACAATACAAATAAATGTCGTCATAAAGCAGAGAAAAAGGAGGAACGACCCAATGCTGCCGCCACTATATTACTACATATGCGCATTCATATTCGGCGCCGCAACAGGCAGCTTCCTCAACGTCTGCATCTACAGGATACCGCTGAAAGAAGACATAGTAAAAGAACCCTCACACTGCATGACATGCGGTCATCAATTAGCCTGGTACGACAACATCCCCCTCATAGCGTGGATATCATTAAAAGGCAGATGCCGCTACTGCGGAACAAAGCTTTCAGCCCAGTACCCCGCAATAGAGTTCCTTAACGCAGCCCTCTGGACAGCGACAGTAGTCATAAACGGCATAAACGCAGTATCACTCATACAGTGTTTCATAATATCAGCACTCATAGTACTGAGCGTAATAGACTGGAGAACATACGAAATACCATTCGGCATAAACGTATTCATATTCATATGCGGCGCAGCTATTACCATATGCAGCGCGGCCGGAACCGGCGGCGCGACAGGCACAGCCACAGGCATGGCTGCAGTAAAAAGCCATATCGCAGGCATGCTCATCATAAGCGTTCCACTATGGCTCTTACTCATACTCAGCCAGGGACGCGCCATAGGAGGCGGCGACGTAAAGCTATTTTTCGCCGCAGGACTCGCGCTCGGCGCGAGCAGCACAGTAGCAGCATTCTTCATATCATTCCTGCTCGCAGCAGTCATCCACATAGCCAGGATGAAGCTCACAGGAGCAGAAAGCAAACTAGCCATGGGCCCCTACATAGCCGCAGGCATATGCATATCAATATGGTTCGGCGCGCAGATAGTCGATAAGTATATGGCATTAATGTTTTAAAAACATACAAAAAGACGCCCCATAATACCGAAAAATATACAGATAAGCGCAGTTGAAGTTCCCTGTACCACGAACTGTTGCGTATATCTGCTGGATAATAAAAGGCGTTATAAATTTATGAAAAAATACTTTATTAAGCAATTTTATTAAAACAAAAAGACGCCCCATACTGCCGGAGAATATACGGTAAGCGCAGTTGAAATTCCCTGTAACACGAACTGAAAAATTGCATTGCGGCTAAAGCCGCGCAATTTCTGTATGAGACCTGCGCGCCGTATCAGAGATACGGGCAGGGCTTCAAGCGTCACGTATATTTCGCAGGCAACATAAAGGCGTCCCGAATTTATTAATATATTATCAAAAGAGTATTTTCAGAAATATTGTTTCGAGAATATATTATTAAGAAAAAACGCAACAGGAGGATCCATCTATGGCAGGCAAAAATGATTTTATCTGTATAGAAATAGGCTCAGCCTTCATCCGCATGGTACAGATGAAGGGAAAGAAAACAAAATACAGAGTGCTTCGCGCAGCAGAATACAGAATGCCTGAAGGACTCGTTTACGACGGATACATCCGCAACACAGAAGCGATGGCAGAGTTCATAAAGCACTGCCTTTCCGAAGCCAATATGAGCGGTAAGGAAGTCATAATCTCACTGATCTCGAACAAGATCGTCAGCAGAGAAACAGACGTACCTGTCATGAAGGACAAGCTCGTATACGAGATGATAAAAAACCAGGCAGCAGACTACTTCCCTATGGATATAAGCGATTACGCAGTCAGCTGCAGCATCATGAAGCGAGACGCTGACCATATACACATTATGGTATACGCCATGCCTACAGACCTCATCGAGCAGACAGAAAACCTCGCTACAGCATGCGGACTTAAGCTCAGAAGCATAGAATTCAGCGGACACGCAGCATATCAGTACATGATGCAGCGCCTCAAGGCTGACAGAAACGTTATGCTGCTGCAGATACACGAGTCAGTAACGAGAGCATACGTCATAGACGACGGCGCCGTAGGAATGCAGCGAAACATAAACTACGGCACAGGACCTTTACAGGACGTTGTGACAGGAATGGGACTCGCCGAAGACAGAGACGAAGCATTCAACGTACTTTCAAACAGACTGAAGGTCGGCGAATATATGCCGGGAAGCCTGATGCGCCCGGCCGAACAGCCGGAAACAGACGATAACGCCGGTGACGGCGCCAACGCAGAAGCTATTAGTACAGAAACTATTAGTACAGCAGATGACGCAGACCAGTACAACATGGCTGAGCTCCTGAGCGAAGCAGCGCGCCCGATAGTAACTAATATCCTGCGACTTATAGAATATTATTCCTCAAGAAACAGAGAATACCAGTTAGAGGAAATAATCATATCAGACAGAGGCGAGTACGTAAACGGCCTCGCAGAGCTTATACGCAACGAAACAGGCATGAAAGTAACGCTCGCAAGGGATGCGGCAAAGACGACCGTATTCACAGGTGAGATACCTGCAGAAAGACCTGGCTGCTTCCTTTCGGCAGCAGGCGCGGCACTCGCTCCTTTAGGATTTGAGCTTGACTCTGAGCGTGCAGCTGAAAGCAAAAAGCTCAATAACAAGAATTACTTCATGGCTATACTCATAGGCGTGCTCCTCTGCGTGCTGCTGATGGCGATACAGGGCGCGCGCTACGGAGCGCTCAACACGAAGCGTGCAGATCTGCAGGCACAGAAGGAAGAGCTGAAGCCGATAGAAACTGTATATAACGCATACATAAAAGCGCGAGATGTAAATTCAGAGGTAAATGCGATAGACGACTCAACACGCCGTATGAACGAATACCTCAGCAATGTGTTTGAAGAGCTCGAACAGAAGCTCCCGTCAACGTCAGTCATCACTTCGATGAATTCGGGCGCTGACGTCCTCACGATGAGCATGAAGGTAAACAGCAAGGAAACTGCAGCCGAGCTCCTGATGCAGCTCAAGGATATAATCTACTTCTCAGACGTTCAGATCTCGTCACTCACAGACAGCATAGATGAGCAGACGGGCGCGCGCAGAGTAGAATTCACTGTAGCGTGCTACTACGACATGGACGCGCAGGCTGACGACAACGGCGCAGACGGCGCGAACGACGAGAGCGCTGCAGCCGACGCAGCAAACGGAGAGGGGGCAGGACAGAATGAGTAAGCTCACAGATACACAGAAAATGCTCATATGCGTGCTGATCGACGTTTTGATAGTAGCGCTCGTGCTGATGTTCGCCTTTACACCGTTAGGGGATAAATGCACAGAAGCAGAAAACGATATAGAAGTCCTTCAGAGCGACATAGACAGACTGCAGGATCTCGTGGACCAGAGAGATACATTCATAGAAAGGACAAAGATCCTCAATGCAGACACGGAAACGATAATCGACAAGTACGGTCCGGGCAACACGCCGGAAAAGATACTTATGTTTCTTGTCGATCTTTCAAAGGAAACAAATATGACTATACCGTCTATAAGCTTCGGCGAGGAGACGAACGTTACAGTGCTTTCGGACGGAACGCCGCTTTCAGAAGCTTCATATGACAGCTCGGCGGACGCTTCATCAGACAGCAGCAGCTCAGACAGCTCTGCGAATGACAGCAGCTCGTCAGATCAGAGCAGCACAGACGCTGACACTTCTGCGGACGGCAGCAGTGACGAAGACGGAACTACAGGCGCGGTAAAGGCTTCAGAATACTACCTGTACAACTACCCTGTAACATTCTCGTTCAACGTCTCATACAGCGGACTCAAAAAAGCCGTAAAGTACATAGAGGACTACGGTGAGAGAATGACGATAGACGACATCTCAGTAGCCTACGACGATTCTACAGGCCGACTTACAGGCACAATGGCACTCAACATGTACACGATGACAGGCACGCCAAAGACATATCTCGCACCTGCCATAGACAACATGAAGCTCGGCGTAGCAAATATTTTCGGCTCAGTCGAGTAACAGCACGATAATGTAAAAAACAGCGCGGTCACAGGCCGCGCTTAAGCTGTATAGATATATAAACGGTAAAAGTATGAAAAGTTTTACATATAGATTAAATGAAAAACTGAATACCGGCAGTAATAAGGGTAAAACGGGCGGCCGCCCGGCGGCCCCACAGCGCACAGCGCATTCGTCGCATTTGATGTATTCGTGGCGCGCGGCCGACAACCGCGGATTCTCACTGCCTGAGATCATCGTAGCAATGCTGCTCGTAGGCATCGTCATAGTCCCGTTGCTGACGAATTTCGCCGTTTCAGCGCGCGTAAACGCAAAATCGCTCAAGACGAAGGACGTTACGGACTACGCGGAGCAGATAGTAGAAACGCTCCAATCGTACACGCCGGACGAGGTGGATGCGCAGTTCGGCGGCAGCCTTGACGACTTTGATATAGCAGATATTTCAGTCAAAACAGACTTCGGACGCACAAACAGCAGCTTCGCTATAGGCAAAAATGACGATAACAGCGAGAATAATACAACTACGACAACAGAAAAAGCCGCACAGGGCGAGCCGCGCTATTACTACATACGAGGCGCGAAAGCGCCGAGCGGCAGGACTTATGACGTACAGATAACGTACGACCCGCGCAATTACGCAACGGCAGATTCAGCCGATGGCTCGGTACATGCGTACAATCTCGAAGAATTTCCTGACTCAGCCGCATTCTCACGCAGCTCCACAGCGATAATAAACCCGAACGATGCTCATGTGACATTTAAGACAGGGGCTGACGGAAAGTATGTATTAAAAGAAAATTCTGATGATGAATATGATTTTGACAATAACACTTCTTATGAAGAAAATGCGATAAATGCGCTTTATGGTGTTTATACAGCATTTATTCAGGAATCATGGAGTGCATTGAATGATAAGCTTAACAATAAATATAATATAAGCACTGACTTTCAGTTCAAAAGCGATGATCTGTCGGAGGGCGTTTCAGAAAGTGCTAAGAAGGCCAAAATCAGAAATCTTACAAACAGATATACATTGATAATGGTAGATTCAGTAGACGGTAAGGTATACCTTTCTTCATATCTGCAGTTTTATCTTGAAGACGCTGATGAGATAAATCTTATAGATACAACGAGTGTTATAAAAAAGGCCAGGGAAAAACTGGTGAATCTTGAAGACAAATACGGTGAAGAGATATATGTAACAGACGATGATATAAGAGAAGCTGTTGAATCAGCTGCAAAAACAGTACGTGCAAGGCGTAGCGCTGATATAGTGCCGTCATATAAAGTATTTTACAATGATGACGGTTACAGCAAGCTAAATACTGTATATCTCATGACAAAGCCTTTAAGCAAACAGTTTAAGTATGATGGCATAGCAGTTTACTTTACTGACAGCGTAAAGGATCTGAATCTATATAACGAACAGAATCGTCTTGAAATTTATGTGGCGCCTCAGATGGGTCTGGTTAATGAGGTACTTAGCGATAAAGATAAAGGAATATATAGATATATAGAAGATAAAGATAAAAATCTGTATATTGAGCCTGTAATTACAGGAACATATGAACCTGTTATTTCAGATAACCTGCAGAGCAAAATACAGAAGGTTTTAACTGCATTGCCAACTAAAGAAATATATGTCCATTACGCTGATGGATGGTTTAATACAAGTGAAGGTACTGATAATGGATATATTTTCTTAAAAGGATATAAAAGTGTTGATAATAAGCTTGTAAAAAGTACAAGTGCCGATATGATATACGACTTAAAAGTGACAGTATACGAAAGCTCGTCAGGCAAGTGGAAAAACAAGCTGACAGAACTGAACACAAGCACGCAGCAGTAAATTGTGTGATATTAAAAGACGCCCGGCAGGGCTTCAAGCTTATACTTATATTCGCAGACCATTGAAAGCGTCCTGCAGTTATAAAATATTGCTAAAAGAGATTGTTGAATATGAAAACGATAAAAGATCTTCTCAAAAAAGCAAAACTTAATAATGACAATAACGGCTCAACGCTCATAGTAGTCGTAGTCTGCGTAATGTTCATCGGCATACTCGCCGTAACGATGCTTATGACATCGTACATGAACTACCAGATGAAACTCACAGATAAACTTTCATCTGTGAACTTACACAGCGCCGAGGGCGCTCTCGACCAGGCATCAGCAGGTTTAAAGACTCAGTCAGAAAAATCACTCGAGTCTGCATTTGAATACGTTGAGAAGTATTATGCCGCGACTCCGCAGAAAGAGCGCACGAATCTGATAAACAAGCGCTATATCACAGACTTTTTCGGAAAGCTTGCATCGGAGGCAGGAGTACCGCAGAATTCAGCTGCACCTGGTACGTATACGACGCAGGTATCTTCAAACATAAAGGGTGAAAGATATATAACGCTTGCAGCATCAAGCGGCGGAACGAGCGCTTCGCAGGAAGAAAACTTTTGCACTTATCTTAAAACGCTTACTCTCGAGGGCGCAGACTCAGACAGCAGCGTGAGCGACAGGGTAAGCTTCAGCGCCGGTGACGGCGGCAATATTATTATTGCATACAACACGGAAGAATATTACGTAGAAGTAAAAAATTTGAAGATCACGTATACAGATGCTAAGGATTACCAGTCTACTATAACTACAGACATACGTCTGACACCGCCTGTTTCAATGCCGGAAGACTATTTCACGTCAAATTCCATGAAAAACAGCATAGTAGATGATTATGTCATAATCGCTGACGGTACTGTAAAGTCAGAAACGGGAGGCAATACTACTGCCGTTGGAAATGTATACGGCGGAAACGGTATAGAGGCTCCGAGCAGCAGCCTGACGTTGAATTCAGACAGGATATCATCGCGTGAGAGCCTTGAAGCAAAGGGGTCAGGCAAGATAACAGTAACACCGCTGAGTAATGATGAGACGGCGCAGGTATGGGTAAAGAATATCCTTACATCGCTGAGTGACGGAGCGGATGACACTGGTACCAGCACCGGCACAGCGTCAAAGGGTACGAGCATAGATGTAAAGGGTGACTGCTACGTGGCAGATGACCTGATCATGAACGACCCAAACTATGATGTTATGATAGACGGCAGCTATTACGGATACAACACAGGCAGCTCTTCGAGTGCTGCAGGAAGCCGTTACGACGGAAGCGCCATCGGTATAAACGCTGCAGGTGCGAATCTAAATATAACAGGCAAGCTGTGGCTTGCGGGCAGAAATATCCTTGAGGATGAGGCTTATACAGGCACGTCATCGACTTCGTCGAGCACAAAGGTAAAAGAAGGCGAATCGCTTTCATACAAGTGGACACAGAACGCCTACCTGATACCGGGCGAGTGTATAGTCGGCGCAGAAGGACAGAATCCTATGCCTGCAGATACGTTTGATAAGCTGACAAGCTATAATTCAACGACAGGAACGCGCAGCAAGCTCGATCTGAACTTCATGAATTATCCGTTCATAACTCAGATAAATATAGAGGAATATCTAGATAATGATGAACCTTATACGTATAAATACGTACAGCAGTATGACGGTACGACAGCTCAGAATGTAGTTTATGTATACATGAATTTCACTGATGAGACTAATGCAAGCACATATTTTGCGAGGTATGCGTCTTATCTGACGCAGCGCACAGCCCTGACTGCCGCGGCGAATATCCTCGGTTACGGCAAGGTCAGCCTCAGTGATGACGTTCTCAATGGAACAGACGGTAAGTTTACAGGAAATATACTGCTCTTTAACAGGGATGAAACGCAGGCTCCGGGAACGAACAGCGGCGGCAATTCATATAAGAATACCTTCAGTCAGCCCGGAGAACAAAATGCAACGGATAAGGACGAAGACGAAAGCGATCCGTTCAGAGAATCTGTAACATCTTCTACAGATTCCATACTCACAGACAACACGTCCGGGACGGACGCAGGTACGGGTGACGGGAGTGACACGGGCAGTTCAGATGATTCAAGCTCAAATGCAGACAAGCCTGCCACGACAAAGTCTTATTCGCCGTTCGGCTCGCTGACGCTTATGGAAGGCAACCGAAGCATATACAGCGGCGAGATGATAAATAAGGAAACTGAATCCAACTATCAGTACAACGGCCTTATAAGCCTGCTCGATCAGAATATTTACACAAACTATCCGGCATATAAGCTTGTTGAAAACATGATTTCATCCAAGGGTCTTGTCACTGATGAAAAGGAAGATATGAATGTTATATACATTCCTGAAAAATCAACGGCAAATGACGGTACAGAGCTCAGCTATACGAAGAAAGAACTCAAAAAACAAAGCGATGGCAGTATATGGCTCGACAGCAGCGTTGATAATAAGGGAATCGTAGTGGCTGACTGTGATATCGTAGTTACGAGAGATTTTCACGGAACTATAATAACGACAGGAAATGTTATACTTAAGGGCGGTGTGACTGTTAAAGCTGAGTATACTGTAGGTTTTGACAACATAGCGAAGCCGGAGCAGACAGCTGAAACTACAGAGCGAGTTAATGTCACTTATCGCAACTGGAAGAAGAATAAGTAATGTGCTAAATTTGCATCGTTTAATGGCGATACAAATTTGCAGGTGTTGAATGTCATACGAAATTTCGGAGAAGTAATGCTGTTATGAATTATTTATATAATAAAAATATTAAAAATAAAATATGCAGCATGACGCGCGCCTGGCGCGCCCAAGGTATATCGGGCGGCGGCGCCGCCGCTTCTTTAAACGCCGGATTTTCGTTTATAGAAATGATAGTGGTCGTGCTGATAATAGCGATAGCGGCCAGCGCGGCAGTTATGAGCCTGAGCGCTGCGCTGCGCGCCAACACGACGCGGGCGGCGACAGAGCTGGCATCTGTTATTTCCGAGGCTCGGCTCGAATCTATGAGCAGACCGGCCGGTTCAGTAGAGCTGCGAGTTTACCAGAGCGCAGACGATGGAAAGTTTTATGCGGATATAGTGATGACAAAAAGCACAGGCGGCTCGGAAAAGGTGATAGAATCAAAGTCCGTTGCTTCGGGCGCAGTCACGATAAATGCATCTGACTCGAGCGCTGCGACAGGAAAGTATTCGACTATAAGAAGCGGAAATACCGCAGTTATAACGTTCGACAAGGGAACTGGAAAACTCAGTTCTTTCAAGGTAGGAACAGGCAGCGGGTACGATTCGATAGTGATATCGGGTGCAAAGACATCTACAGTGAGGATCGTAAAAAATACGGGCCGCTCATACGTAGAGTGATATAGCCAATAAGTAGATCAACAGACCGCGCACCTGGCGCGTTCACCGGGAATTGAATTGCATTAGTAGATAACGTATATGGGATAAAGCAGCAATGAATATGAAACCTGACAATGATGTAAGCCGCCGGGCGGCTGCAGGACAACTGAATAATTCGGATCCTGGCTTTAATGATGCGGGATTTACGCTGATAGAGCTTATAGTCGGCATCACTGTCATGCTTTTCGTAATGCTGTCGCTCGTAGTTTTCGTTTCAGTCGGAACGCGCGGCTACTCGACGTCGAATGCCGAGGTATCGCTTCAGATGGAGTCGCAGATAGCGCTGAATCAGGTCGAGGACATAGTAATGGAAGGCGCGAGTCTTTCAGACCCGCTTGAAATAAACGGCTGCACGGTCTACCCGGTAATGATGACCGAGCAGCGCATACTGCTGATACTCGACAAAGAAAATGAACGCCTGCTCGAATACCCACAGGACATAACAGCCATAACCGATCAGCACGGAAGCATCATCGCCGTAACTCCGGGTGCAGTGCAGGATGCAGTGAGCAACTATCGCGACTACATGATAGCTCAGGGTGCGACATCGTTCACGCTTCAACAGACGGATCCGCAGCGCTCGCTTGTAAAAGTAACGCTCGGCTTCGAACGCGGCGGCAAGAGCCGGCAGATATCAGGCTCGTACAGGATGAGGAATTTCGTGGCGGTCGAGGAATAATTGAAAATGTGAATCACGCGGTAATGCGTTAATAAATATATTGTTATGCGTTATGGAGGAAGAGAAATAATATGAGATCTTTTTCTAAAAGTAAAAAACATGGAAATTTATGCAGAGCAGCAGCGTTTGCTATGACATTCCTGCTGATGTTTACGACTGTTGCGCCAAATGCCTCAATGTTTGGCGGCGCAGGCAGGACGGCTGATGCGGCTACTGCCGATGGGAACACATATAAAGTGCTTACAATAATGGCGGAATACAATCAGGATCAGTGGGCAACGGCTAGAAATGGTGTATGGAAGCCTGCTATAGAGAATCGATTAAAAGGTATATTAGGTAATGGAATAAAGGTAAATATGGATACATTTGTCCATACCAGAGAATTTAACTGCCATAAAGAAGATATAGTAGATAATTATGATTACGTTGTAATTATAGTAAATGAGCCTTTCAGCCACGTAGGAGGAACAAGGTCATACGGCGAAGAGCAGATGAAAATAAGCGGTTCCACATATACAGCCGAAAAGACTTCGGTGACATCAGGCAATGATATAACAGCGAGGAAGTTAAAGGAACTCGAGCTTTTTTATGATTGTGGTTATCCGATAGAGTTTATGTCACTTGATCATTTAAAAGATACAGCTTCTACAAGAGAATGGCTTGGATCTTCAAGTTCAAATGATGATGATGAGACTAATATAGCCACGCTTTATGAATATATGAAAAAGAACAACGATAACGTACCGGTACATATTGATGGAACTCACAGTCAAAAGGCTAACAAAAGAATAAATGACATCAGATCCGGTCGTGTTAATTTGGAAATTACAGGAAGTCCTGTTGACTATAATGTAGGATATGCAAATACAGGCGAGGAAACATCAAAGCTTCTGAATTATACATTTAAAATATCAGACGGTGCATCAGATGCTTCGTCAAAGACGTATACGGCAAATTTTTATCTTGATATGAATAATGACGGTCGCTTTGATAAAGAATTGGAATCTCTTTCATATCTCGGTATAACGCTTGCTTCAAATTCAAAAAGAAGTATTGAGTCAAATGCACTGAAAGCAAATACGGAGTATAGACTTACTGTAAATGCAAGTAAGTATGTAGGTCTGGTAAACTGGAAGCTTGTTGTATCAGATAATTCCGATTCTGAGCACAGATTTTCGTATAAGGATGGCGCGTGCAAGCTGCACCGAATGAAGGGTCAGGAAAAAGAAAAGCTGCGTATATTACAGCTTACTGCATCGCCAAGCCCGACGAGTGAATCTTCGTCATGGACATATAACACAGTATATCTTCCTACGAGAGCTGAAGCTGAATGGATGAAGGCAAACGGCATAACAAGGGATAATATTACTACAAAGGTAAATGCATCGATAGAAGACAAGAGTTTATTTAAGACAGATCAGACAGCCACGGATTCATATATATACAATGTCAGCAAACCTGACTGGCAAAATCGACATGTGAATTTCAAAGATGATATACTGCGAAATATGTATGATTTTTATAAATACCTGTATTCTGACCAGAGTGCAGAGGGTGTAAGCGATTATGATATTTATATAGACAGAGTATATGTAAATAAAATTGATGAAGTAGCCTGGGCAGCTAACCCGGAAAGTACAAAGAATTATGAAACCCTTTATCAATATCTGACTGATAATTATGATATGTTGATAATAGGCTTTTCTGACTGTTATGATGATGTAAAAAGTGTTGTATGTGATGCTATACAGGCATTCATAGCAGAAGGTAAATCAGTCCTGTTTACACATGATACATCTTCATTTGTAAATACATGGAAAACATGGTTTTCGAATAAAGAGAACAATAATAACTGGGGTTATAATATAAATCAGAAATTAAGGAATCTGCTCGGTATGGACCGTTTTGGGGTATCTCTTACTGTAGCTGAGCGTAAGGAACAGAATAAGGATTATTATCACAACAAATATTCGCAGTATATTCAGGGATATGCGGATTCGACAATAGAGGCGAGTGTTGATAACACTAACTGGTCTACGGGCGGACAGAATGGTACTTATAATACCAAGAAAGCAAGCAGAGTAAATACGGGTCCAATAACAGAATATCCATATAAAATTGGTGTTGCGGCAAATGGTAGCCGTTCGGATGAGATAAGTATAGCTCAGACTCATACGCAGTATTATCAGCTTGATCTTGAGTCTGAGGATATAGTAGTATGGTATGCTCTTTCCGGAATTTGCGGCGGTAAAAGATATAACGACGGAAGAAATAACTATTATATATATAACAAGGGAAATATAACATATTCCGGTGTGGGCGACTGGGAGGGCCTCAGTGATGATGAGGTAAAGCTGTTTGCAAATACAATGATTGCAGCCTACCGTGCAGGCGATTCTGCAGTTACTATCGAGTCAACTGATTGGGATGCTTCGACTACTGAAACTGAGGCAGGAAACAGAATTTATGATTACGTAACACTGCCTGTGGATTATATAAAAAAGGTAGTTGGTGGAGCGTTCGGTGAAAGTATCGTGAACAATAAGAGCGGCGCTGATACTACTCAGTACAGACGTGTTAAGTTTAAGATATATGATAGAACTGTAGCTGCAAATAAGAAGGTCACCATAGACTTCTATACAGCAAGCTCAAAGTCTGATACGCAGACAGAAAAGAAACTTGATTACTATGCGAAATCAATATACAGGATGAGCGATGGCAAGGTAGTCGTAAAGAACGGCTCAGTAGTAGACGGCCAGAAGCTTGAGTCAGGCACAGAATACTATATATATGTTCCATTGAGTTCATTTAACGAGAAGCAGATATTCAGAGGCGATATAACGGCAACGATAAGACCGTCCGGTCAAAGCAATCCTATTGTTATAAAAAACAGTGTTTACGTAAACTTTAACAACAGATTACAGTTTAATTTAAGTTAAGTTAATGATGTAATAATATGGAAATCTAATATAAAACGAATACTCCCTGTGCGGGAGCACACCGTGGGGCCGCCGGGCGGCCGGGAGGAGGCGCGCTTGTTTGTTTTTTGGGCGCGCCGACCCGATGGTGCGGCGGCCGGAGGCCGCGCGGATAACTGGTGACAGAACGGCTAAAAGCGAGTATAATTGTTTTTGGATACAATTTTTTATGAAATATTCAGGGAAGTAAGCTTATTATGAGGAACGATATGGAGAACGATATGGTAAAACAGGATAAGTACAGCTTTGATCATACATATCAGGAACGTATCAACTTCCTGATGAGCCGAGACAGAGAGATGATCTGCGCGCTGTATATCGACGTTACTGACGCGAGGCTGCTGAATGTGCTTGCGAAGTCTGATGCTGATGGTGAGTACAGGCTGCAGGAGGACGATGTCAGGGATGAGAATGTTACGCGCTGGCTGGATGAAAATATATATCCATATATGGTGTATGATGATGAGCGTGAGGAGTTCCACAGTGTATTCAATCAGGCGGCGCTGCTTGAGAAGCATGATACGGGTGACACCTATTTCCGTTTCAGGCATTGCTATAAGAGCGATCTCGGCAGGAAAAAGATGTATGATATCGAGGTCAGCGTGTTCTGTAATCCGTACAGCGGGCATGTGGAGTCTTTTGCGATATGGAAGGACGATACGCGCAATTACATAGATACGGAGATCAGGAAGATACTGTACCAGAAGGATTACAGGGATCTCAGTCTTATAGACGTGGACAGCAGGCTCATATATTACAGGACTCATAATTTTACGAAGATAGATGTCGAGACGGAGACGTCGCTTGAGTATGACGACGTGGTGAGGCAGACTGCGGCGAATCGCATAGCGTCTAAGAGCAGGCGGGAGTACGAGAAGTGTACGCGGCTCGATCATATAATGGACAGGCTGGATCTGGCGGATCAGTACTCGTTCAGGGTGTATAATGTATTTCATGATGTTGAGCGATACAGCTATTACTGGTTCGACAGTGAGAAGAAGATCATACTTTGTACGGTCGATGATATGACTGTAGAAATGGAGAATGATTCTGTGACGGGCGCGTTGTCGCGCGATGGTTTTATTCGCCGTTCGGAGGAGATACTTAAGAGGAATCCTTACAGGGATTTTGTGATGCTGTATTTTAATATGCAGAGGTTCAAGACTGTAAACGAGCTTTTCGGTTACGAGGTCGGCGACAGCGTGCTGCGCAGTGCGACTGATACTATGCAGAACAGCTTCCTGAAGCCGCTTGCTTTCGGAAGGCTCGAGGCAGACAGATTTGTGGCTCTGGCTGATGCTGAGAATGTTGATTTTGACAAGCTGCCGGAGCTGCTTCACGGGTATTATTCCAAGGGTAATATCCATATGGATATTTATGGCAGATGCGGTGTTTATTATATACCTCGAAATTGCAGCCTGAAGGTGTCGGAGATGTGCGACCGCGCTAAGATCGCCAAGAGCTACATAGAGAATCAGTACGTGAAGCCGTATGCTGTGTTCAATGAGCAGATGAGCGAGGATTACGATCAGACCAGCCGGGTGCTCATAAAGTTGGACGAGGCTATAAACAACAATGATATACTTGTTTATTATCAGCCGATATATGAGGCGGGGTCGAGAAGGATCATCGGCGGAGAGGCGCTGGCTCGATGGAACTGGGCGGATAAGGGCATAATGCTCCCCGGGAAATTCATACCGGCTCTTGAAGAAAACGGATATATAACAAAGCTCGATACGTTCATATATAAGACGATATGTGAGCTGCTGACCGGCCGTGCAGCTGAGGGGCTTACGCTTCCAAAGATAACGGTAAATCTTTCGCGAATGGACCTGATGGACAAGAACATCATGAATATGATCCTCGATAACGCAAGAAGTTCCGAAATGATGCGCAGTAATATATGCTGTGAGGTAACGGAGTCGGCTTATGCTGCGATATCATCGCTCGGCAATAAGTTCCTTGAGGGGCTGAGCGAGGAGGGCGTTACGCTGCTGCTTGACGATTTCGGAAGCGGTATATCGTCGTTCAGCACTATACGTGATTATGATTTTAATGTTGTAAAGCTCGATATGGGCTTTACACGAAAGCTCGGAGAGAGCAAAAAGAACAGGAATATCGTTATAGCTATAATAGAAATGGTCCACAGGCTCGGTATGAAGGTCCTCGCGGAGGGCGTGGAAACGGCTGAGCACGCTGAGTTTCTGGAAAAACATGGATGCGACTACTTCCAGGGATACTATTTCTCGCAGCCGGTGCCTGTAGATGAGTTTCTTAAGCTTTTTGACGGGGAGGACTGAAATAAAAATCTGATATAAGATCTGATATGAAGATATGAATTTTGAAATATAACACAGCGCAGGTATTTTTTACCTGCGCTTTTCTGCGTCTTCTACAATAATTATTATTATAAAAATGTCCCTTAATATTGTTTTTTGTCCCAAAGAAATTTATAATTACAATAATGTAGAGTAAAAACGGAGGCAGTGTTATGAAGAAAAAGAATATTATAAATCTTATACGTTATCATGCGGAGAACAATGAGGCCGGTTTTCGTGATGAAGCGTATGAGATCGCGAGGGAATTTGATCTTATGGGTGATTATCAACTGGCGGAGTACATCATGGCGCTGTTATCCGATGCAAATACATTTGTACCGCAGGCAGGCAGCCTTGAATCGTCTTTTTTTGAAAAAATACAGCCGGGAAACGATCCTATGCCGCTTCCGGAGACTATACAGCAGGATGTGCTAGGTATGATAAACGCCATCAGCAGAAATCTGGGGATAAATAAATTTCTGTTTCAGGGTGCGCCCGGCACGGGTAAGACTGAGACTGCCAAACAGGTGTCGCGGATACTTGACCGCGAGCTGTATATAGTGGAGTTTTCTGCGGTGATAGACAGCAGACTGGGGCAGACGCAGAAAAACATAGTTGATCTGTTTAAAGAGATGAGAGAATTTGCGCATCCTGAAAGGGTGATAATTCTTTTTGACGAGATAGATGCGCTTGCGCTTGACAGAACGAATTCAAACGATCTGCGCGAGATGGGAAGGGCAGTGTCAACGCTGTTGAAGGAATTTGACAGAATGGACGAACGTATAGTAGTGCTTGCAACGACAAATTTATTTGAGCATTTTGACAGAGCTCTTATAAGGCGTTTTGATTCGGTAATAGACTTTAACAGATATACGCAGGAAGATCTGGAAGAAATAGCAGAAATATTATTAAATGACTTTTTAAATAAATTTAAATGCTCAGGAAAAAATATACGTTTATTCAGGAAGATCATAAAGCAGATGTCGGCTCTGCCATATCCGGGTGAATTAAAAAATATTATAAAATCGGCAGTTGCGTTCAGCGATCCGGCCGATGAGTTTGATTACCTTAACAGGCTTTACAGAGCAGTTTGCCCGGAACCTCACGATGTACTGACGCTGCATGAAAAGGGCTTTACTTTGCGAGAGATAGAGATATTGACCGGAATATCCAAAAGTCAGGTATCGCGTGATCTGAAAGGAGAATAAATGAATAATATACTTCAGTTAAAAGGTCATTTTGAACAGCAGAGCGGAAAGTCGGGCGGAGGCAGGCGCAATCTTCCTGTGAGCGGATATGTTAAAAGCAGTCATATCTCCGATCTTATAAATGATATTAATTCATTAATTAAATATTGGCGAGGGCATACGCTGATAAACGGAGCTCTTGTGAGTGTTTACTATACGAGTGTAGTGGCAAAAAGTAACAGGATAAGTGCTCTTTTCTGTACGAATATATCTGATCCGAATGAATGTATAAGGGGCGCGAGGTTTTCGGGAACGGCTCCGAATATAAAGCATGTATTTACGTATTATGTGAAAATGAATGATATGGAGGATACGGAAAAACGCCTGACGTGTATAAAAAAAATAATAGATGACGATTACGGTGGTCGGATAAGCTACTCGGATATAGAGGCGCTTCACAGCGGAAAGAAAAATTATAAATACGGCGATGTTCTGGCAAAAACAAACTTTATAAATGCGATAGTTGATGTATTTTATATTGAAAAGTTTACGGTAGATACGGTAACAGATGACGAGGATGTAGATTCTATAGTGACATTGTATAAGACAGACGTAAAAACAGAGGAATTGTTCCGTGCGATAGGTATAGATTATATCAATGCGAAACAGATAGACGAAACTACGTTGCTGCTGCGCCCTGATGAAATAGCCCTGTTAAAGGAAAATGCTCCGTATCTTATTGCAATGAAGGTGTGCGATCTGCGCGATATACCTGTTGAGGAGTATACCGCGTCGGATAATGGAATAATGCAGATCCCTGCGCCGAAAAATGAACCTGTGATAGGAGTCATAGATACACCGTTTTATGATCAGGTGTATTTCAGTGAATGGGTAACTTATGAAAGTATGTTGGATGACGATATAGAGATAGAGCCTGACGACCATATACACGGAACAGAAGTATCATCTATTATTGTTGACGGACCTGCTATAAATCCCGGTCTTGATGACGGATGCGGAAGATTCAGGGTAAAACATTTCGGCGTTGCAAAGAAAGGCAGGTTCAGTTCATATTCTGTATTGCGCTCTATTAAGAAAGCTGTATCTCAGAATCGTGACATTAAAGTATGGAATCTTTCTCTCGGCTCTGTGCTGCCTGTAAAGCCTGATTTTATTTCTCCCGAAGCGGCGGAGCTGGACAGGATACAGAGCGAATATGACGTTGTATTTGTCATAGCGGGAACTAACGGCGATGGTGATCCGGCACATAAGGACGTGCCTATAGGCGCTCCTGCGGATTCGTTAAATTCATTAGTTGTCAATTCCGTGAAAATGGATGGGAGTCCTGCATCATATCACAGGGTTGGTCCTGTTCTTTCATTTTTCCATAAGCCGGACATAAGTTATTACGGCGGCGATACAGGAGAGGCTATGCATGTATGCACTCCTATGGGAGAGGGCTTTGTAAAGGGAACGTCATTTTCAGCTCCGTGGATATCGCGCAAGATGGCATATCTGATATGTACGCTGGGCTTTTCGCGTGAAGCTGCCAAAGCTTTGATAATAGATGCGGCAGCAGGATGGAACAGAAGGGATGACGTTTCGTGCTCAGTGGGGTACGGCGTAGTTCCGCGCAGGATAGAGGACATAGTGAAGACGGCTGACGATGAGATACGTTTTGTGATGACGGGAACGACGGATGCATATGAAACATATACGTATCGTATACCGATACCTGTGTATGACGATAAACAGCCGTTTTATGCAAGAGCTACATTGTGTTATTTTCCTAAATGTATCAGGGATCATGGTGTTGATTATACGAGCACAGAGATGGATATTCACTTTGGCAGAGTAAAAGAAGAAAATAACAGAACAGTAATAAAAAGTATAAACTCAAACTCACAGGGTGACGAGGGCGGGAGTCATTTGTACGAGCCTGAAGCGCGTAAATTGTACAGAAAGTGGGATAATGTCAAGCTCATAAGCGAGGAATTAAAATCTCGCGCGGTGCCGCGCAAGGTATACGGTGCAGGCATGTGGGGGCTGAGCATAAAAACCAAGGAAAGATTGAAGGAAAAAAACGGCCGCGGGCTTTCTTTCGGGGTAGTCATAACTTTGAAGGAAATGAACGGAAAGAATCGCATAAGTGACTTTAAAAAAGCATGTATGCTGAGAGGCTGGATAGTAAATGAGATAGATATAGAAAATCAGATCGAAATTTACAATAAGGCTGAAGAGGAGCTGGAATTTTAGATTTATGTAATTTAGATCAAATGATACATAAAACGGGAAAGTGCTGAGCTCTTATTTTATATAAGAACGCTCTTTCCCGTTTTTCATGCTTTAAAGCTATGTGTGATTTGAAGCGGACCTTGAGAGATATATTTGAGATCAATATGTTACGATGTTACTGTCTGTAGCGCTTTTCTGCGTATTCCATAATAAAATCAATAAAATCCTTAATGTAACCGCCCGTAAGATTCTTCCTGTAGATCAGGTAATATGTGCGGTATACGGGGTCGCCGTTGCGGCCGAGAGGGAACGTCAGGACGCTGCCGCGAGGCAGCGTTTTTGTTATGGAGCGCGAAAGTATCGAAACTCCGAGGCCGCATGCGATGCTGGCTATGACTGACTTCATATCGTTCATTTGCGATGTAATATTGAGCTGCGATTCTGACATGCCGATGCTGCTCAGATAATTAAGTATCTCGCGGCGTATGGCAGAGCCGTCCTTTCGAAGTATGAACGGCTGAAGCAGCAGCTCCGTTATATCGTAATCGTATTCCAGATCTTCTACGGCGCAGTTGTCGCTGTTGTAGCCGCCGTCACCGTCGGAGCGGAGCGTGCGCGCAGCGTCCCGCAGCGCGCGGTAGTGCTCGTTGTCGGGTGTCACGAGCACCATTTCATCGCGGAATGCAGGTACGCACTCGAACGCATCGTCCTGGCACGGAGTTCCCGCGAGCGCTGCGTCTATTATCCCTGACTGCATATTCGCCAGTATTCCTACGCTGTCAGACTGTATTATCTCAAAATACGCGTCGGGATGGAGCTTTTTGTACTCTGCCATTATCTCCGGCAGTATGAACGCCGAAGGCACTGACGAAGCGCCCATGTGTATGCGGCGCGAGCCGCTGCGGCTGAAGTCAGACACCGCCTTGTCGCGCATGTCGAGCATGCCGCGCGCGTATTTGTAGAACCTGCGCCCGTCCTGAGTAACTGTCATAGTCTTTGTCGTCCTGTTTATCAGGCTCGTGTTCAGCTCTGTTTCGAGCATCCTCATGTGGTTGCTTATAGTCGGTTGAGTTATATAAAGCTTCTTTGCGGCCTCTGAAAAGCTGCCCCATTCGATGATGGCGCAGAAGGCCTCGAGCTGTCTGAAATCCATAAAATTAATGACCTTTCATTTGTACATTGTATCCATGTTTATTGATCATATTGATTTTACATTGAAATATCGCGCGTGTAAATATTAAATCGCCTTCGTTGGCGCGCCGGCGCGCGGATGTGTTCAAAAGCATTGATGATCAATGCCTTGATGAAGAAAATGAATGTATTATGTATACATATAATATGTTGCTTGTTTGTACAGTGTTGCATAAATCGGTTTAAGTCGGGGGGTTGCAAAAAACGCATAATAATTTATAACAATATAATTTGACAAGTTTAATTGATAGCGATAATATAATCAAGCAGTTTTATTTGTATTTATATGTTTTAAACAGTAAAAACGTTAGCAGTTGATTTTGGTTTGATTTGAATATAAGTACACATAAAATATGCAAAAATCTGCACAGAAAGATCTGTACAGGATGTGATTACAGTGGAAATTATGAAAGGAGAGTAAATTTTAATGATTTCCGGAAAGATATTAAAAAAAGCTACGGCTGTAGCTGTAGCGGCAATGATGGTCGTTATGTCGGCAGTGCCTGCATTTGCTGATGACATCGACTCAAGCCAGGAGACTACACAGGGTGGATATACATACACAGCTCCTGAAAAACCTATGACTGTAAATAAAAATATCATAACTGCTACAGCACACAGAGCTGCATCACCTATACTCGGTATGATGGGTGTAAATGCGGTTGCAGGATTTGGTATGATAAACGGCACAGCGCCTACAACACTTGAGAAGGCACAGGAATGTGCAGCGCTCGGTATGTGGGGCAGCAGTATAAACTCAAGTCCTGACCCATATTACTGGAATTATTTTTACAATTTTTATGCCGATAAAAACGGACTTGAAAAGTCAGATGATGCTCTGATGAATCCATCTGTTAAGGCTAGTCCTGCTCAGGCAGATACGACAAAATTAGCGGAATACGGTAATGTATCCGTATCTCTTTCAAAGCGTCCTGATGTAGTTGTCGGATGCTCAAAGGAAAGCTTCGGAAGTGATACAAGTGGCTATGATGATCAGCTCGCAACTATCCGCAGCTTTACACCGGACAGTGAATATTATCAGAATGGTGATGAAAATTACGATCCTCAGCTCGTTTCGTATCAGATGACTACTATAAAGGATATGATAGCAACTGTACACTCACTTGCTGATGCGATCACTGAAGTAGAGAAAAAGACAAACAAGACTACTCGTTACGGAAATGTCCAGAACATCGCAAGTGACTATGAAGATTATGTTTACGGCGTGATCTCTTATGTTCGTGAAGAGCTCGCAGCAAAGGGTCTCGGCCAGAAAACGGTCGCTGTAGTTACAGAAATAAATGGTGATGATACATACGATATAGCAGATGATGGCTCACAGTCAGCTACATCTATGGTAAGAGCATACGAGTATTCTATGACAGTAACAAAAAACCTCTGTGAAGAATATGGAACTAAAGTAACAAAGGATCAGCTCCTCCAGGCGGATGCTATCATTACTATCAATAATGAGGATATTTCACAGGATGTTCTTACTGATTCATTCGGTGATTCTGACTACAAGGGTGTAATAATTTCAAATACACCGGCAAGCATGTACGGTATGACTATGAACTCTGTAGAAAATGCTATGGGTTATGCATATGTCATAGGTTCACTTTACAGTGATGTTATCGATATAGATCCTGTAGAACTCTGTGCGTATTTCTATGAGCATTTATGCCACATTACAGACAGAGACGGTCTTGGAAAGGTAGTACAGACTAACTTCGCCGGAACTATCCTGCCTGCAGGCATAACTGCAAAGCTTTCTGATAATTACAGCTCATCAAAGATCGCTAACCAGCTCAAGAAGGGCAAGAGCTATTACAAGACTTACAGATCAGAATTTGAAGATGAAGAATGTGCATTCATAGGTCTTGACAACTGGGATACTGATGCAAAGACAAGCAGCATCGGTTCAGGAAGCATTGGAAATTTCTATTCTATAAGTACTGCAGCTTCTGAAGGTGGAAAGGTAAGCACAAATCTTACAAATACAGTAGAGGGTGCAACAGTTATCGTAACAGCTACACCTGATAACGGTTACACTGTTTCAGGCGTTACAGTAAAAGATGCTGCCGGAAACGATATAGCAGTAACAAAGAACAGCGATGGAACATACAGCTTCACTATGCCGGCAAAGGCAGTAACTGTATCAGCAACATTTGCAAAGGCAGACGCAGTGCAGATGTCATTCACTGATGTAGCAGCAGGCTCATGGTACTATGATGCAGTAAAATATGCAGTTGAAAACAATATCATGTCAGGTGTAAGCGCTGACAAGTTCGATCCTAATGCAAAGCTGACAAGATCCATGCTTGCTCAGATACTCTACAACCATGCAGGCAAACCTGATGCAGCAGCTTCTTCAATGAAGGACGTAGCCTCAGGAAGCTGGTATGCAAAGGCAGTAGGCTGGGCAGCTCAGAAGGGTATCGTTACAGGCTACAGTGATGGCACATTTAAGCCGACTGACAGTATAACAAGAGAACAGCTTGCACTGATGCTTTACAGATATGCAGGTTCACCTGCAGTAACAGGCACACTTGACAACTTCAGTGATGCTTCTTCAGTTTCTGCATATGCTCAGGATGCAGTAAAGTGGGCTACAGCAAACGGTATCATAACAGGTAACGGAAATGCGACTATTCTTGATCCTAAGGGCAATGCAAGCAGAGCTCAGGTAGCTGCTATGATGATGCGCTATCTCGAGAACAGCAAGACTGCATAATGATCGACCGCAAATTATAATATAAAATACTGTAGAAGGACAGCCTGAGGTTGTCCTTTTGCTTTATAAAGTGAATATCTGTATGAAATAAATACTGCTTTACATCCCGCGTCACTGCGGTAGTATGGCGGAAGCTCAGAGAGTGCAGGAGGTCTGGTTTATGCGGATAATTAAATTGAAAGGATGCATGAAAAATAAAATAAAAATCAAAAAAGATGGATCTTACTTCGGCAGAAAGATAATGAGTGCAACGATGTGCGCGCTTTTAATGCTGCAGCCTTTAAGTGGAGTTTTTGCACTCGATGTCTCTGACGAAGACAATGAAGATATAAATGAAGAATACACCGAAACAGCGTATGAAGAGATGAATATAGAAATAAAATATACTGAAACGGTGTATAAAGGCGCTGATTACAGTTGGTACATAAGTGCCGGAACAGGGGCATCATCCTATACTGTGGCCGATGCGGCATCCCTGAAAGGCTTTGCAAACCTTGTAAACGGAACAGATCTTCCGGAAGATGAGATGACTGTTACGATAGAAGACGGTACTGTAAGGAGTGCTGTCCTTTCACAGACGGATTTTGCAGGAAAAACAGTAACGCTCATAAACGATATCGATCTGTCGGAGCTGGATGGAGCAGACAATGACAATGACAGCAGTGTGGGTAATGAAGTCGATGATGGAAAAGATACGGCAGAAGATCAGAACGGAAGCGGAAACAACGATACTAAGTTACTATCAGGCTGGATGCCTGTCGGAACATTGGAGACACCGTTTCGAGGTATATTTGATGGCCATGGCAGAAGCATCAAAGGCCTGAAAGTTACGGATGATGATCTGACCGGCGGCACTGCTGCAGGTCTTTTCGGATATGCATCAGGTGAGATAAGAAATGTGACACTTAAAGGAAGCATTGATATATCAGGCAGTACCGACGTTGATGCAGGTATTTTGGCGGGCGTTCTTACCGGAAAGGCATCCAATATAAATGTAAATGGTAATATTTCAATATTAAATGGTAATGCCGGCGGCGTTGCAGGTTCTGCAGAGAATGGCGCTTTGATAGAGCGCGCTGTTTCAGATGTATCTGTAAATACAGGTGCAGATGCATCAGCAGCGGGGATAGCAGGCTGCGGAGCAGCCGGAGCTTCTGTAAGAGATTCGTATAATACAGGCTGCATATCATCAAAAGGTGCAGCTGCAGGTATAGATGCAGGTGAAGCATCAGTGACCGGATGCTTTAACACAGGAGCGGTAAATGGTACTCAGAGGGCAGATGTTATAGGCGGAATAGCGTATAACTGCTTTGCAATTGAAGGGTGTATTTCAGATGATACCGGCAGTACGGGCAGTGATGTCACTGAAACAGGAGAAGCTGAGGCATCAGGTGTGACGATCGCGACTGCCGATGCTTTTAATGATGGAAGAGTTGCATGGAAGCTGAATACCGCATCAGGAACTCAGAAAAACAGTGAAACATGGACACAGGGCGAGTCACATCCTGATCTTGTGAAAGAAGGAACATCAGGAGCAGTATACAGGCTCGTTATGAGCATATCATCAGGAATTGATGTTACCGCACGTTACAGCAGCGATGATGCTGAAAATTCCGGCGTTGTAGGCAGTGAAAAGGTCGAGAACGACAGTGAAAATGATAATAATTCGACTTTGAAAAATAATGTTATAAATTATTATTACGTAAAGGGAAAAACTATCGAGTTGGTTGCTGTACCGGATGATGCGGATGATGATAGTGACAGCAGTGATATAAAACATTCGGTCGATCTGGCCTACGCATTTATAAAGGATAGCATGGGAAGGACTGTGTTCAGTGCCTCTACAAAAAAATTTGCAACTGATGGACTTATACTGACATGTTCACCGGAAGCAGATCAGATGAGTGGCGAAGTACTGACTTATGCAGCAGCAGAGGCTGATGAAAAGGTAAGTATCACGTTCGATGGCAATGGTGGTTGCTTCGGCGGTGACGCCGGCACGACGAGTGACATTATGAGTATTGCGTACGGAACATTTATGTCAGAAGCGATATATGACGAGGATGCTCCGGAATATTCTGATGGGCCTGCTGAATTTACAGGATGGTATGTTGACAGAATGTGCAGTATTCCTGTTGACGGAAATGCTATACTTGTTAAGGATATGACGCTTTATGCAGGATGGATAAAGCAATGCGATATCACGTTTGATTTGAATGGCTATGAAGGCAATGAGGATGTCAGTGACTGGCCACTTGTTATAAGGATGTATACTGGCAGCACAGTGGATGAACAGAAAGCTCCTTTATGGACTTCTACCTCAAATGATGACGGCACGATAACACGACATAATTTCATTGGATGGTTCACTGAACCTGAAGGTGGGGAAGCATGGAATTTTGATATGCCGGTAAATGACAGTATGACGCTGTATGCTCACTGGGAGCATGTGTCTGCTGAAAGACCGTCTTCTTCAGGTGGAGTTACAAGTATATCGGGTGGTGAATCGTTTCAGAAATTACTTGGGACTATACAGGATGGTATGTCATATAAAGGTCAGACTATAACATTTGATGAAGACATAACGCTTGAAGATGCTGTTGTGATATCGTCATTTGACGGCATACTGGATGGTCAGGGGCATACTTTGACATTGAATACAAAACAGTTCACTTCAACCGGAAATATGACAGCACTGTTCCGAGAATTGAAAAATGGCGCTGAAGTAAGAAATATAAATATAGTTTATGATGGCGGAACTGTATCGTCATCAGCAAAGTTTGCTGTATTGTGTGATACTAACCATGGTACGATAGAAAATTGTACGTTAAAACTCAGTATTCACAGGACAGGCTCAGGTAATGGTTTCGGAGGTTCATTCGTCAGAGTGAACAGTACGAACGGTGTAGTGAGCAGATGTACGCTTATGAGCGGTTCTTCCATAAGCTTTAACGGCTCATACGGTGGTATTATCGGAGAAAACAGTGGCAAGGTGGATAACTGCTTAGTGGATAAAAATGTAAGTATATCTGCATCAGGCAGTGCCGGTGGTATAGTGTACAGGTTGGTCAGCGCAGCTTCAGAAATTCCCGGTGTTTCTGGAAATGAGGATGAAGATCCGGGAGAAAAGGGCGAAGATGCAGACAGTGATAAGACACAGCCTGATGGCGGTGCGACCATTGTAACGAACTGTTCAGTGAATGCTGATATTACTTCAGATACAGGCACAGGCAAAAACAGTGTAAAGAATTACGCAGGCGGTATAGCAGCAGAAATGACATTGGAAGACGGTAATGTAAGCATTGAAAAGTGCATATATGACGGAAAACTCAGTGGCAGGGGAGCCGCCGGAGGGATAGCAGGTATCATGTACGGTGGCAGAGGTGACGGTGAATCGTATACATCAGTTACAAATGCATGCTATGCGGGCGGAAGTGTTTCGGGAGCTGCAGCTATCGGTGGAGTTGTCGGCGTTTTAAGATCAGGTACAGTAAACTTCTGTTACAGTACTGCAGATCTTACAGGTGCATATGAATATCTTGGGGGCATAGCAGGTGCTGCAGGAAACAGTATTGTAGATGCGATATACGACAAATCAGCAATGCAGGACAAGGAGGCTGGTGAGGCTGTAATAGACAGCACTTACTGGTTTGGAAGTATTTTTTCTGCGGATAGGGGTGCTTCACTGGGAATGTTCTGCGGCGGGGATCTTGATGATGCTGATGTAAAAAACTGTTATTTCGGCACGGCTGATGACAGCGTTGTATGCACGTCAGACGCACATATGAGCGATGAAGCAGCTACAGCTGCAGTAAAAACTGCTGCAGAGTTTGCTGATGGAACAGTAGCCTGGGATCTTGAAACACGTGGCGGCACTCAGAAGGAGCATGCTAAAAGGTTCAGTATGAATACGAAGCCCGGTAATTCTTCAAAAGCAGCTTTAAGCTCCGACAGTGAAAACAGCGATACTTACGTATTTGTGCGAGACGCTGACAATTATACCAGCCCAGTATTGAGTTCTGACAGTATTTACCGTATTGAAGCAACATTTGATGAATCTACCGATCAGAATGTTTCATACGATAAAACAAAGGATTACATAAATATCAATGTAGGAAAGATCGTAGTAAGAGCATATGGCGGCGCAGCAGCTGCTGACGGAGAAGAGATAAATGAAGGTCAGGATACTGATAATGTGTCAGAAAATACTCCTGAAAACAGTAATGCTGCAGCTCTGTATATGTATGGAAGCGGGACACTTCAGTGGCGTGAATATTCACGTGATCTTCACTTTGCGTTGAACGAGCTGATAAATAGACTGGAAGAAGATGGAGAATATGATAAATACAGTGTTATAAGCACATACGATGTAAGTATAAGTGATATGGATGGTAATGTGCTGGATACGTATCATTCGCAGTCGCTTGATGTACTTGGCAGAACAGGTGAGTATAAACTTGGAGGATACGATCTGAAGATAGATGCCAATGTTTTCAAATCTATAACAGAAGAAAAAGTCATCGAGCCTGATGAAGATAAAAAGGACGATGAGCAGCAAAAGCCTTCGGATTCGAAACATCATCACAGCAGTTCCGGCAGCACTTCTACAGGCAACGGAAACGGCGGAAGCGGTACGAATGAAGACGCGACCGGCAGAAATGACGGAGACGGCATGAATGACAGCGGCGCGCCGGCGCGCCCTGAGCCGACTGTACCTGTTATAAGCGAAGAGCCTGATGAACAGATAACTCTGACGCTGCCGATAGAGCAGACGGCGCAGAATGCTTCTGATGTTGAAACAGACGAACCTGATGCTGAGGCTGAGCTTGCACAGCAGGCAGCGCCTGATAATGCAGACAGTCCTCGTAATGAGGAAAAGAAACAGGAGCAGAGCGAGCCTGAGCAGGCTGATCAGGCAAAGTCACAGACTGTGTTTGAGGTCATCAGACACTCTGTGGAGGAAAACCCTGTAAGTCTGATAGCTGTAGTATTTATGATAATAGCTATAGTTGCAGCAGCGGCCGTTCACAGGATACGCCGCAGCAGATAAAAATACAGATATTGTTTAATACAGACGGAGAATGACAACGATGGAGAAATATGCGATTCGGTCATTTCCCGTCTATATTTTTTTGTTTAGATGAAAACATGTGACATAGATATGTTATATGCATATCATGTCGTAATGTGCTATAAAAACATGTTTTACGGTCGAAAGGTGTTGCATTATACGTAACACTTAATTTGATTTTGTAAAAAATCAGAACGGTAGATTTAGATGTTTTTAACTATCACTAAGTTTATTTATGTTAGAATGTATTGGAAAAAACATGATGCACTGCACATGACAATGTGCAGCTGAAAGTCAGAAAAGAGCCGCGCCTGAACAGGCGGGGGATCTTGGCGCGTCAGAGCCAGCAATGGCACTGGCGCTAAGTTATAAAAGGAGTTATTAAATGGAAAACTTATCGATTTCAGGAATTTTACACGTTATAGGACAGGCGCTCAATGATCCGTGCATCATAGTGCTGCTGCTCTTACTCGTAGCTACAGTATGGCAGTTTGGCGACATTATAGTAGAGTTCATAGTAGAACGCAGAAAGGTAATGGAAGATATACCTGAGCTGCTCAAAAGACTCAACGGCATGAAGCCTGAACAGATGAAGCAAGAGATAAATAACGCAAAGATCCTCAAGCGTCAGAAGAAGATGTTTACAGAAATGATCGATGCAGGCGAAACAATGGAAGAAAATGCAAGATCTGCATTCGCGCAGAAGCTTCTTGATGATGAGAGCGCTTACTGCGACAAGTGCAACAGTGTATCTGACATAGTTCAGAAGATCGGCCCTATGTTTGGCCTTCTCGGTACACTCATCCCGCTTGGTCCTGGTATCGTAGCTCTCGGTCAGGGTGATACAGAGACACTTTCACAGTCGCTCGCCATCGCATTCGATACTACTATCGCAGGTATGATCGCAGCAGCTGTATGCTTCGTAATATCACACATACGCCGCCGCTGGTATGACAACGACATGTCAGCAAGTGAGGCTATTTCGGAATTCATTCTCGAAAACGAAGCAGAAGCGGAGGCGTAGTATATGAGGCTTGATCGCGGAAGACGCGGCAGAGGCGGACGCCGCAGGCGCGGCAGCTCAAAGCCGACTGTAAACCCAATGGAAAGCGTCGGCAACCTCGTCGATATAATGCTCGTTTTCATATGCGGGCTCATGATAGCGATAATCATGTTCTGGAATGTCGACCTCGATAATCTCCAGGCCAGACAGGATGATGCATATCAGGACATGGGACAGGTATATCAGGATCCTGAAACAGGAAAGATATACGTGATAAAACCGGCAGACGACAGCAACAGCAATGCCGGAGCCGACAGCTCCGCACAGGGAGGAGACAGCTCGTCAGGCGCAGCTGGCGATGGAACAGGAGACGAAAACTAAATGAGCAGACAGAGAGGGCGTCTCTACGGACGCAGCAGCAGACGCAGACGTCAGCGTGGTGAGGATATAAATCCTATGGATGGCGTCGGCAACATGTTCGATGTAATGATGGTATTCGCCTGCGGTCTGATGATCGCAATAATGATATTGTGGAATATAGATCTTAACAATGTTGTAAATATCATCGACCAGACAGAGCTCATAGAGCTTGACGAGGATGAGGCGATAGACCAGAGCAACGCAGCTGCAAGCAATTACGATAATCTCGGTACAGCTATAGAAGACCCGAACACCGGAAAGACATTCGTAGTCGATGACAGTAATAAAGCCGGAGCTGATGACAGCGAAGGCAGCAGCGACAGCTCAGATAAATAAATAATTAATGAAAGAGGCGCCGCCCGGCGGCGTTACCCATAGAGGTGATCATTAGAAAAATGGATCTTATAACTAAACAAGAGGCATTATCAGCTCTTTACGATCTATGGACTGTAGAACTTCAGACAGAGGATGTGCTTATAGAAGAATGTGCAGGCAGAGTGCTTGCAGAAAATATTTATGCTGAATATTCGATACCGGTAAACCGGGCAGCGGCAAGGAGCGGCATAGCGGTAAGATCTTCTGATTTTATAAACGAAGATACCGGCAGACATATCATGCCGGACACATTATCGTGGAAGTACGGTCGTGATTATGTGAGAGTAGATTCAGAAAATGATTTTCCTGATGAATTTGATGCTGTCATAGAGAATGAGATGGTCAGCATACTTCCTGAGGATGGTGGAGTAAAGCTGAGACTCAGGGCAGGCACGGATATCGAGCCAAATACTAATGTGCGTATAAAGGCAAGTATTATAATGAAAGGCGAAATGCTCCTGTGCGCCGGACGTAAGCTTATATATGAAGAAGTAGCGCTTGCAGCCATGAGCGGAAGAAGGACGCTGAAATGTGTCAGAAAACCGCGAGTAGCATTCATACCTTTTGGAAATGAACTGGCAGAGCCAGGCTCAGAGCTTGAGAGAGGTCAGGTGTATGACTCAAATTCACCGATGATGAAGGTATTTCTTGAGAGCATGGGAGCTGAACCGCATATGTTCTCTCCGGTAAAGCAGGGCGTGAAA